>JBBAQC010000005.1:0-19401 GCA_040400535.1 Polynucleobacter sp. | reverse complement strand
ACTGCATCTAATACTTGCAGTGCTGGTACTAACTCTCCTGCAGCAAATATTTTGATATTGAACTTACCATCGGTCGCCTTGCGTAAGGAGTTCGCAAATACTTCTGGAGTACCGAATAAAGTATCTAGGGATTTAGGAAAGCTAGAAACCAAACGCCAATTCAGTGTTGGCAAACTCTGGGCAATTGTTGGCGCAGCTAATGCTGCTGCACCTGCACCGATAGCGGCTTTCTTTAAAAAGGAACGTCTTTGCATCTTCTTCTCCTCCAAAATAGTATTTTCTGTTTTCTGTTTTCTGCTCTATTTACCGCCAATAGTCATTGACCCAATCAAAATGGAACCCGTTTCTTTAGTCCCACGAATTAATGAATCACTACCAATCATCTGAATATCCATCAACATATCGCGCAAGTTACCAGCAATCGTAATACCCTCTACCGGGTATTGAATCTCACCGTTCTCTACCCAGTAGCCAAAGGCACCCCGAGAGTAATCACCAGTGACGTAATTCACGCCCTGCCCCATGAGTTCGGTAACCAACAAACCTGTGCCCATTTCCTTTAAGAGCGCGGGTAAGCCACCCTTAGGCGTCTTGCGGCTGTGTAATGTCAGATGATGGGAGCCACCAGCGTTACCGGTAGTTTTCATACCTAGTTTTCTGGCGGAATACGTGGATAAGAAATAGCCTTGCAAAATTCCTTTTTCAACTACGGTTCTTGCTGAAGTCTTCACACCCTCTTCATCAAAAGGCACGCTTCCAGTCATCGATTTGAGATGGGGGTTTTCAAAAAGGCTGACATGCTTTGGTAATACTTGTTTACCTAAGCTATCCAATAGAAAGCTTGAGCGTCGATACAGAGCCCCACCAGATACTGCTTGCACTAATCCACCTAATAGGCCAGCAGCCAAGGGAGCTTCAAAGATTACCGGGCAACGGCGAGTACTGAGTGATCTCGCTTTAAGGCGTGAGAGTGCACGCTCTGCTGCGTATTTACCAATGGCAGCTGGATCAGCCAACTCCCCTGGGATACGTGAGCTGGAATACCAGTCGTCTCTTTGCATGAGGGATTTTTTACCGCCCTCATTGGCAATTGGTGCACACGAAATATAGTGGCGTGAGAATGGATAGCCGCCCATAAAGCCATGACTTGTACCCATCATGAAATGCGCATGATGCGCAGATACCGAAGCACCATCACTATTTTGAATTTGCTTACTAACAGCAAAGGCAGCGCCTTCAGCAGTTCGAGCAATATCGATTGCCGTCGCTGAGTCTAAATCCCAGGGATGGAATAAATCCAAATCCAGTGGGTGCTTTTCTAAGAGTGATTTTTCAGCAGGTCCAGCACAAAGATCTTCCGCTGTATGTTGGGCAATATGGTACGCAGCCTCAACAGTCGCTTTAAGAGACTCTTTCGAGAAATCACTGGTGCTAGCGTTGCCGCGGCGGTGACCTAAAAAGACCGTAACGCCAACCTGCTTATCAAGACTCTGTTCAATAGTTTCGACCTCACCTTTACGGACGGTGACCGAGAGACCTTGGCCTTCCGAAACCTCTGCTACGGCATCTGAGGCGCCCCGCCTTTTGGCATCTGTGAGCATGAAATCGATGATTTCTTGAAACTGGTTTGTTGAGTGTGTAAACATGCCCTAATAATAGCTAGAATAGAAACATGAAGCATACCGAAGCTTGGAAAAGATCCACCCCTAATGAAATCAAAATTGGCCTGATTTCAATCTCCGATAGAGCCAGTAAGGGCGTTTATACCGATGAGGGCATTCCTGCCTTGCAATTATGGCTACAGACCGCCATCAGCACCCCCTGCGTCTTTCATGAGCGCCTGATTGCGGATGAGCGGGAGATCATTACCGAAACGATCGTAGAACTCACGGATGATCTCGGTTGCGATTTAGTCCTCACCACAGGCGGTACAGGCCCCTCTCTTAGAGATGTCACCCCAGAGGCTACAACCGATGCTGGAACCCGGGAAATGCCCGGATTTGGCGAGCAAATGCGTCAAATTAGCCTGCGCTTTGTACCGACTGCGATTTTGTCTCGCCAGACTGCGGTTTTACGAGAAATCGAAGGACACGCAGCCCTTGTGATCAATTTGCCAGGTCAACCCAAATCCATTAAAGAAACCTTGGAAGGTTTAAAGGACGCCGAGGGCAAATCGATTGTTCCGGGTATTTTTGCTGCCGTACCTTACTGCATTGACCTCATCGGCGGCCCTTATATCGAAGTAGATGAGGCCATCGTCAAGGCTTTTAGACCAAAAAACGCACTTAAAAAGTAATTAGCTCTGAGCACTTTCTGGCAGTGGCACGATAAACTTTTCTCGGTAGTACTTGAGCTCTTCTATGGACTCTTCAATATCTGCCAAGGCGGTATGAGCCTGCTTTTTGGAAAAACCCTTCACCAGCTCAGGATGCCAGCGCTTGCAAAGCTCCTTGAGTGTAGAAACGTCAATATTTCGATAATGAAAGAATGCCTCCAATTTGGGCATGTATTTGGCCATAAAGCGCCGATCCTGACCAATCGTATTGCCACACATGGGAGCAATACCGGGCTTGATGTATTTCTTTAGGAAAGCGATACATTCGGCTTCAGCGGTGGCCTCATCCGTAGTTGAAGCTTTGACCTTATCAATCAGGCCGGAGCGTCCGTGCGTACCCTTATTCCAAGCATCCATCGCATCCAATAGAGCATCTTCCTGGCGGATCACCCAAACAGGGGCGGTGGCGATAGTATTGAGATGCGCATCAGTCACGATCACAGCAATTTCTAAAATGCGCTCTTTTTCAGGATCTAGGCCTGACATCTCCATATCCACCCAAATCAGGTGCTCATTGGCTGGCGCCACCTTTGGGGTTGGGGTACTTGTTTTTTCACTCATATCTATAATCATCTCATGACATTCACTATTGTTTTTCTAATCGCCTTCATCGCCAGCTTTGGTCTACGCCACTGGTTATCCCAACGTCAAATTCGGCACGTCGCTATCAACCGCGATGTGGTGCCTGCTGAGTTTGCCTCCCAAATCTCTTTAGCAGAACATCAAAAGGCTGCCGACTATACGATTGCCAAACTGCGCCTGGGTATTTTAGAGAACGGTGTCAGTGCAATTATTTTGATTAGCTTCACACTCTTAGGCGGTTTACAGATTCTTAATATCGGCCTCTTGCAATTGCTGGGTGAAGGCATTGCACAGCAAATGGCTTTATTGATATCCATTGTCTTGATCTCCGGAATTCTAGATCTACCTTTCTCTTGGTACAAACAGTTTTATCTGGAAGAGCGTTTTGGCTTTAATCGCATGAACGCTAAACTCTTCTTTAGCGATATGTTTAAGGGCTTAGGTGTTGGTGGTGCGATTGGTATTCCACTCCTCTGGGTCATCCTGAGCCTGATGGCTCAAGCGGGTGATTTATGGTGGCTGTGGGCTTGGGGCGTACTCACTGTATTTAGTCTATTAATGCAGTGGATATTCCCGACCTTCATCGCACCGATCTTTAATAAATTTCAAGCGCTAGAAGAGGGTCCGCTCAAAACGCAAATCGAAGGCTTATTAAGTCGCTGTGATTTTGCAAGCCAGGGTTTATTTGTCATGGATGGCAGCAAGCGGAGTGCGCACGGCAATGCTTTTTTTGCTGGCATGGGTAAAGCCAAGCGTATCGTCTTTTTTGACACCCTAATCGAGAAGCTCAATCCTGGTGAAGTAGAGGCCGTACTAGCGCATGAACTGGGTCACTACAAGTGCAACCATATTCGCAAGCGCTTGCTAGTGTCTTTTGCATTGAGCTTTGCCACATTTGCACTCTTGGGATGGATCAGCACTCAAGCTTGGTTCTATAGCGATCTAGGTGTGATGCCAAGCCCCAATGGCTATAACGGTGGACTTGCCTTAGCACTCTTTATGCTGGTATCGCCAGTATTTAGCTTTTTCCTCACTCCACTATCCAGCCTGGCATCCCGTAAACATGAATACGAGGCCGATGGTTTTGCAGCAGATAAATCTTCTGCAACTGACTTGATCTCTGCTTTGGTAAAACTCTATCAAGACAACGCATCTACTTTGACGCCTGATCCGATTTACACCGCTTTTTATAGCTCGCATCCTCCTGCGCCCTTGCGCATTGCTAATCTCAAGCGATTTAACTAAGCATGTGGGCTTGATTTAATTCATGGAGCAATTTCATGCGCTACTCACCGCCTCCTATGGAAGGCATTATTTAGCGCAGCGTTTAGTTAAAGATGAGCGCGGAAATGAATCTCCTGCTGGTGAATTAATTCAAGTCAGTACCCCGGCCAAGCAACATATTGGCGCCGTGGGTGACCGCATGTTGTTGGAGATGACCTCGGCTGATCAGGCTCGCATCATCCGTATTGAGCCACGAGAAAATTTGCTCTATCGCTCCGATGCTTTTAAAAGCAAGCTCATTGCCTCGAATGTTGATCAAATATTAGTTGTACTAGCAACCCAACCAGCTTTCTCCCCCGATCTTTTGGGAAGAGCGGTGGTTGCTGCAGAAACCAATCAAATTGGTTTGCATATCTTGCTGAACAAATGCGACCTCAAAGATAACCTAGAGCACGCTCGTAAAATCATTGCACCGTATGCTCGTATGGGCTATCCCGTTACAGAGGTATCAGCTAAATTTGATGAGGCCTCCATCGAAGCATTGCGCCCTGCTATTTGCGGCAAAGTATCTGTGTTCGTAGGCCAATCCGGTATGGGCAAGTCCAGCTTACTCAATGCCTGGGTTCCGAATGCAGCGGCAATTACGCAAGAGTACTCAGTCCGCTTAGATACCGGTAAACACACCACAACCGCTTGTCGCTACTTTGAGCTACCCGAGGCTTGGGGGCGTGATGCCAGCGGCAAATTGGGTGCTCTAATTGACTCTCCGGGCTTTCAAGAATTTGGCTTAGCGCACATGTCCGTTAGTGAACTAGAGCATGCCTTTAGAGAATTCCATGACTTGCTAGGAAAGTGTCGCTTTCATAATTGTGCGCATCAGTCAGAGCCAGATTGCGCAATACGAGACGCGGTAGACAAAAATGAAATAGCGCCAGAAAGACTAGCGCTATTTAGGCAATTGCGTTCCGATTCAAAAACTGCCGATACGCAGATCCAGGGGATTAGCCAAGCCAAAGAGCGATGGTCAGCATTAGCAATAAAGCCATCCAAGCGATAACCAAGCGCCACACCAAGCCCACCGCGGAACGCATGGTGCGTTCAGTTGGCTCCAGACCTACTTCATAAAAAACCGGCTCTCCAGCCTCGGCCATACGTAGAGCCTCGTCGCTATCAGGCTCGCTCATAGGCTCGCCCAAGCGAACTCCTAAAGCGCCACTACCTGAAGCTAAGATCACCGCCGACAAAGAGTCAGACCATTTACCAGTCAGATGACGCCATGCATAGACAGCGCCTTCAAAGTTACCGACAATCGCAAAGCCCATTGCGGTAATGCGTGCAGGAACCCAATCTAATACATAGAAGAAATGGCGCGCTGCTTCACTTAAATTGAAATCACCTTTTTCTGACCAGCGCTGAGCAGCAGTATCAGCTAAGCGGTATAACACCACACCTGCAGGACCCATGGGCATCATGAACCAGAACAACACACCAAACACATGATGGTGTGAGCCAATAATCGCGCGCTCTAGTGCAAGTGAAATCACTTCAGTCTCAGTGAGATTAGAGGCATCCAATTCAGGGCCATACCATTGAGCAAGCGCTAAGCGAGCTGCAGGTAAATCATGGTTAGCAATCGCCTCATGAACTTGGGTGAAGGAGTGGCTAAATTGGCGAAAGCCAAAAAATAGGTAAGCAATGACGATGTTCCAAAGGAATCCCAAAATAGGAAAGCTCAGCATGCAAACAACATAAATTACAAAAACCAGAAATGTTGGCAGAATGAAAGCTACTAAACACGCCATTCGAGCACCAACAGGACTCGCGCCTTCCTCGGTCTTGCCGCCGAATTCACCGGCAACCCAATCTAACCAGCGAGCGCTAAAACGCGCAATCCAGTGATTAGAGGTTACTGGGCGATATTGCTCAGCAATCAGGGCGAAGAGAATGGAGAAGAAGGTCATACTTTTAATAAATGATAAAGGTTACGCAACATGCCTGCAGTAGCGCCCCAGATAAAACGATTTTCATAGGGCATCGAATAAAACCGACGACTACCTAAATCACTCTCCCAGACCCGCACTTGATGATTAGCAGGATCCATTAAAAAATGTAAAGGCACTTCAAAAATATCCGCCACTTCAAAAGCATCTAAGATGTATTCTGCCTGAGGTTTTACTAAGCCTACAACTGGTGTAACACTATAGCCCGAAACTGTTAGATATTGAGGTAATTGGCCAATGATCTCCACACCGTTGCGATCTAAACCAATCTCCTCTTCACTTTCTCGTAAAGCCGTCGCATGAGGGCTGGAATCACCGGAATCCATCCTGCCACCGGGAAAGCTAATTTGACCTGCATGGTCATGCAAATGATCTGTTCTCTGAGTGAGCAGCACTGTGAGGCCATCGTTTTGAAGTATCAGTGGGATTAATACCGCTGCGTGTGTGATCTTCCCAGCAGCCTGACGCTTCGAAATAATATCCGTCGCAATCACGTGCCGATTCTCATCCGTAATCTCCGGCTGCCAGACGGGTGGATTCTGAAAACGATTCCTGAGATGCGCTGGGTCTAAATGACCAATATCCACCTTAGACTGAGCAATACAAACTTCATGAACCGGAATAGCCTGCGCATCAAAACCCAAGGGAGTAGCAATATTCAGCTTCTGCTCTTCGGGATTAAGTTTCTTAGACATGAGTTTATTTTAGGGCAATAAAAAAGGCAGCCTAGGCCGCCTTCTTTTGAGATTAAAGCAAACCTTATTCCGCTACTATCTCAGCAACTGCTTTGACTTTACGAGCAGGAAGTTTTTCTTTAATACGTGCAGACTTACCTGAACGATCACGCAAGTAGTACAACTTTGCGCGACGCACATCACCGCGACGCTTCACTTCAATGCTAGCGATCAATGGTGAGTAAGTTTGAAATGTACGCTCAACACCTTCGCCAGATGAAATCTTACGAACGATAAAGCTAGAGTTCAAACCGCGATTGCGCTTAGCAATCACAACGCCCTCAAAGGCCTGGGTACGCTTACGTGTACCTTCAACTACGTTCACACCAACCACTACCGTGTCGCCAGGAGCAAAACTCGGAAGTGTTTTGTTAGCCATTAGGCGAGCAATTTCTTCTTGCTCAATTTTTTCGATCAAATTCATTATTAATCCTTAAACATCTTGTCAGCGTTTAATCCCGAGATTTTCATCAACGGACCAGACAGAGGATGCAGTTAAAACTATTTCACTAAATCAAAACACAAACACTTTATTCAAAACCATAATTACTTATAGTGTTCGAAGAAACTGCTCATCTTCTTTACTTAGCAACCCGTTGGCTCTTGCTGATTTAATCAAATCAGGTCTAAGCCTTAGTGTCAGCTCTAAAGACTTCTGCCGACGCCAATCTGCTATTTTAGCGTGATGTCCGCCCAAAAGCACGTCTGGGACAGATAAATTTTCATATATTTCAGGGCGAGTGTAGTGGGGGTGGTCCAAAAGGCCATTGATAAAGCTATCCTGGATAGCGGATTCGCCATCTCCCAAGGCGCCTGGGATAAGGCGAATGACCGCATCCATCATCGTCATAGCAGGTAATTCCCCGCCAGAAACCACAAAATCGCCCATAGAAAGCTGTAAGTCGACGTTTCGATCAATAAAACGCTGATCTACTGCCTCGTATCGACCGCAAATGAAGGTTAAATTGCCATAATTGAGGATATCTGTCGCTATCTTCTGAGAAAAGACCTCCCCTTGAGGGGCCAATAGACAAATTGGACCAGAAGTCACGTTCTGAGTTTGATGTGCAGCTTTTAGGGCAGATATCGTATCTTCCAATGGCTTGGCCATCATCACCATGCCAGGGCCACCACCATAAGCGCGATCATCCACTGTCTTACGGGGGTCAGAACAATAATCGCGCGGATTCCACAGATTCACACTAGCAAGGCCTTGATCACAGGCGCGTCCAGTAATACCCCACTGCGTCAGGGCAGAGAACATTTCAGGAAATAAGGTGACTACATCAAAGCGCATATGAGAAATGGAAAATCAATTGCCTATTTGCATTTAGTACGGACTACCAATCAGCTTGCCAATCCAGTGTAATGAGCTTGTTAGGCAAGTCAACATTTTGTACTGCTTCTTTTACGAAAGGCACTAACTGTTTTACAGCTTTGGTTTCTGAATCGCCAAGAGCAATGACTCCATGAGCGCCGTTATCGTTAACATCAATCACCTCACCAAGACTTTCGCCTTGAAGATTGACGGCCTTACAACCAATCAGGTCAACCCAGTAGTAGCTATCGGCATCCGTCTTTGGAAATACGTCACGCGCAACTAAAATGCGGGCTCCTTTAAGGGCTTCAGCTTGATCGCGATCGGTGATGCCATCTAGAGAGATCACCACCGTACCGCTATGCATCTTTGCTTGCTTCACTCGATACAGTATCAGCGAAGCCTGCTCGACAGAAGTAGCTGCACCTGCACTCCGACGAGGAATGAGAGATAACCAAAGTTCTTTGCTAGATAAGAGGGCTACGGGGTCGGAAGAATGAGGGCGAACCTTAATCTGACCCTGTAAGCCTTGAGCATCTTGGATTGAGCCTAGCTCAATCAAATCATCTAGGGAAGGTGTATTCATATTGAAGCCACCTCAACTCCCCAAATAACACTACTAATCAATTCTGCTGCCAAAGACTCGATCGCTAAGAACAAGTCTTTGGAGTTGAAGTCTTTAGACTGCAGGATTATTTTTGATCAGGCGAACCACTGTTGGAGATATCTGCGCGCCAACACCAGTCCAATAAGTCAAACGGTCTTGAGCAATACGCATTGCTTGCTCTGACTCAGCTGCCTGCGGATTGAAATAACCAATGCGCTCGATAAAGTTCGAGTCGCGACGATTGCGCTTGTCTGTAGCCACGATGCTATAAAAAGGGCGCTTCTTTGAGCCGCCGCGTGCCAGTCGAATGACGACCATACTTATTCCTTAAAATCTAAAATGAAAACAGGTTGATTACAACCCAATGAAATTACTAGCCAATCTTGGGCTCCAACTAACTGAGCAAATTAACAAAACAAATGCACGGTATAGCGGAAAACCTCATATTCTAGACGAAAACCCCTACTTGATCCACCTATTTAAGTGCACGCCTCTTTAGCTTCAACAGTAGAATGGAATCCATAAATTCATAAAATAATTATTAAAAACAATAACTTACAGAAATATTGCCATGAGAATAGCCACTTTTAGACCCTCCAAAGGCACTATAGATCGATTCTTTCTCACTCTTTCTTGCCTCAGTTTAGGTTTTTTGACGGCCTGCGCCAACGTCATCCCACCCTGCACCGCCAAAACTAGTCCCCCGAGTAGTGAGTTCCGAAACACGAAATGGGAGCTCGTTCGCTGGAATCTCGCACCCAACAGCAAAGGAGAAGTGCGTGCCCGACAAATTCCCCAGGGTGAGAATAGCAATCCAATCCAAATTACTTTTGATGCCAATGGCGAGCGCGTGAGCGGATCAACAGGTTGCAATCGCTTTACTGCACGGATTACCGAAGATGCCAAAGGCTTTACGCTAGATCAAATCGCCAGCACAAAGATGGCCTGTGCACCCCAACGTATGGAATTAGAAAATGATTTCCTATACGAATTAAATGATTACCGCTCGATTGTGCGTAATGGTGACCAACTGCTCATGATTGGTGCGGATCGAGAAGTCTTAAGTTTTATGCAAAAAAGCAATTCATCGAAATAAAAAATAGTTCACCATTGCAATACCTAATTACTGAAAGTCTGAATGAAAAAATACAAACTCCTATTCTGCTCACTTGGATTATTTTTTCCCGGAACTGGCTTTAACTGTTTCTACTTACAAGGATTTAAATCCTTTTGGGCGTGGGTACAACTGCTCTCTTTTGTGGGTGGAATTGCTGGTTGGTTGATTCTGAAGGAGGCGCGATTTCTCTCAGCCCCTGGCTGGGTAATGATTACTTTTGGATTTATTACTTTAGAGGCAAGTTGGCTAACAACTATTGTTTATGGCTTGCGTGCTGACGAAAAGTGGGATGCTCAATTTAATCCGGGCATTGATCCTAGTAGAGCGACTAAATCAGGTTGGCCAGTTGTACTCACAGTAATTTTTTCTCTAGTCCTGGGCACTATTGTCATGATGACATTCTTAGCAATTGCTTTTGAACAATTTTTCATCTCCCAACTGCTAGAAGCAAAAAAGCTATCTCAATAATACAGATAGCTTTTGAATGAACGGCGACATTTTTTTAAATCTTAAAACTGCTCCGCCGTCAGAGCATTGGTTGAATGTCCGCTCTCCAAGATCGAAGTGGCTAAAGCCTGAGATTGTGGCAAGAGATTTTCCGCAAAGAAGCGAGCAGTAGCAATCTTGGCATCATAGAAATTCGGATCGCCTGCCCGCAACTCTTGTGCAGCCAATAAGGCACGGGCCATTTGCCATGCACCCAAAACCAAGCCACACAAACGTAAGTAGGCGAAACTGCCCGCATAGACCGCTTTAATATCTGTCTTCGCATTTGCCACAATGTAAGCTACCGAAGCTTCGAATGCTTCACGCGCAGGAGTTAACTGCTTTAATAATGCTAAAGCATCTGCAGTAGCGCTACTGAAAAGATCTTTTTCAGTTTGCTGAATTTTTTCTGAGAAAAGCTTTGCAGTAGCACCGCTATCACGCACTGTCTTTCTACCAATTAAATCATTTGCTTGAATAGCTGTAGTGCCCTCATAGATGGTCAAGATACGAGCATCACGATAGTGTTGTGCTGCACCTGTCTCTTCGATAAAACCCATTCCACCATGGACTTGAACACCCAAGCTTGCGACCTCAATTGACATCTCAGTCGAAAAACCCTTCACAATTGGTACCAAGAATTCATATAGCGCTTGATTTTGTTTGCGAGCAATTTCATCTGGGGACGCATGCTGCCCATCGTAAGCAGCAGCAGTATAGTATGCCAAGGCTCTAGAGGCCTCAATACAGCCACGCATCGTCATTAACATACGCTTCACATCAGGCTGATGAATAATCGCTACAGGCTCTGAAGAGCCGGTCAGATCTCGACTCTGGATACGATCTTTCGCATACTGGACCGCTTTTTGATATGCGCGCTCGGCCACTGCAATACCCTGCATTCCCACCGCAAACCGCGCAGCGTTCATCATGACAAACATGTATTCCAAGCCACGATTTTCTTCACCCACCAAGTAGCCGGTTGCGCCGCCATGATCGCCAAACTGCAACACTGCAGTTGGGCTAGCCTTAATGCCGAGCTTATGCTCAATAGAAACGCACTGAACATCATTACGTTCACCTAGAGAATCATCTGCATTCACTAAAATCTTCGGCACTACAAATAAAGAAATTCCTTTAACACCCTCTGGCGCATCTGGTGTTCTGGCCAATACGAGATGGACAATATTCTTTGCCATGTCGTGCTCACCATAAGTAATATAAATTTTGGTGCCAAAAATTTTGTAGGTGCCGTCAGCTTCAGGTACAGCACGAGAACGCACCATGGATAAATCGGATCCTGCTTGAGGCTCTGTGAGACACATAGTCCCAGTCCATTCCCCAGAGATCATCTTGGGTACATAAAGTTCCTGCAATTGTGGACTAGCAGCGGTCAATAAGGCTTCAATTGCCCCATCAGTCAACATTGGACATAAAGCAAATGACAGGCTTGCCGAGTGCACCATCTCAAAGCAGGCAGTAGCAATCAGCTTTGGCAGACCTTGTCCACCAAACCCTGCAGGGTGCACGACACCCTGCCAACCCGCCGCTCCAAATTGCTCAAAGGCCTCTTTAAAACCAGGGGTCGTTGTTACGACTCCACCCTTTAATGAGCTAGGAGTTTGATCGCCGAGCCAATTGAGTGGCGCCACTACATCTTGATTAAATTTAGCAGACTCTTCAAGAATCGCCGAAGCTAAATCCACATCAGCACCCGCCTCAGCATAAGTGGGATAAGAAACTACGGTGGACAGCCCCGCAAGTTCATTCATCACAAACAGCATATCTTTTACTGGGGCTACATACGGCATCAAGTTTCCAATAAATTAGAAATGGGGCATTTAAAGAATAGGCTCGAGATGCTTTAACTGAGTAAGTTAGTCAGCTCGGGTACAGCGGTATTTAAGTCAGCAACTAAACCATAATCGGCAACACTAAAGATCGGCGCCTCTGGATCTTTATTGATCGCTACGATCACTTTGGAATCCTTCATACCCGCTAAGTGCTGGATGGCACCAGAGATACCTACTGCGATATACAGTTGCGGAGCAACAATCTTGCCAGTCTGACCAACTTGGTAATCATTGGGCACATAGCCAGCATCTACTGCAGCGCGTGATGCACCCAGTGCCGCGCCAAGCTTATCTGCTAACGGCATCACGATCTCTTGATACTTCTCACCAGATCCCAAGCCACGACCACCAGATACGATAATTTTGGCAGCAGTGAGCTCAGGACGATCTGACTTAGTGAGTTCACGGCCAACAAAAGAGGATTTACTGGGAATCTCGGAAACTGCTTGCCGCTCTATTACTGCCGACCCTCCGCTGGCAGCAACTGGATCAAAGCCAGTGGTGCGAACGGTAATGACTTTTATTGGATCATTTGATTGCACAGTCGCAATTGCATTACCTGCATAAATTGGACGCTCAAAAGTGTCAGGCGAAACAATCTTAGTGATATCAGATAACTGTGCCACATCCAGCTTAGCGGCAACACGAGGCAACACATTTTTACCATTGGCTGTAGCAGGAGCCAAGATATGGCTATAGCCCTTAGCAATAGCTAAAATTTGTGCAGCCAAGGGTTCAGCCAATTGATCAGCCAAACTAGGGGCATCTATATGAATGACTTTACGCACTCCAGCGATTTGAGCGGCGGCAGAAGCTACATTATCGATACCGCTACCAGCAACTAAAACATCGATCTCTGAAGAAATTTGCTGGGCAGCAGCGACGGCATTCAGCGTAGCTTGCTTTAAGGCGTGATTATCGTGTTCAGCAATCACGAGTGAGATAGGAGCCGTCATTTAAATTACCTTCGCTTCATTTTTGAGTTTATCAACCAAAGCTGCCACATCAGCCACCATCACACCAGCCGAGCGCTTTGGTGGCTCTTCTACTTTCAGTGTTTTAAGACGGGGGGTAATGTCAATACCCAGTTCTTCAGGCTTGATAATTTCTAGGGTTTTCTTTTTCGCTTTCATGATATTGGGCAAGGTCACATAACGCGGCTCATTCAACCGTAAGTCAGTTGTAATGACTGCGGGTAAAGTAATCGCAATCGTTTCTAGACCACCATCGACTTCACGAGTCACATTCGCTTTACCATCGGCAACCACTACTTTAGAAGCAAAAGTCGCCTGCGGAATATCCATTAGACTCGCCAACATTTGACCCGTCTGATTGCTATCATCATCAATTGCTTGTTTACCGAGAATCACAATTTGGGCTTGCTCTTTTTCAGAAAGCGCTTTGAGAATTTTTGCAACAGCTAAAGGCTGCACATCAGCATCAGTTTCTACCAAGATGGCGCGGTCTGCGCCAATCGCTAAAGCAGTCCGCAGAGTTTCTTGACATTGCGTAGGGCCAGCGGAAACCACCACCACTTCCGTGGCAACTCCAGCCTCTTTAAGCCGAACTGCTTCTTCCACAGCGATTTCATCAAAAGGATTCATACTCATTTTGACGTTCGCAAGGTCAACACCAGAATGATCTGATTTAACTCGGATTTTGACGTTGTAATCAACGACACGTTTTACTGCCACTAAGATTTTCATGCGGGGTCTCTAATTTTGAGTAATTCTTCTATTTTATCCGCCTACCAACAACTTGGCTTAGACATCAATTGCCAAGGCTGATCCGGCTTGTTTGCGAAGCTCAAACTTCTGAATCTTGCCGGTAGAGGTCTTTGGTAACTCGCAGAAGACAATCGCTCTTGGCACCTTAAAACCAGCCAGATGTTGCTTGCAGTGCGCAATGATGTCGGCCGGCGTAACTTCCATACCTGGCTTGATTTCTAAAAAAGCACAGGGCGTCTCACCCCACTTGGGATCAGGCTTAGCCACTACTGCAGCAGCCATTACAGCGGGATGTCGATAAAGGACATCCTCTACCTCTACTGAGGAAATATTCTCACCGCCAGAAATAATGATGTCCTTGCTACGATCTTTCATCTTGATATAGCCATCGGGGTTCATCACCGCCAAATCACCAGAATGAAACCAGCCACCCTCAAAAGCCTCTTTAGTTGCTTTCTCATTTTTAAGATAGCCTTTCATGGCGATATTGCCCTTAAACATGATCTCACCCATGGTCTCACCATCAGCAGGCACAGGCTCAAGAGTTTGGGGATCAAGAACGGCAATTGCCTGCTGCAGGTGATAGCGAACGCCTTGACGTGCATTGAGGCGAGCCCTCTCACTAATATCAAGAGTATTCCACTCATCCTGCTTTACACACACCGCTGCAGGACCATAGACCTCGGTTAAGCCATAGACATGAGTTAAATCAAAACCCAGCTTTTCCATGCCTTCAATAATGGAAGCAGGCGGTGCTGCACCTGCGATTAAACCTTTTACGCCAGCAGGTACCCCTACTTTCATTTCATCAGGGGCATTAACCAAGAGGTTATGCACAATCGGGGCAGCACAATAATGGGTAACACCATACTCTTTAATGGCAGCAAAAATATGTAGTGCATCCACGCGACGCAGACAGATATTAATGCCAGCGCGTGCCGCTATCGTCCATGGGAAACACCAACCATTGCAATGAAACATCGGCAGCGTCCAGAGATAGATGGGGTGCTTATTCATATCCCAATCCAAAATATTGGATACCGCGTTAATAGCCGCGCCGCGATGGTGATATACCACTCCTTTAGGATTACCAGTGGTTCCTGAGGTGTAGTTTAGGCAGATAGCTTGCCATTCCTCTGCAGGGAGTTGCCAGGTAAATTGAGGATCACCTCCAGATAAAAACTTTTCATAAGTGAGTTTGCCGAGCTTTTCACCTGGAACCTCAAACTCTTTTTCTTCGACATCAATTACCAAAAACTCACGACCACTTTCTTGTTTCGCGATCTCGAGGGCTTTTTTCATTACTCCTGAAAACTCGGGATCAACCATTACCACTTTTGCCTCACCATGATTCAACATAAAGGCGACTGACTCGGGATCAAGGCGAGTATTTAAGGCGTTCAGTACTGCCCCAGCCATCGGAATTCCAAAGTGAACCTCAACCATTGGGGGTGTGTTGGGCAACATCACGGCAACCGTATCACCTAGGCCAATGCCATGTTTTTGTAGGGCACTTGCTAAGCGACGACAACGCTCATAAGTCTGGCTCCAAGTCTGACGCAACTTGCCATGAATAACCGCTAAACGTTCTGGATATACCTGAGCTGATCGCTCAAGAAATAATAATGGAGTGATCGGAGTGAAGTTCGCTGGATTACGCTCCAAACCCTGCTCAAAAATATTAGCCATACTTTCCTTGAATATGAATCTTTTATTAAGCCATGATCGCTAAAGACGCCTAAATATCTGCCAGTGCTTTGACGTGCGCCACTACACTGCGGCCTAATGCAGACAGGTTATAGCCACCCTCTAGGCAGCTGACAATACGCCCCTGTGCATATTGCTGAGCCACCTCTTTGAGCTTTTTTGTCATCCAAGCATAGTCATCTTCAACCAGACCCATTTGACCCAAGTCATCCTCGCGATGCGCGTCAAAGCCCGCAGAAATAATGATCAGTTCTGGCTCAAAATCACTGAGGCGTGGCAACCATTGCTCTTCCACTATCGAACGCACCACATCCCCGCGCGTTGAAGCTGGCAGCGGAACGTTCACCATATTGCTCGCTCTATCTAATCCACTGTAGGGATAAAATGGATGCTGAAAGAAGCTACACATGAGCACATTAGGATCATTAAAAAATGCTGCCTCTGTCCCGTTACCATGATGTACATCAAAATCAATAATGGCTACGCGTTCAATGCCATAGGTCTCCATTGCATATCGCGCCGCTACGGCAACATTGTCAAAAACACAAAATCCCATTGAGCGGGTTGGCTCAGCATGGTGTCCTGGAGGACGAACTGCACAAAATACATTTTCGACCTCACCCTTCATTACCGCATCAACACCAGCAATCGCAGCTCCAGCGGCACGCAGAGCAGCGCTCCAAGTAAAGGGGTTCATGATCGTGTCACCATCGAGCATGAAGTAGCCACTGGCTGGTGAGCGCTCTTTAACAAAGGCGATATGATCAGAGCTATGAACCAGACCCAATTGATCTTCAGTTGCTAACGGCGCATCTAGATGCCGCAGAAAGCGATCTACCCCACTACGAATAAGCTGATCACTGATAGCCTGAATACGCTCGGGGCACTCGGGGTGATGGCTACCCATCTCGTGTTTGAGAAAATCGGGGTGAGTTATGTATCCTGTTGTCATTACTAGAAATCCTCAATAGCAAAACGGTAATTTTTATAATTTAACTAATCCGGCTCATACTCAAAACTCATTTTCCTGCCCATGAAATTTCGCGCCTCCTGCCTTACCTCAACACTATTCATCGCGCTACTGCTGAGCGCCTGCTCCAGCACCCCCATCCAGCAAACTAATCCTTTAGTAACTATCGTAAACCAGCCTGAGGAGACTGCAACAGAAGTCCGTATTAGTCAAAATCTAAATCAATTAATTGCCCAAATTGCTCAAACTCAGGAGATTCCTCTGGCAAGCCTCGAATCCGGCTTCTCTGATGTTAAAACGATTCCCTCTATACGCAAATTGGTGTTACCCCCATCGGGAAGCTTTAAGAAAAATTGGTTAGCCTATCGTAAGCGCTTTATTGAGCCAATTCGACTCAAAGCCGGCAAGGTTTTTGGGGAGCAAAACCAGGCATTTTTAGCTCAGGTTGAGCAAGAATCAGGAGTGCCCGCTGAGGTCATTGTGTCCATTATTGGGATTGAAACCATCTATGGCCGTCAAATGGGGAGTTTCCGGGTCAAAGACGTGCTGTCGACTCTCGCCTTTAGTTACCCAGACACACCCAATAAAACGGCGCGGGAACAGCTTTTTAAAGATCAGCTTAAGGAGCTAATCCTACTCTGCTGGAATGAGGCTGGCGGCAAGCTACCTTCTGGAAATAGCAGTCAAGGGGTGAGTAGCACTCGCTTTACCTCCTGCTTAAATCAGAACAGCTCTTATGCGGGCGCCATCGGCTTGCCGCAGTTTATGCCTGGCAGTATTCGTAGCTTTGCCGTAGATGGTGATGGTGATGGGATTGTCGACCTCAAACAAAGCCCTAAAGATGCCATAGCTAGTGTTGCTAACTTTATGAAGCAACATGGCTGGCAACCTGGGATGCCAATTTCTTTCTCCGTACAAACCAATGCAATAGCCGAGGCAAAAGCATTAGCTGATGGTGAACCGCAACTCAAATACACAGTTCAAGAGCTGATCGAAAAAGGTATCTTAAACAAACAACAAGGCGATCTTCAGATGGGGGGCGTTGAGCCACAAAGTAAAGCGCTCATTGTTGATCTACCTTATCCTGATAAAGACGGCTCTGATCAAGTGCAGTATTTTGTTGGCCTAAATAACTTTCTCAGCATTGTGCAGTACAACCGTAGCTACTTTTACGCACAAAGTGTTGCAGAATTTGCAGAAGCCTTAGGATATAAGAATCAAAGCGTAGTGCCAGCACAAAACACTTCCACTAAAGAGACGAAGGCTGTTGAGCCCACCAAATCTAAGGCAAAGAAAGCCGCCAATAAGAAAAAACAGAAGTAGAATTAATTGATGTCACTTCAATAGCTTAGGCTGGAAAAACTCCAGTAGAGAGATAGCGATCGCCACGATCGCAGACGATAAATACAATCGTTGCATTCTCGACCTGGCGAGCAACTCGCAAGGCAACTACTAAAGCCCCGCCAGCAGAGATACCGCAAAAGATCCCCTCTTGCGCTGCAAGTCGGCGAGCCATTTCTTCAGCATCCGCTTGGCTTACATACTCAATACGATCGACCTTGTCGCCTTGATAAATCTTGGGAAGATACTCTGGAGCCCATTTCCGAATACCTGGAATTTGTGAACCATCTTCAGGCTGTGCACCAATAATCTGAATCTCCGGGTTCATGGACTTTAAATAAGTAGAGACCCCAGTAATGGTTCCCGTAGTACCCATCGATGAGACGAAGTGGGTAACCTGACCATCGGTATCGCGCCAGATTTCTGGGCCAGTAGTCTCAATGTGCGCACGTGGATTATCTGGATTCGCGAATTGATCCAATAATCTGCCGCGACCTTCCTTCTGTAATTGCAATGCATAGTCACGGGCAAATTCCATACCGCCAGTGGCTGCCGTCAAAATCAGTTCAGCTCCATAGGCAGCCATACTTTGGCGACGCTCAATGCTTTGATTTTCTGGCATCACCAAAACCATCTTGTATCCCAACATGGCAGCAGTCATTGCCAAAGCAATACCAGTATTACCACTGGTTGCCTCAACCAGCGTATCACCAGGCTTAATTTCTCCACGCTCTTGGGCGCGCAAGATCATCGACAGCGCAGGTCGATCCTTGACCGACCCGGCTGGATTATTACCTTCCAGCTTTCCTAAGATCAGATTATTTTTAGAATCGTTTTCAGCACCGGGAATGCGCTGTAAACGAACCAAGGGTGTATTGCCCACGGTCTGTGAAATAGTTAAGTAGGAAGGTGTGCTCATCGAACCATTTTAGCCATAAGCCAGGCTAGACGTAAAAGGGTTTAATTTCGGCGATTTGGCGTCGCGCGCTCCGGATGATGGCGAGTGTTACTTTGACTACGCGAACCGCGTCTAGTAGTGCTGGAACCCTCCTTATTCGTCCGACCATGCGGCTCACGAAAAGAACTTGGCGCCTCAATGGTCAAGCCGTTATCCACCATCTTTTCTACGGATTTCATACCAATGCCTCGAACACGTTTTTGCAGATCATTAGCATCCTGAAAATGCCCTCCATCCAAACGCTCAGCAATGATGGTCTTTGCCTTAGATGGCCCAATACCTTTAATACTCTCTAGCTCGGATTGTGTGGCGGTGTTGACATTAATGGGTGAAGCAGCCGCCAAGCCTGAGACTGCTACAAATACTGAAAATACTAAAGACTTTAATAATTGATTCATTCGATCTCCATCAGTTAATAAAAAATCCACCTACACAAAGTGCA
>JBBAQC010000004.1:69466-111423 GCA_040400535.1 Polynucleobacter sp. | reverse complement strand
TATGGCGTGAGCGCTTGTTCTGCTGGATGTATCAAAATGCCGGACGTCAATCGGACTTCTTTAAGATTCCCGCCAATCGTTTGGTTGAGCTTGGTGCAAAGGTAGAGATTTGAGAAAGCCAGGTACCTTACGCTCAATGCTGTCATTGGGAGTATTTTTGCTGGTTTGCTCCTTCAGCAGTTTGGTGCTCGCTACCCCTGCCGAAGAGGCGCAGCTTGAGCAATTGGACAAGATTGAGCAGGAGCTGGAACTGCAGCGCGATTGGGCTAAATACCGTTGGGATAAAACCAATTCTGAGTGTTATCAAAAGTATTGGGTCAACGATTGCCTAAAAGACTCTCGTGCTAAGTACCGTAAAGAGATAGATCCCATTCGTGTGCAAGAAGTGGAGTTGCATGAAGTGCAGCGTAAGTTGCGCGCTAGCATTAAAGATCAGCGCGACGCGACTAAGATTGCTGAGCGCGCCTCTGCAGAAAAAGCAGCTGAGCGTACGGCCAATCAAAAAGAATTTGAAGAGAAACAAAAAGCTGCTGCTGCTCGTGCAGCAGACCTAGAGCAACGTCGTAAAGATGCGCCGAAACGCGCTCAAGAAAACAAAGCGGGCACTCAGCTCGATTAAACCATTGGCCAAAATAAAAACAATCTATATCTGTCAGTCCTGTGGTGGCACCTCTGCCAAATGGCAAGGGCAGTGTCCTTCCTGTCAGGCTTGGAATACCCTAGAGGAGGGCTTACCTGAGGTGAGCTCCAATAGCCGCTTTCAGGGATTGGCACAGTCACTTCCCCGTCAAAAGCTTTCTGCTATTTCTGCTCAAGACCTGCCGCGCTTTAGTACTGGCGTGGAGGAGTTTGACCGCGTACTAGGAGGTGGATTAGTTCCTGGTGGCGTTGTTCTGTTGGGCGGTGACCCTGGTATTGGTAAGTCCACACTCTTATTGCAAGCGCTTGCAGAGATGAGTGCTGCCGGCATGAACGTGCTCTACAGCAGTGGCGAAGAGTCTGCCGCTCAGATTGCATTACGTGCAAAACGGATTGCATTAGATGCGCCCCAATTAGAAGTATTGGCAGAGATTCAGTTAGAAAAGCTCCTCTCCATTATGGATACGGTCAAGCCACAGGTATTGGTCGTGGACTCTATTCAGACTTTGTATTCTGAAGTACTGAGTTCCGCTCCAGGCTCGGTTGCGCAAGTGCGTGAGTGTGCTGCGCAATTAACCAGAGCTGCTAAATCTAGCGGTATCTGCGTCTTGATGGTGGGACACGTTACTAAAGATGGTCACTTGGCTGGTCCTCGTGTACTGGAACATATCGTGGATACCGTTCTGTACTTTGAGGGCGATACCCACTCCTCATTTAGATTAGTACGCTCGATTAAAAACCGCTTTGGCGCAGTTAATGAATTGGGTGTATTTGCGATGACCGAAAAAGGTCTACGTGGCGTTGCCAACCCTTCAGCTATTTTCCTATCGCAGCATGCCGAGATGGTGCCGGGCGCTTGTGTATTAGTTACTCAAGAAGGTAGTCGACCGCTCTTAGTGGAAATTCAGGCGCTGGTGGATACCGCACATATTCCGAATCCCCGTCGTTTAGCCGTTGGTTTAGAACAAGCTCGTCTAGCGATGCTCTTGGCGGTACTGCATCGTCATGCTGGTATCGCCTGCTTTGACCAAGATGTCTTCTTAAATGCAGTAGGTGGTGTGAAGATCTCAGAACCGGCAGCTGACCTGGCAGTGTTGTTGGCAATTCAATCATCGATTCGGAATAAGGCTCTGCCTAAGGAGTTGATCGTCTTTGGTGAGGTTGGTTTAGCTGGAGAGATTCGTCCTTGCCCACGTGGTCAAGAGCGCCTGAAAGAGGCTGCCAAACTTGGATTTACTGTGGCCATTATTCCGAAGGCCAATATGCCGAAGACCAAAATACCAGGATTAAGAGTGATCCCAGTGGAGCGCATTGATCAAGCGATCTCTGCAGCAGCAGAGCTTTAGCGTAAGTCCTCTGCTTGAATGAGCAGGACTTGCTCGTCGCCGGCAGATACTTCCATCCAAATCACTGGAATCTGTGGAAAGGCTTTCTTAAAATGCTCATACTCATTACCAATCTCGATCAAAATAGCGCCCCGCTCAGATAGGTAGTCAGGAGCACTCGCAATAATCTTCCGAATCAGATCCATGCCATCATCTCCACCTGCTAATGCGAGAGCAGGCTCTGCATGATACTCAGCGGGAAGGGCATTCATCGAGTTGGCATTGACGTAAGGCGGGTTGCAAATGATCAGATCAAAGAGATTATCTTCATGGGGTTCTGGTAGCGCATCCCAGAGATCACCCTCAAAAAGTTCTATCTGTGAAGTCAGGCTATGACGATCAAGATTGCGCGCAGCTACTGCTAATGCCGGCAGGCTAATGTCACAAGCACTCACATGAATATCAGGGCAGGTCATCGCCAGCAAAATAGCGAGAGAGCCATTGCCAGTGCAAAGATCTAGCGCCTTACCATCCGCAGGTAACCAAGGTTCTAGTGAGTCATCTACGATGAGTTCGGCTATCCAGGAGCGGGGAACAATGCTTTGCTCGCTGGAAAAAAATGGCACACCCATAAGCCAAGCTTCACCCAAGATATAAGCCAATGGCTTGCGTGTGGAGATACGGGTTTGTGTCACTTCAAGCGCCTGAGCAATTTGCTCGGCACTCATCACTTGCTCTAAGTGATCTAGTGCATTTGTAGGGCTTAGATCTAGTTGTTTACTGACAATCCAAAGGGCCTCACTTTGCGCATCAATGGCACCATGGCCATAATGTAAATCTGCTGTTTCTAGTACTTGTGCAATGTGATTAATGCATTGATCAAGCGTCAGGGATTGCTGGGGCGCAGGATCCATGAGAAGTTTTTATAAGAAAAGTAATTAACTAAACAGTCTTAAGCAACGAGTTGCTCAAGTGTCTTGCGATAGATGTTTTTGAGTGGCACAACATCATCCACAATCACGCACTCATCAATTTTGTGGCTAGTCGCATTGAGCGGACCAAACTCAACAACTTCTTTACAGATCTTGGCAATGAAGCGCCCATCACTGGTGCCGCCAGTAGTGGAGAGCTCTGTATCAATTTTGGTTTCGGCTTTAATAGCCTTACGTAGGGCGCCAGCAAGGGCGCCGTCATCAGTAATAAATGGACTACCGCCCAAGACCCAATCAATTTCAAAATCGAGACCTGCGGTACTGAGAATTCCCTCTAAACGACTACGTAGCTCTTCTGGTTTGCTCTCGGTAGAGAAGCGGAAATTGAAATCAATTGCCAACTCACCGGGAATGACGTTATTCGCACCAGTGCCCGCATGAATATTCGAAATCTGAAAGCTTGTAGGCTGGAAATACTGATTGCCTTTATCCCACTCAGTCTCGACGAGCGATTGAATCGCTGGTGCTGAAAGATGAATCGGATTTTTACCGAGATGAGGGTAGGCAATATGCGCCTGAATGCCTTTAACCCGAAGTTTTCCAGAGAGTGATCCACGGCGACCGTTTTTAATCATGTCACCGAGTTGATCAACTGAAGTTGGCTCACCAATCACGCAGTAATCCAAACGCTGACCTTGTTTTTGCAAACGCTCGCACATGATGACAGTGCCATCATTAGCGGGACCCTCTTCATCACTCGTAATCAAAAAGGCGATCGTGCCTTTGTGATCTGGGTGGGTGATGACAAATTCTTCAGTAGCGACCACAAATCCTGCGAGCGAGGTTTTCATATCCGCAGCACCGCGACCATAGAGCTTGCCATCTCTCAGGGTTGGGGTAAATGGATCATTGGTCCATTTCTCCAATGGGCCAGTCGGTACAACGTCAGTGTGACCAGCAAATACTAAGACCTTGCCTTGATCTCCAGACGCACCTTTTTTGATTGCCCACAAATTAGTCACCTGAAAATTCTCAGGACCACTTATAACGCTTTCAGTGTGAAAACCAATTGCCTGCAGACGGGCGGCGATGAGATCCTGACAACCTCCGTCCGCTGGGGTTACCGAGCGGCAGGAGATGAGGGCTTCAGTTAACTCTAGGGTGGCGCTCATCTAATTTACTTTAGACCTTAATCACGCAAGAGTTCGTTAATCGCAGTCTTAGCTCTAGTTTGAGCATCGACCTTCTTGACGATGATTGCAGCGTAGAGGCTGTATTTACCGCAAGCAGAAGGTAGGGAGCCTGGCACCACTACAGAGCCTGCTGGAACACGGCCGTAATAGATCTCACCAGTTTCGCGGTCGTAGATCTTGGTACTTTGACCAATGTAAACGCCCATGGAGAGAACAGCATTTTCTTCAATAACCACGCCTTCGACTACCTCAGAGCGGGCGCCGATAAAGCAGTTATCTTCAATAATTACTGGGCCAGCTTGAATTGGCTCCAAAACACCACCAATACCAACGCCACCAGAAAGATGCACGTTTTTACCGATTTGGGCACATGAGCCTACGGTTGCCCAGGTATCAACCATCGTGCCTTCACCGACATAGGCGCCAATATTGACATAAGAAGGCATTAAAACGGCATTTTTGCCAATAAATGAGCCGCGGCGAGCCATTGCAGGGGGAACAACACGAAAACCGCCATTGGCAAAGTCTTCAGCAGTGTAGTTCTCGAACTTGCTAGGAACCTTATCGTAAAACTGGGTATAACCACCAGCACCCATAGGTTTGTTGTCCTCCAGGCGGAAAGACAATAAAACAGCCTTTTTGACCCACTGATTCACTTCCCATTTACCAACGCTTTGGCGCTCAGCTACACGGATACTGCCCGTATTGAGGCCTTCTAGGACGGCATTCACGGCGTTACGGATTTCTCCGGAAACAGCCTCAGGAGATAGGTTAGCGCGGTTTTCCCAGGCTTGTTCGATGATGCTTTGTGGTGATTTGCTCATGCTTTTCAGTTAACTATCAGATTGTTAAGGGGTTTTGTCCCTGGATATACATTGATCATTATATCGGTGGGGCAAAAACCCGTGTGCGAAGCCTTAAGCTTGCTATCATCTTCCCACTTTAGTAATAATTTTTGCTCCCTTATTTGAACCCCTTTTTTCCCTGCAAAGTACGCCGTGCAACTGAAATCCATCAAACTATCCGGCTTTAAGTCCTTCGTCGATCCAACCCATTTTGAAATGCCAGGTCAGTTAATTGGTGTGGTGGGTCCTAACGGTTGCGGAAAGTCGAACATTATTGACGCAGTCCGCTGGGTTTTGGGTGAGTCTCGCGCAAGTGAGCTTCGCGGTGAGTCCATGCAAGATGTGATTTTTAATGGTTCTGGTTTGCGTAAGCCTTCAGGTCGTGCCAGCGTAGAGCTTATTTTTGATAATTCAGAAGGTCGCGCTCAAGGTCAATGGAGCGCTTTTACGGAATTAGGTATTAAGCGCGTTTTGACACGTGATGGTAATTCTAGTTACTACGTTAATAATCAAGTTGTGCGCCGTAAAGATATTCAAGATATTTTCTTGGGTACAGGTATGGGCCCAAGAGGCTATGCCATCATCGGACAAGGTACTATCAACCGCATCTTAGAAGCAAAGCCAGAAGAGTTGCGGGTTTTCTTGGAGGAGGCTGCCGGTGTTTCTAAATATAAAGAGCGTCGCAAAGAAACAGCTTCTCGTCTTGAAGATACCAAAGAAAATTTAGTTCGCGTAGAAGATATTTTGCGGGAGCTTGATCAGCAGGTCACCCGCTTAGAGAAGCAAGCTACTGTTGCAGAGCGCCACGCTGAACTGTCGACAGAAATGAAGTCTCAGCAACAGCTCCTGTGGTTCGTGCGCCAGACTGAGGCTGGTAAGGAGCAAGAGCGCCATGCTAACGGTATTCGCGATACCCAAGTGAGCTTGGAAGAGCAGACTGCCAAAATGCGTCATGCGGAAGCTGAACTTGAAACCATGCGTACTGAACAGTACGCGTTACAAGATAAGGTTTCTCAAGCCCAAGGGGATTTGTACCAAACGAATGCTGACGTGAGTCAGGTCGAGTCACAGATTCGATACGTGCAAGAAGCGCGTCAGCGTCTGCAACAACAATCTCAAGATCTACAAGCCCAACTACAACGTTGGACTATTCAAGAAACTGATGCCGCTCAAGCACAGCGTACAGCTGAGCATGAACTGAGTTTGGCTACAGAAAAAGAGCAAACTCTGGTAGCCGATTTATCTGGCTTACAAGAGCAAATGCCAGCTCGTGAAGCAGCTTATCAAGCGCATGCTCAAGAACTCAATGATGCGCGCGAGAACTTGGCCATCATTGATCAGCGCTTAGCCAGTTTGGGTGAGCGCGTTAAAGCAATTACGTCTCAGGTAGAGGAACTCAAGGGGCGCGATACCCGCCTTGAAGCAGAGCTTGCAGGCATGCGTAGACCGGATGCCGAAGCATTACAAATGGCAATCGATCGTCATGCAATGTCACAGCGCAAGTTGGATGAAGCAAAGCAAAAAGCAGGTGAGGCACAACATCGAGTTCCGGCTACTGATGAGGCGCGGAACACTGCACAACAACAAATTCAAACTGCCAATCAAGAGTTGGCTCAAACTGAAGCAAAGCTAACTGCTTTGACGGCATTACAAGCTAGCGTTCAGGCTCAAGGCAAGATTGGCCCATGGCTTGAGAGCAAGGGTTTAAAAGAGAGCAAGCGTTTATGGCAAGAGCTTAAAGTAGAGAGCGGTTGGGAAGCGGCTTTGGAGTCTGTACTGCGTGAGCGTTTAGCCGCGGTTACTGCTAAGAGTGTCCAAGAAACTTTAGTTTTAGCAAATGACGCACCTCCAAGCCGTCTAGCGATACTGTTAACAGAAGATATCTCTCCTGCCAGCACAGCTGTGCCAGCAGATTTCACGCCACTATTAACGCGTGTTCAAAGTGCTGGTGCACCTCGCGTGACTGCTGTATTGCAAGAGTGGTTAGACAATATTTACATTGCAAATAGTCTAGAAGATGCGTTGCATCGTCGCGCAAAGTTACCAGCTGGCGGCGCTTTTGTTACCCAGCAAGGTCATTTAGTAAGCCGTGTGGGTGTGCAGTTATATGCAGCTGATTCTGAACAGGCTGGCATGTTGGCACGTGCTCAAGAGATGGAAGGTCTTGAGAAGCAACTGCGTGCACAAAAACTCATTCAAAGTGAACTGCAAGGCGAACTAGATCAATGTATTGCTAACTATCAAGCTGCACATCAAAGCGCTGAACACACTCGTATTGCTGCAGAGCAAGCCGTACAAGAAGTGCATGGTTTTGAAGTAGAAAGAATGCAACTGACTCAAGCTGAAGAAAAATACAGTCAGCGCGCTGAGCAAATTCAGGGTGAATTGATTGAGCTGCGTCAGCAAATGGAGCAGTTAACTCGAACTCAAGAGCAATCTTCTGTAGAGCTTGCTCAGTCAGAAGAATCTAAACAAGGTTTGCAAGAAAATCTCTCCATCGCTCAAGAAAAATTGGAGTTAGCTACTCAAGAGCGTGATCGTCTACGTGAAGCGCTACGGTCATCCGAGATGGCTGCCCAAGAAGCGGCGTTTGCAACCCGTTCTTTGCAGCAACGGATTGCTGACTTGCAACGTGATCAAAGTACTGCGCGTGTCCAGATCATGGAGATTCAGGATAAGCAGGCGACTGCCGAGCAAGAACTGGAAACTCTCAGTGATGAAGAAGCTCAGGATAAATTACAAGAATTGTTGCTTGCTCGCAGTGCTCGAGAAGCGGCATTAGGTAACGCCCGCACCGAACAAGATGCTCTACTGCATCAATTGCGTGAAGCCGATGAAGTGCGTTTACAGATCGAGCGCAGTCTTCAGCCTATGCGAGACAAAGTGGTCGATTTACAGTTGCGTGAACAGGCTGCTCGTTTGAACTTTGAGCAGTTTGCAACCTTGTTGTCCGATGCTGAGGCTGACTTATCTGCCCTGGAAGTTAGTTTTAGCCCAGACTTGAAAGTAGGGGCTTTGCAAACTGAAGTAAATCGTCTCAATACCGAGATTCAGTCTTTGGGTCCAGTCAATATGGCTGCCCTGGATGAGCTCTCCAGTTCTCGTGAACGTAAACAGTTCTTGGATGCGCAATCCGCTGACTTGAATGAAGCAATGCAGACTTTGACGGATGCGATTGCCAAGATTGATGCGGAAACACGTGATCTCTTGCAAGGTACCTTTGATCAAGTCAATATCCATTTTGGCAAGCTATTCCCCGAGCTCTTCGGTGGCGGTCACGCTGAGCTAGTCATGACTGGCGAAGAGATCCTCGATGCGGGTGTGCAAGTTATGGCTCAGCCTCCAGGCAAGAAGAACAGCTCTATTTACTTGCTCTCTGGCGGCGAAAAAGCCTTAACTGCGATTGCTTTGGTCTTCTCCCTATTCCTCCTGAATCCGGCCCCGTTCTGTTTGCTCGATGAGGTGGATGCACCATTGGATGATGCAAATACCTTGCGTTACTCAAAGATGGTTGCCAAAATGTCTGATAAGACTCAGTTTGTGTTCATCTCACATAACAAGATCACTATGGAAATTGCGCATCAGTTGATTGGTGTCACCATGCAAGAGCAAGGTGTGTCCCGTATTGTGGCGGTGGATATTTCTTCTGCAGTATCGATGGTGGAGGCGGCTTAAGTGAATCTAGAGCAATTCATGACAATGCTAGGTTTGTCTGATTTGCAGTTCGCTTTGGCTGTCATTGGCTTGCTGATTTTGATATTAGTGGCCATCATCAATATCAAATACGCACGTGCGCGTAATAAGCTAAAGACTGGTGAGGATTCTCTCGCAAGGGAGCCTTCTTTTAGCTCAGGTTTTGCCGAAGTAGATGAGCGGGCTGAACCCTCCTTCGGGGATGTAGGGTTTTCAACTCCAGCTGTAGCACACAGCGCATCTATTGACCCTCGGATTGATTGTGTCATCACCCTGCGTTTTGACGAAGGTATTAGTGGTGCTGAAATTCTGACCGAGATCAATACTTGGAATGACATGCCTGCAAGCTCAACAGCACGTTGGATGTGTGAAGGTTTAAATGCCGATATCGATGCTGCCGAAGATTGGGAAGTTTTACGCCCTGAGGCGAGTTACTCTGAACTACAGTTGGCAATTCAGCTGGCTAGCCGCCGTGGCCCAATTGGTGTTTTAGAGTTATCTGACTTTTGTTCACGTGTACAAGCACTTTCAGAAACGCTCGGTTCCCAGATTGATATGCCCAGTGTCAATGCCATGCTAGATAGCGCCAAAGAATTAGACACTATGGCCGCCGAAAGTGATATTCAGCTCAGTATTAATGTCGTGTTTGATGAGGCAACTCCTGGCGCACATTTGGATGCCTTGATGCGTAAAAGGGGTTTTAGACTTTCTCGTAATGGCCGATCCTATGAGTTCTTCAGCAATGGCACACTCATTTTCACCAGCGCAGAAATCGATCCTAACGCGCCGGTAAAGCAAGTGACTTTGTTGCTTGAGGTGCCTTTGGTATCGCATGAAGAGCGTGCTTTTGAGCGCATGCTAGGTGAAGGTATTGAAATCGCCCAAGCTGCCCACGGCCGCTTAGTAGATGACAACGGTATAAATCTGACTGAAGCAGCAGTCATTAGTATTCGCCAGCATCTCGATGGCTTGTATGCCAATCTTGAGAAGGGTGGCGTTCCCGCTGGCTCTTCTACCGCCAGCCGACTTTTTAGTTAGGAAGCACTTTGGCGCCCTCTAGTCCGGCAAATGTAGCGGATCGCTATGCATTCTTACAAGCCGAGTTAGCGCGCTTAGAGCATGCTTACTATGTACTTGATAACCCCATCGTTCCCGATAGTGAATATGACCGCTTATATCGAGAGTTACTCGATATTGAAGTGGCTCATCCTGAATGGATTACTTCTGATTCGCTCTCGCAAAGGGTGGGCGGGGCTGCATTAAAGGAGTTTGATTCCGTTACGCATGAAGTACCGATGCTTTCCCTGAACAATGCCTTTGAAGAGGCAGAGCTGGTCGCCTTCGATCGCCGTTGTCGTGAAGGTTTGCATCTTAGTCAAGTAGATTACGCAGGTGAGCTTAAGTTTGATGGCCTAGCAATCTCTTTACGCTATGAGCAAGGCTCTTTAGTCAGAGCCGCCACCCGCGGTGATGGTGCTAGTGGTGAAGATGTCACCACTAACATCAAAACCATTCGAGCCATTCCTTTAAAGCTCTCTGGAAAAAATATACCGAAAGTATTAGAAGTGCGCGGTGAAGTATTCATGTATCTCAAAGACTTTCAGAAAATGAATCACCAAGCGGCAGAGTTAGGCGAGAAAGAATTTGCTAATCCCCGTAATGCCGCAGCAGGTAGTTTGCGTCAATTAGATTCTAAGATCACCGCTAAGAGACCGCTCTCTTTCTTTGCTTATGGACTAGGAGCCCTAGAGCCTCACTCATGGCTTCCTGCCACTCATGAACAACTTTTAGATGCTTATGCCCAATTGGGTTTGCCGGTTTGTGCGGAGCGGCGCGTCTTGAGATCAGTAGATGAGATCCTGGCCTTTTATCAGGAGGTTGGCGTAAAACGCGATTCTTTGCCTTATGACATTGATGGTGTGGTCTATAAAGTTAATTCGTTTGCAGAGCAGGCTAAGCTCGGTTTTGTATCGAGAGCTCCACGATTTGCATTGGCTCACAAGTACCCAGCACAAGAAGCGCTCACCACTGTCCTGGGGATTGATGTTCAAGTAGGGCGGACAGGCGCCATCACGCCCGTTGCTAGATTGTCCCCAGTAGAAGTAGGCGGCGTTACTGTCACGAATGCTACTTTGCATAATGAAGATGAGGTCAAGCGTAAGGATGTGCGCATTGGCGATACCGTTTCAGTCAGAAGGGCAGGCGATGTCATTCCTGAGGTGGTATCGGTTGTTAAAGAGCGTCGCCCAGATAACACTACTGAGTTTGTGATGCCCACTCGCTGCCCAGTGTGTGATTCTCATATTGAGCGCTTAGCGGATGAGGCTATTGCACGTTGCAGTGGGGGATTATTCTGTGGCGCACAACGTAAGCAGGCATTAATTCATTTTGCACATAGACGTGCTTTGGATATTGAAGGCTTGGGCGAGAAGATCGTCGATCAGCTAGTCGATCACAATCTAGTCAGAACCCCAGCTGATCTCTATCGCCTTGGCTTTGCCGCAATCGCGAATCTAGAGCGTATGGGTGAGAAATCAGCAGACAATCTCATTCAAGCCATTAATCAATCCAGAAAGACCACCTTAGCTAGATTCATCTTTGCTTTAGGTATTCGTCATGTGGGTGAGACTACTGCCAAGGATCTAGCCAATCACTTCCAGTCTATGCATGCTTTGATGGATGCAAAGCTAGACGACTTACTAACAGTGAAAGACGTAGGTCCTGTAGTAGCAGACTCTATTACGAGTTTTATGGAGGAGGCCCACAATCGCGAAGTGATTGAACAACTCCTTGCCTCAGGCATGCAACTCTCCGTAGAAGAAAAAGTTATCAGCGCAGCAGTCGCTGGAAAAACCTTTGTACTGACAGGAACCTTCCCAACACTGACTAGAGACGAGGCTAAAGATCTCCTTGAGAAAGCAGGCGCTAAAGTAGCTGGATCAGTCTCCAAGAAAACCGACTATGTTGTTGCTGGCGCAGATGCTGGTAGCAAACTCATCAAGGCAGAAGAGTTGGGTGTAACTGTGATTGATGAGGTAGCCATGTTGGCACTGCTAGAGGAAGGTTTAAATGCCAAATGAACCCATCAAATATTCATTTCAATCTTGATGCAGAAAGCTGGAAAAATGTAGGTCCGCTATCTGTAGAAGAAAAGCAAGTCCGAATCGATTTAGCGACAGCTTATCGCTTAGCGCATCTAAAGCATTGGGATGATGGAATTTATACTCATATTTCAGCTACAGTACCAGGCGAAGAGGGCGCTTATTTGTTGAATCGATTTGGCTTGCGCTTTGATGAAGTTACTCCCCAAAATTTAGTGAAAGTGAATCTTCAGTGCCAGGTATTGGCAGGAGAGGGCCCCGTGAATCAGACGGGATTTGCAATCCATGGCGCAGTGCATGCTGCACGCCCAGATGCGCATTGCGTATTCCATCTCCACGTCGATTCGGTGGTTGCTGTATCAGCCCAAATAAAAGGCCTTTTACCAATTTCACAGCATGCATTACGTTTTTATGGGGATATTGCTTATCACCACTATCAGGGTCTGGCACTCTCTTCGGATGAGCAAGTGCATTTAGTCAACAGTTTAGGTAATAAAAAAGCAATCCTTTTGCATAACCATGGCAGCATTGTCTGCGGATCTTCCGTACAACAAGCATTTTATTTAATGGACGTTCTTGATAAAGCCTGCAAAATTCAAGTTCTATCTGGCTCTAGCGAAGATGTGATCCTGCCGCCCGCTGCGATCTGTGAATTAGCTTACAGACAACTTTGTAGTGACGGGGATCGGGAGGGTCAGCTAGAATGGCCTGCGTATCAAAGATCATTCATGAATAGCTAAGAGGAGAAAATAATGCCATTAATTCAAGTGCAATTATTCGAAGGTCGTAGTGTTGATGTGAAGCGTGAGTACGCTAAAGCGATTACAGAAGCTGCAGTAAAGATTATGGGTTGCTCTGCAGAGTCAGTCGATGTGATTTATCAAGATGTAAAAACATCAGACTGGGCAACAGCAGGTAAGCTGTGGAGTGATTAACGGTATTTTGTTTATTCAACCCGTTTTGGAGAAATATCTTTCCACCACTCTCCTTTAAATTGTCCCTGTAACCAGTCGATACATTTAATGACTTTAGTGGGCACATGTTTTGGTGATGAAAATACCGCATGTATTTCTTGGCTTGGCAGTAACCAGTCTTCCATCACGGGTTGCAGCATCTGATCTTGAATAGATTGGTGAGCAACATAACAGGGTAGTGCTGCCAACCCCATACCCTCTCTCGCTGCTGCAAGAATAGATGACAGGTTATTAGAGATAAATGGCCCTTTTACCTCAATGACTTTAGTTTGATTGTGTGGATTGGTAAAACTCCAGCGATGATCTCCTTGTGCAGTCGTGTAGATCAAAGCCCGATGGTGCTTAATATCCTCAGGCACCTTTGGCGCCGGATACTTTCGTAAGTAATCGGGGTTAGCAACTAAGACCCAGGGATTCGTACCAATAAATCGCGAGCCCAATGAAGAGTCCGGTAAGTTTCGCATCCGAATGGCCAGATCGACACCTTGCTCAACTAAGTTGATATAGCGATCATCCGTACTTAAATCCACTTCTAGTTCTGGATGATGGGACATGAACTGCAAAATTGAAGGTGTCAGTACGCGCCGGCCAAAGGCAACTGAAGAGCTAATAGTTAACTTACCGCGCACTTTAGACTGCATTAGCGAGGCGAGATCATCGGCCTCTTCAATTTCTTGGGCAATGAGTTTGCATTTTTCGTAATAGAGTTTGCCAATTTCTGTCGGGCTTACCCCTCTTGTACTGCGATGCAGCAATAAGGTACCTAAACGCTTCTCTAAGCTGGCAACAAACTTGGTGACAGTCGGTTGAGTGATACCCAAGCCCTCTGCAGCCTTGCTAAACGAGCCTGTTTCAATAATGCGAACGTAAAGAAAGATTCCCTGAACACGATCCATGACGGTATTAAGTAGTTTGAATAAGTCTCTTTTTACACTATTCCACCATGGAATACTACATATAGATTTGTTGGTCTTCTCAAAATGCCCAAATTTGCAGATCATCCATTCACAACACATTTTGGGAGTGAAAAACATGGCAAAAATGAAGGCAGCAATGGCAGCGGTTTTAGTGATGGAAAAAGAGGGCGTTACGACTGCCTTCGGTGTTCCTGGCGCCGCTATTAACCCGCTTTACGCACAAATGCGTGAGCGTCAATCCATTACCCATATCTTGGCTCGCCACGTTGAGGGTGCTTCACACATGGCCGAGGGTTATACCCGTGCGGCGGCTGGCAATATCGGAGTTTGTATTGGTACTTCCGGCCCAGCTGGAACCGATATGATCACCGGTCTTTACTCAGCAAGTGCTGACTCCATTCCTATTCTCTGTATTACTGGCCAAGCTCCTCGTGCCCGTTTATACAAAGAAGATTTCCAGGCAGTAGATATTGAAAGTATTGCTAAGCCTGTGACTAAGTGGGCTGTTACGGTTCGCGAGCCAGGTTTAGTTCCTCGTGTATTTCAGCAGGCATTTCACATCATGCGCTCAGGACGCCCAGGGCCAGTTCTGATCGATTTACCAATCGATGTACAGATGGCTGAAATTGAATTTGATATTGATACTTATGAGCCCCTAGCGGTTTATAAGCCTACGGCAAGTCGCAAGCAAGTTGAAAAAGCAATGGAAATGCTAATCACTGCTGAGAAGCCTTTGATCGTAGCGGGTGGCGGAATTATTAACGCTGATGCTTGTAAGTTATTAGTAGAGTTCGCAGAAATCACTGGCATTCCTGTGATTCCAACCCTCATGGGTTGGGGATCCATACCAGATGACCATCCATTGATGGCTGGTATGGTTGGCTTGCAGACTTCCCATCGCTACGGTAATGCCACGATGTTAGCAAGCGACCTCGTTTTAGGTATTGGTAATCGTTGGGCCAATCGTCACACCGGCTCAATTGATGTTTATGCCAAGGGTCGTCAATTTATTCACGTAGATATTGAGCCTACTCAAATCGGTCGAGTATTTACTCCTGACTATGGAATCGTTTCTGATGCCAAGGCGGCTTTGGAGTTGTTTGTTCAAGTGGCCAAAGAGTGGAAAGCCAAAGGTAAGCTCAAGGATTGCCGTGAGTGGGTCAGCCGTTGTCAAGAGCGTAAGAAATTAATGTTACGTAAGACCAACTACGACAATACTCCGATCAAGCCACAACGCGTTTATCAAGAAATGAATACCGCATTTGGTCGCGATACTATTTATGTGTCAACCATTGGCTTGTCGCAAATTGCGGGTAGCCAGTTCTTGCATGTCTACGGTGAGCGTCAGTGGATCAATTGTGGTCAAGCTGGTCCATTAGGTTGGACTATTCCAGCTGCACTAGGCGTCTTGGCTGCTGATCCTACTCGCACAGTAGTTGGTTTAGCTGGTGACTATGACTTCCAGTTCCTGATTGAGGAGCTAGCTGTAGGCGCCCAATTTAAATTACCTTTGGTAATGGTGCTTGTCAACAATAGCTATCTGGGCTTGATCCGTCAGGCGCAACGTGGCTTTGAGATGGACTACTGCGTACAGTTAGCCTTTGACAATATCAACGTGGATGACGCAAATCTTAAAGGTTATGGCGTAGATCATGGCAGAGTAGTTGAAGGCCTCGGTTGCAAATTGTTGCGCGTAACCGACCCTAGTAAAATCAACACTGCTATGGTAGAGGCGCAAAAACTAGCCAAGGAGTTCATGGTGCCTGTAGTTGTTGAGGTCATTATGGAAAAGGTTACTAACATTGCGATGGGTACTGAAATTGACAACATCAATGAGTTTGAAGAAATTGATTGTCGTCACCCAGAGGGACGTGAGGGTTTGCAGTTAGCCGGACTCTTAGAGTAAATCTAACTCTGAGTGTTGTCTAAGGGCTTGGGCTAAATCACCTAAGCCCTTTTTTATTGAGGCTAAGCCGTAGGGTGCTTGATGTTGAATGACTCAATCAATTCAAAAACTTGAGTATCACCCTTGCGAGCCCACTCTTTCTTTAAGGCATTCGCCAAATATAGATCTACTGAAGTAGGCTATTTCCTACACTAACATCAGGTAGTCATTTTTCTTTCTCATCGATAAGCTAAAGGCTTTGAGAGGGAAGAATGCATCAAAACACAGCACATAAGCCCTTAGAGAATTTAGATATTTTTAGTGGGCAGGATTATTTAAATAAAGACGACTTAGTTACCAGCATTGCAATTATTGGCTGTGGAGCAGCCGGCGTTGCGACACTTGCTAGTTTAGTTGAGTGTATTAAACGTTCTCATCATCAACAATACAAAATAAATATTTTTGAGAAAAGTCCTAATTTTGGGCCTGGTCTAGCCTATCAATTCGACAGCGATGATTTATTGATGAATATGGTTAGCTCAACAACCTCAATTAATGTAAATCGAGAAACTGATTTTTGGGAGTGGGTAATTCAAAGAGGTCATGCCATTGGTACTGACCATATTATGTCTAGATCAGGAATTTCGCCTGATGGATATGTTTCCCGTCAATTTTTTGGCTTGTATTTAAAAGATCGTTTCAATGACAGTATTTCCGAAGCAAAAAAAATTAATATTCCAGTTAAATTAGTAAATCAAGAAGTGATTGATATTCAGCATAGCAATACATGCTTTGAGGTATTTGATTACTCGCAACAAGCAACTCAGTTTGATTATGTGATCTTATGTCTAGGAAATACTGATCCACAAGACATATTCAAGTTAGACGGTAAAAGGCAATACGTTAATAATCCATACCCAATTAATCGATATGCGATGGGTATAAAAAAAGATGATTGCGTTGGCATTATTGGTGGCCAACTTACTGCAGCTGATATAGCAGTGGTATTAGCTAGACAGGGGCATACCGGTCCAATTCATTTTTTTACTAGAGGCTCAAATTATCCTCTGGTGAGATGCGCTAAAGAAAATTATGAGCTCAAGCACTTCAATCTTTTAAATCTAGAGGTAATAAGAGCTAGAAACATTGGAGGGATTTCATTAAGACAGGCCTTCAGACTTGCTAGAAAAGAGTTTATAAGGATTGGTATTGAGTGGAAGACGTTCTTAATTTCAGCGGAGCTCCCCTATAAAGATTGGATTGAGCACCTTTTTTCTAAAGGTCACATATATGAGAATTGGCAGCATTTTGCGATTGCAAGCGATGCTGTGATTGGCGATTACTGGAACGCTTTATCACTGTCCAGTAAAAAGATTTTTATGGATAAATATCACCGATTATGGATGTGCAAGAGGGTTCCTCTACCAATTCATACCTACTTAAAAATATATTCACTATTTAAGAGTGGAATTCTTAAGCACCATACTCAGTTGCTTGGAATTGAAGTTAGATCTTCAGATAAATTCACTGCCTTGCTTGCTGGCGAAAATAATTCACCCAATCACGTTCATGTTCACTGTGATTGGATAATAAATGCAACTGGACCGGCACGATCTGTTGACGTGAATACAAAATCACTCTTAATCAGAAATCTTATTAAATCTAGATTAATTAGCGCTAACCCGTTTGGCGGTATTGAGCTTGATTATGAAACTTCGACAGTTAAAAATAATGGCAAGAGAATAGATAACTTTTATGCTGTTGGCCACCTCACTTCAGGTACTCATTTCTTTGTGAGCTCTTTGGATATGGTTGCCCTGGGGGCGATGAGGGTTGCTCGTGCCTTAGTTGATTCATCGAGTCGGTCAATTGAGCCACGTAAGACGATCGAGAGAGACATATTGGGAGTTGAAAATGCAATTTAGAAATTCTATTTTATTGCCGCTCTTGATGATCTTAGTGATCATGCCTATGTTAGCAACAGATATATTCCTGCCTGCTATTTCAGCAATGGGCGAAGATTTTGGCGCTAGCCACTCTTCGTTAATGTTGACATTAACATTTTATATGGTTGGATACTCTTTAAGTCTATTGCTTGCAGGAATACTTTCAGATTTGTATGGTCGCAGAATCATCGTTCTTTACGGGGTCTTTTTATTTGTATTAGCTAGCTTTGCCAGTTGTTTTACATCATCTGTCGACCAATTAATTTGGTGTAGGTTCTTTCAGGCTCTAGGCGGAGGTTGTTGCACTCTTTTGGCTAGAGTGATCATTAGAGATTTGTATGATTTTCAATCTCAGGTACGAGTGCTAAGTTATCTAGCAGCAGGACTGGTAGCTTCTCCGATTTTAGGTCCGATAATTGGAGCCTTTCTCACCATTGAGTATGGCTGGAAGTCAATTTTTTATGCCCTCACAATTTTTGGCTTCGTTACCCTCGGACTAATTTATGCCTTTATGAACGAATCTATATCACCAATGAAAACCAGCAGCACTTTTTCTGCTCGCAACATTCTCGTAAAGTACTTTAAGTTGCTTGCTCATCGGGAGTTTTTATTTCATACCCTGGTAATCAGCTTCGCTTGGACTGTATATTTTTCTTTTGTATCTTCTTCACCAGCAGTTATCCAAAAAATTTATCAAATGAATGCTTTGGAATATAGCTATATTTTTTCAATATCGATCAGTGGATATATCTTTGGAACGATTTTCGTTCGCTTGAATATTAAAAATATTGAAATTAAGAATTTAATTTACGTTTCTGGGTTAATTATTTTAATTTCTACGTTCATGCTGATGAGCCTATCTCTCTTAGAGGTTGACTCACTCTTTATTCTTTTGCCTTGTGTTTTTCTCTCATTATTTGGAGTTGGCGTAATTTTCCCTGCCACTCAGGCTGGTGTGACAAGCTCTTTTAAGGAAGACATAGGATTAATTTCAGGATTGTTTTACTCTGTTGAAATGATGTTTGGGGCACTTGCTAGCTTCATCCTCTCCAATTATCCTGATGGCTCTTGGGTTCCAACATCTATGTTGATGTTGGGTGGTGGGGTCGCTATCTTTACTCTCTCTTGTTTGGATAAATATTCAGTGTTTAAACATGTAGGCGTTCGCATAAAAGGGTTTTTGAGATGAATCCACTTTCAGATTTTGTTTTAATTTCACGGCAAATACTTAAGCTGGAAAACCCCTTCTCAAGATCCAATCAGGCAGGCCACATTACAGCGAGTGGACTAGTGATCAATGATGACAAAGTGCTACTCATCTTCCACCCCTATATTAAGCAGTGGATGCAGCCTGGCGGTCATATTGATGAGGGTGAGAGACCTGTTGAGGCGGCAATCCGGGAGGTGTTTGAGGAGACTGGCGTCGTCTGTGAACCGCTGAATGAAAACTTAGATCCAATTGACATTGATTTGCATGAGATTCCTGCAAATTCCAAAAAGAGTGAGGGCAAGCACCTTCATATTGATCTCTTATTCTTGCTGAGGGTTTTGGAAGAGGGCCATTCTCCGGAGGGTATCCAGAAAGCCTGGGTATCGCTTGACCAAGTTAGGTGTCCACGTCTTCAGAGAGCATTGCAACAGCTGCCAAGTCAGACTTAAATTACTGGGTAACTAAAGCTTCCAGTAAATCAGTCTCAAGCATGATCTGTAGTTTGGGATTCTTACTCAAGATAGCGGCATCTAATAAGAATACGTCTTCTACTCGCTCGCCCAATGTATTAATGCGTGCGGTATGAAGGGATACTTGGTGTTTTGCTAATATTCTGGAGATGGCATAGAGAAGACCCGTGCGGTCACTCGCCGATAAGGAGAGTGCGTAATAGTGTCCGCGCTCATCTGGAGTCATGTGCACGCGTGGCTGGATTGGAAATGTGCGTGATTGCCTTGAAAGTCTACCCATGCTCGGTGTTGGTAGGGGATTATTGTCTTGTAGGGCGGCTGTGAGCTCATATTCCACCAGCGCAATCAGGTCACGATAACTACCACCCTCATCTACCAAGTTACTACCCGAGATTTGAAATGTATCTAGCGCATAGCCATGCTGAGTTGTATGAATGCGGGCATCCCAAATTGAGAATCCATGACGTTCAAAGTAGGCACAAATTCTGGCAAATAAGTCTTCTTGGTCTTTGACGTAAACAGCAATCTGTAAGCCTTCACCAACTGGAGAGAGGCGGGCACGCACTACTGGCGTCTCGTGATCTACCTTATTAAACAGATGACGAGTAAGCCAAGCGATATCGGCAGCATCTTGACGCAGAAAAAAAGCAACATCTAATTTTTGCCATAAATTCTCATAGGCAGTATCTTCAATGCCATGCAACCTGAGCATAGCCCTGGATTCTTCTTGATGCTGCGCTAATTCTGAAGAGGCGTCTGGTTTTGCTCCGCCCAAGACACGCAGAGTGACGCGATAAAGATCTTCTAATAGTTTGCCTTTCCAGGCATTCCATACTTTGGGGCTGGTGCCGCGAACATCAGCAACCGTGAGTAGATACAGTGCAGTCAAGTGGCGCTCATCACCAATCTTTTTAGCAAAGGCTTTCACTATATCGGGGTCAGTAGTATCTTGCTTTTGAGCGACTTGACTCATATTGAGATGCTCTGCAACAAGCCATACTAGTAGTTCCGTATCCGCTTTGTCTATGCCATGGTCTTTGGCAAAGCTGCGGACATCTGCTTTGCCCAATGCCGAGTGATCGCCGCCACGTCCCTTAGCAATGTCATGAAAGAGTGCTGCAATGACGAGTAGCCAAGGCTTTTCAAAATGGGCGATGAGGCTACTGCAGAAGGGAAATTCATGTGTATATTCCACCACCATAAAACGTCTCACATTACGTAGCACCATTAAGATATGTTGATCGACGGTGTAGACGTGAAACAAGTCATGCTGCATCTGACCAACAATTTTTCTGAAGGCTGGTAGGTAGCGACCCAGAACGCTAGTACGATTCATTAACTGAAAAGCACGGCTGACTCCTTCGGGTTGCTTGAGAATCTCCATAAAGAGTGCGCGATTAACGGGATCTTTTCGCCATTGACTATCCATCTTTTGACGGGCGTTATAAAGCCCCCTAAAAATGGTGGCAGATAAGCTTTTAACGTTGGCTGTTTGCGCAAACACTAAAAAGGTGCGCAGAATTTTTTCTGGATGCTGCTGGTACAACTGAGGATCAGTAATATCTAGAACACCTTGGCGCTCAATAAAGTACTCATTACCTGCACCGGGAATGACATGAGTCGTCTTGGATTCTTGGGGAAAGAGGAGTGCTTCAATATTTTGTAATAGCACGTCATTCAATTGATTGACTGCTTTAGCCGCCCAATAGTAGCGACGCATAATGGCTTCACTGGCAAGTCTAGAAGATTCTTCTTGGATGCCCATGGCTGCAGCTAGGGGTGCTTGCAAATCGAATGCCAAAACATCTTGCCTGCGTTTAGCGAGTAGGTGTAAGTTTGCCCTCAGTGTCTCTAAGAAGCGCTGATTTCGATTGAGCTCAGTTAACTCGCGTTGAGTGATCAAACCAGCCAGACTGAGATCTTTAAAAGTGTTGCCTAGGTGTGCTGCTTTGCTGACCCAAGAGATAATTTGTAAGTCGCGTAAGCCACCAGGACTCTCTTTGCAGTTAGGCTCTAGAGAATAGGGGGTATCTTGATATTTGTAATGACGTTGAATTTGCTCTGCTAGCTTAGCTTGAAAAAATGACTTTGGATCCAGAGTCTTTTCATAAACAGATTCAAACTCTTTGAAGAGGGCCTTCTGACCGCAGATTAATCTCGACTCCAGCAGTGAAGTACGAACAGTAATATCTTGCTCTGCTTCAGATGCGCACTCTGTTACCGTTCTGACAGAAGATCCAATCTCTAAACCGGTGTCCCAGCATTGCGCCACGAACTTTTCAATCTTGCTGGCCAGTACTTCTTTGAAGAATTGCTGATCTGCCGGTAGCAAAATCAGAATATCAATATCGGAGTGGGGAAATAAAGCGCCTCTACCAAATCCACCCACTGCAATCAGGGCGGCGTCTGAATGTAGTTCACAAGAATTCCATAAGCTGATGAGGAGTTCATCACTGAGCTTGCTTAGTTGCTTGGTGAGCTTACCGACTACTTGATGTTCACGAAAATCAGCGTAGGCTAATTCTCGGGCAGATCTCAAGCTAGCAATATCTGTAATAGGCTTGATTGCTGCAAGTGTGTGACCCATTACGCGTTAAGTATTTTGGGTAATTAAGCGCTGACAGGGCTTGGTCTAAATGAGAGACCTTTAACGCATTCAGGAATTGGATTGCTACCCTCTGACCATGTGAGTACTTCCACGCCAGTAGCCGTGACTAATAGGGTGTGCTCCCATTGCGCAGAGAGGCTACGATCTTTTGTCTTGACAGTCCATTGATCGGGCATCGTGCGGATATCTCGCTTACCGGCATTGATCATCGGCTCAATTGTGAAGGTCATGCCTTCCTGTAGTTTTTCACCAGTACCAGGACGACCGTAGTGAAGAATCTGTGGATCTTGATGAAAGACCTTGCCAATGCCATGACCACAATATTCACGCACGATCGAGTAACCGGCTTTTTCCGCATGAGTTTGAATCACGTGCCCAATATCGCCGAGTGAGGCACCCGGTTTTACTTGGGCAATACCTAGCCACATGCATTCAAAGGTAATTTGAGTCAGACGTTTGGCTAAAACGGAAACCTCGCCAACCATGAACATCCGGCTGGTATCGCCGTAGTAACCATCAGGAGTAATGACAGTGATATCGAGGTTGACAACATCACCCGTTTTTAAAATCTTTTCTCCAGGGATGCCATGGCAGATCACATCATTGACCGAAGTGCAGATGGATGCTGGAAAGGGTGGATAGCCCGGGGGCTGATAGTTCAGTGGAGCTGGGATGGTCTTTTGGACATCCCGCATGTAAACATGGCAGATGCGATCAAGTTCAGCCGTACTGACGCCAGCTTGGACGTGCGGCGTGACGTGGTCAAGAACTTCGCTGGCTAAGCGGCCAGCTTCACGCATCCCTTGGATATCTTTTTCAGCGGTAAATACACTATTCATAGGATGATTATCAACGACTTGAGGCTTTTTGCTAGTGGGAAGATGCCTAAATAATAGGCAGATGCACCATTGGGTAGCATTTCTGAGGGAGTTTTCCAGTGAAGAGTGAGGGGTGGGGTGTCTAGGCCATTGATATTTAAGCTATAATTTAGATCTCAGGTTAATTTTTGACCTGAAATCGCGGGTTGAGCCTTCCAGGGTGGCGCTTTTTAGCGCAGCTAGGACTCAATCTCAGAAACCAACCCTTAGGAGAAGTTATGTCTATAACCATGCGTCAAATGCTGGAAGCCGGTTGCCATTTTGGTCACCAAACCCGTTTCTGGTCCCCAAGAATGGCCCCTTATATTTTCGGCCATCGCAACAAAATTCACATTATCAATTTGGAAAAAACATTGCCTATGTTTCAGGACGCCCTGAAATTTGCAAAACAAATTGCCTCTAATCGTGGAACTATCTTATTCGTTGGCACTAAGCGTCAATCACGCGAGATTATTGCTGAAGAAGCTGCCCGTGCTGGTATGCCTTACATCGACAGTCGCTGGTTGGGCGGTACGCTCACTAACTTCAAAACTGTTAAAGGTTCCCTCAAGCGTTTGAAGGACATGGCAGTAGCTAAAGAAGCCGGCGATTGGGAAAAGCTTTCCAAGAAAGAAGCTTTGACTAACGACCGTGATCTCGACAAGTTACAAAAAGCGCTTGGCGGTATTCAAGACTTGAACGGCGTTCCTGATGCAATTTTCGTAGTGGACGTTGGTTATCACAAGATTGCCATTACTGAAGCAAACAAGCTGGGTATTCCGGTGATCGCTGTAGTGGATACCAACCACTCACCAGAAGGTGTTGATTACATCATCCCTGGTAATGATGACTCCAGCAAGGCTGTTCTTCTCTACGCTCGTGGTATTGCTGATGCAATCCTCGAAGGTAAATCAAATGCTGCTCAAGAAGTATTGACTGCTATTAAAGAAGGTGAAGAAGAGTTTGTTGAAGAAGGGAAAGCTGAATAATGGCTGCTATTACCGCTGCAATGGTTGGTGAGTTACGCGCCAAGACAGATGCTCCGATGATGGAGTGCAAAAAAGCATTGACTGAGGCTGATGGTGACATGGCTCGTGCAGAAGAAATTCTGCGTGTAAAGCTCGGTAGCAAAGCTGGTAAAGCCGCATCCCGTGTTACTGCTGAAGGTATTGTGGTTTCATTCATCAACGGCACTACTGGTGCTTTGTTGGAAGTGAACTGCGAAACTGACTTTGTTTCTAAGAACGATGACTTCTTGGCCTTTACTGCTGAATGCGTCAAGTTGGTAGCTGAAAAGAATCCAGCTGACGTGGCTGCCTTACTTGCATTGCCAATGAATGGCCAAACTGTGGATGAGGTTCGTAGCGCCTTGATCGGTAAGATCGGCGAGAACATCATGCCGCGTCGCTTTAAGCGTTTTGCTGGTAGCAATAAGTTGGTTTCTTACTTACACGGCACTCGTATCGGCGTGATGGTTGAGTTTGAGGGCGATGAGACTGCTGCGAAAGACGTAGCAATGCATATTGCTGCAATGAAGCCAGTTGCATTGTCGATGGCTGATGTTCCAGCTGAAGCCATTGCTATCGAGCGTAGTGTTGCTGTTCAAAAGGCTGCTGAATCTGGCAAATCGCCAGAGATCGTTGAAAAGATGGTTGAAGGTTCTATTCAGAAATACCTCAAAGAGGTTTCTTTGTTGAACCAAACTTTCGTTAAAAACGACAAGCAATCTGTTGAGCAAATGCTGAAGGCTGTTAACACCACAATCAAGAGTTTCACCATGTTTGTTGTGGGCGAGGGCATTGAGAAGCGTCAAGACGACTTTGCAGCTGAAGTGGCTGCTCAGGTTGCGGCTGCCAAAAGCGCTTAATTAGTTCCAAAACTGCTGGGCTTGCCCAGTCAGACTGTAATACCCTAAAGGGCATGGAAACCGCGGTTTCTATGCCCTTTTGTTTGATCTGCGCCAAGCCCTTTATAATTTGGGCAGGATATTAAAAAGTACTTAAAAATCAATAAACTAAGCATGAAAATTGCTTAGGAAATTACGGAAAATATAACCATGCCAGCCTATAAACGTGTTCTCTTAAAACTCTCTGGTGAAGCCCTGATGGGAGATGATGCCTTTGGTATCAATCCCATTACGATTGATTCGATGGTGAAAGAAATTGCCGATGTGGTCAACAGTGGTGTTGAGCTGGCGATCGTGATTGGTGGGGGCAATATTTTCCGCGGAGTAGCCGGCGGTGCTGCAGGTATGGATCGCGCAACAGCCGACTACATGGGAATGTTGGCCACCATGATGAATTCTTTGGCGCTACAAGATGCTTTGCGTCAAAAAGGGGTTGAAGCTCGTGTGCAGTCTGCCTTGAGAATGGATCAAGTAGTGGAGCCCTATATTCGTCCGCGGGCGATTCGGGCGCTGAGTGAGGGCAAGGTAGTGATCTTTGCAGCCGGCACTGGCAATCCATTTTTTACGACGGACACTGCTGCAGCCTTGCGTGGCGCAGAAATGGGCGTGGAAATTATGCTCAAAGCCACTAAGGTCGATGGCATCTACAGTGCCGACCCTATGAAGGATCCCACAGCTACTTTATACAAAACAATGACTTTTGACGAAGCCATTATCAAAAATTTACAGGTGATGGATGCTACTGCTTTTGCACTGTGCCGTGACCGTAAACTACCCATTAAAGTATTTTCGATTCTCAAGCCGGGCGCTTTAATGCGTGTGGTTCAGGGTGAATCTGAAGGTACTCTAGTACACGTTTAATAGGAGGCCTGATGTCTGCAGCAGAAATTAAAACCAATACCGATCAAAAGATGCAGAAGTCTCTTGAGGCTTTAAAGGCGAATTTAGCGAAGATTCGTTCTGGTCGTGCTAACCCCGGAATTTTGGAGCATATCCAGGTGGATTACTATGGCAACCCTACGCCGCTGAGCCAAGTTGCTAGCTTGGGTTTGGCTGATGCCAGAACAATTAACGTGCAACCATTCGAAAAGACCATGGTTGGCGCAATTGAGAAAGCCATTCGTGATTCTGATTTGGGGCTCAATCCAGCCTCGCAAGGTACTGTGATTCGCGTACCGATGCCAGCCTTGACAGAAGAGCGTCGTCGAGATTTAACTAAGGTAGTCAAAAGCGAAGGCGAAGATACCAAAATTGCTGTGCGTAATCTACGTCGTGATGCAAACGAACATCTCAAGCGCTTGACAAAAGACAAAGAGATTTCTGAAGATGATGAGCGTCGTGCAACCGATGAGATCCAGAAGATGACGGATCGTACTGTCATTGAGATTGATAAGATTGTTTCAGAAAAAGAGAAAGAGATCATGACGGTTTAGTCGTCAGATCAATTTTTTATTATTCGTCTTATGACCCAGCACATTAGCTCTACCTTAATTATTCCAGAGCTGAGAGCGATCCCTCGCCACGTTGCCATCATCATGGATGGTAATGGGCGCTGGGCTAGTAAGCGTTTTATGCCCCGTGTGGCAGGCCACTCTGAAGGACTGAGTGCTGTCCGCAAGGTTGTGCAAGAGTGCCGCCAGCTTGGCGTGGAGTACCTCACACTGTTCGCCTTTAGTTCTGAAAATTGGCGTCGCCCTCCAGAAGAAGTGAGCTTTTTAATGAAGCTATTTCTAAAATCGTTGAAGGGTGAGGTTTCTCGTTTAGCTGAAAACGATATTCGTCTAAGACTGATTGGAGATTTGAGTCGCTTTGATGCGGGGATTCAGGAGATGGTTCAGTTCGCGGAAGAAAAGACAGCTGCCTGCAAAGGGCTTACGCTCACTATCGCTGCTAACTATGGTGGCCGTTGGGATATTTTGCAGGCAATGCGGCAATGCTTGCTCGCTAACCCCGGTTTAAAAGCCGAGCAAGTCTGCGAAGAATTGCTGCAACCCCATTTATCGATGGCCTATGCACCGGAGCCTGATTTGTATATTCGCACGGGAGGCGAACAACGGGTTAGCAATTTTTTGTTGTGGCAATTGGCCTATACCGAGTTGTATTTCACTGACGTACTTTGGCCGGATTTTGATGAGGCTCAACTGCATCAGGCCTTCGATTGGTTCAGTCAGCGTGAGCGTCGTTTTGGGCGCACTAGCGCTCAGTTAGCATCTGAGTCATTGAGCGACGCAGTCTAAGCGACCACCAAAATTTTTCATTAAGCCCCATGCTCAAAACCCGAATCATTACTGCCACTATTTTGCTGGCAGTGCTATTGCCTATTTTATTTCTATTGCCCCCAATGTACTTGAGTGGCTTTTTCTTAGTGGCCTTAGTTGCCGCTACTTGGGAGTGGAGTCGCATGATTGCGCCAGATGCGCAAAAGTCTGCTTGGCTCTATGCTGCTTTTTGTTTGATCATCATCCTACTATTGCTGGGAATGCAAGCAATTGCATGGCAGTTTTCTTTGCTGATGATAGCGGTCCTCTTTTGGTTCTTTGTTGCGCCATTTATTTTGGCAAAGGGTATGAATCTCTCTTTGCAAAAGTTCAAAACTTTTTATAGCATTTTGGGCCTGATTATTCTTCCGGCGACCTGGTTTGCATTGGTCTTTCTTCGCGAGTTGGGCTTAGTGTTTTTACTAAGCTGCATGGGATTGGTTTGGGTTGCGGATATAGGCGCCTATTTTGTAGGTAAGGCCTTTGGCAAACATAAGTTGGCTGCACAAATTAGCCCAGGCAAATCCATCGAGGGCGCGCTAGGTGGATTAGTGCTTTGCTACCTGTATGCATTTTTATGCGTCATGTATTTACCTTTTGGAGATACTTTATTTGGTGCTTGGGCAATTCAGCTGGGTTGGGTACCGATGTTCGTGATGGTGGCGGTCTTAGTAGCGTTTAGTATTTTTGGTGATTTATTCGAGTCTCAGCTTAAACGTTTAGCAGGGGTCAAAGACAGTAGTCATTTATTGCCTGGTCATGGTGGTGTTCTTGATCGAGTGGATGCGCTCATTCCGACTATGCCGATTGCGGCATTACTGGCAGGATTTATCTGATGCCGCTTAGACAAATTACTATCTTAGGATCTACCGGCTCGATTGGGGTTAATACCTTGGATGTGATTCGAGCGCATCCTGACCGCTTCAAAGTAGTAGCACTGACTGCAGCAACACAAATTGAGCGCTTAGCCCAACAATGTATCGAGTTCAAGCCTGTCATTGCAGTGGTAGCTGATGCAGATGGTGCCACTCAACTATCCAAACTTCTCCAAGACAAGCAGATTTCTACTCAGGTTCTCTTTGGGCCCGAGGCTTTAGTCAGCGCAGTCACGCAATCGGGATGCGACACTGTGATGGCAGCGATTGTAGGTGCGGCTGGACTAGTGCCAACCTTGGCTGCGGCTCAAGCTGGTAAGCGAGTATTGCTGGCTAATAAAGAAGCCTTAGTGATGTCAGGTAATTTATTTATGCAAGCTATGAAGGCCGGTGGCGGCGAACTTCTACCAATTGATAGTGAGCACAATGCCATCTTTCAATGTTTGCCTGATCAATTTACAAAAAACCCTTCAGATCGTTCTGGGGTTGAAGAACTTTGGTTAACGGCTTCTGGTGGACCATTTAGGGATAGACCCCTTGCAGATTTAGCGGGCATTACTCCTGAGCAGGCCTGTGCCCACCCGAATTGGGTCATGGGTAAAAAGATTTCCGTGGATTCTGCGACGATGATGAACAAAGGTCTTGAGGTGATTGAGGCTCTTTGGTTATTTGGTTTGCCGCTTGAAAAAATTAAGGTGTTGATACACCCACAAAGTGTGGTGCATTCGATGGTGCGCTATCGCGATGGTTCGGTATTGGCGCAAATGGGTCAGCCAGACATGCGCACTCCAATTGCTCATGGCCTTGCTTGGCCTGAGCGGATTGCTGCTGGCGTTGCGCCTTTAGACCTCACGCAGTTAGCTGGCTTGAGTTTCTCGGAGCCAAACTTGGCTCAATTTCCGTGTTTGAGTTTGGCATTTACTGCTGCAAAAGCAGGGGGTACAGCACCTGCTGTATTGAATGCTGCTAATGAAGTTGCAGTAGCCGCTTTTTTAAATACCGGCTTGCCGTATTTAAAGATTGCAGAGGTGGTTGCACATTGTTTAGATACTTTGCCTCAGACGTCTGCCAACTCTCTTGAGGTCATCTTGGAGGCCGATACCCGTGCTCGTCAAGTTGCCAATCAGTGTATTCATGATCTCCAGAAATAGAGTGGTGCATTAGTGCAGGCCCTTATTACTTTAGCGGCATTCTTAGTCACGCTTGGTGTGCTGGTGAGCTTTCATGAGTACGGCCATTTTCTGGCAGCTCGTTTGTGTGGCGTTAAAGTCTTGCGCTTCGCATTGGGTTTTGGTAAGCCGCTCTTCACCTATAAAGCAAACAATGGCACTGAATGGGTTTTAGCCTCTATTCCTTTGGGCGGCTATGTCAAATTATTAGATGGTCGCGATAGCGAGCAAGCGATTGGGGTAGAGGAGCGCCCTCAATCCTTCGATGTGAAGCCCCTCTGGCAACGCTCAACGATTGTGGCTGCAGGACCCTTTGCCAATTTCCTGTTAGCGATTATTTTGTTCGCAGTAATTTATGTCGCAGGCGTTCCTCAATTACCCGCTCGATTACAAGCCCCGCCTGAGCAATCGGTTGCTGCTAAGTTAGGAGTAATGGCGGGTGACCAGGTGACAGGCTGGCAATCTCTGTCAACTGATTACAGTGGCGCCCCCATTTTGGACAAATTTGCTCCGGTCCCCAGTTGGAATGCCTTGCGCTGGCTGCTATTAGATGCGCTTACTGGTGAGCAGGGTTTTGCATTGGAGATACAGGATGCCTCGGGTGGACGTCTGACAAAATCCTTTAAGCAAGCTGATTTACCCCGAATTACCCCTGACTCCAACCCGTTGCGGGCGCTAGGCTTGCTTCCTCAAGTGACCCCACCATCAGAGTGGCAGGAGCTTCAATTAGGCCCCATAGATGCCCTGGGCTTTGCAAGTGAACGGGTCTATTTAATTACCAAGGTCTCCTTCAGGCTCATGCTGGGTTTATTCACGGGAGAGGCAAGCTTAAAACAGCTTGGTGGCCCCCTGAGTATTGCCGATATGGCGGGCAAGTCTGCTCAGGTGGGCTGGCAACCATTTGTAGCCTTTTTGGCACTCATGAGTATCAGCATCGGACTCTTGAATTTAGTGCCTTTACCCATGCTTGATGGGGGTCAGCTCCTGTATGATGCATGGGAGTTGCTGGCTGGAAAGCGAATTTCATCATCGATGCAAGAAAAGCTCCAAAAAGTGGGCTTTGTGTTGCTGATATCACTTTCCTTGCTGGCCTTGTTTAACGATTTGCAACGCTATCTTTCGCCTTGAATTTTCTGATACCTTCTGCTCGCTCCCTCGCCCGATTTGTAGCTCAGATCGTCTTGATTACTGCCGCTGGTTTTTGCATGAATGCACAGGCAGCAGATCCCTTCGTCATTAAAGATATCCGTATTGAAGGTTTGCAGCGCGTAGAACCAGGTACGGTGTTTAGTTATCTGCCTGTTCAGGTAGGCGATACCTTGACTGATGATAAGAGTGCTGAAGCTATTAAAGCTTTGTACAGCACTGGTTTCTTCCGAGATGTACAGATACAGGCGCAAGGTAATGTCCTGATCGTGATCGTGGAAGAGCGTCCGACTATCTCCCGGATTGAATTTACTGGGATGAAAGAGTTTGACCAAGAGGTGGTTCGTAAATCTTTAAAAGCAGTGGGTGTTGCAGAAGCCCGCTTCTATGACAAAGCGCTGATTGATAAAGCGGAGCAAGAGCTCAAACGTCAATATGTGGGCAAGGGTATGTATGCCGCTGAGGTAGTTGCTACCGTCACCCCAGTTGAGCGCAACCAAGTGGCGATTTATTTCAATATCGATGAAGGTCCTGTTGCCAAAATTCAGGAAATCAATTTCATTGGTAATAAAGTCTTTAGTGAGAGCACTCTCAAGAGTGAGATGCAGTTAAAAACAGGCGGTTGGTTATCTTGGTACAGCAAAGATAATTTGTATTCCAAGCAAAAGCTTACAGCCGATCTTGAGAATATTCGCTCTTATTATCTGAATCGTGGTTATCTGGAGTTTGTGATTGAATCGACTCAGGTTTCGATTACTCCAGACAAAAAAGGCATTTTTCTGACCGTCAGTATTCGTGAGGGTAATAAGTTCACCGTGAAGGATGTCCGCTTAGCTGGTGATCTTCTTGGTAAAGAAGCTGAGTTGATTCAGCTGGTGACGCTCAAGCGTGGCGATACTTTCTCCTCCGCGAAATTAACCGAGAGCACTAAGCGCATTGCAGAAATTCTGGGTTCGTACGGCTACGCATTTGCAAATATTAATCCGCAGCCGGATATTCGTCGTGAATTAAGTGAAGTGGATCTGACATTGGTGGTTGACCCAGGTCGACGCGTTTATGTGCGCCAAGTCAACATTACTGGTAATGCTAAGACCCGTGACATGGTGGTTCGTCGCGAGATGCGTCAGTTTGAAAGCTCCTGGTTTGATAGTGAGAAGATTGATCTATCTAAAAAACGTTTAGGTCGATTGGGTTATTTCACAGAGGCTGATGTTTCTACGCAAGACGTTCCTGGCTCACCGGATCAGGTAGATGTGAATGTCAAGGTAACTGAGAAGCCAACTGGTGCCATCACGATTGGTGCCGGCTTCTCCTCAACTGAAAAATTGATCCTCTCCGCTGGTATTAACCAAGAGAATGCCTTCGGTACAGGTACCGCGGTGGGCTTAAATATGTCTTTGGGTAAGATAAATCAGAGTTTGGCGTTATCAAACTACGATCCTTATTTCACTGAGGATGGCATTAGCCGTTATACCGATCTGTACTATCGCTCATCCAAGCCTTTGTACTATGTGGGCGATCCTAATTACCAAATCAAATCGGTGGGCTCGAACATCAAGTTTGGTGTTCCTTATACCGAAGTGGATAGAGTCTTCTTTGGTACTGGTATTGAGGCCTTCCAGATTCAGACTACAAACAATACCCCTATTCCATATCTGAATTATGCGATGAGTTACGGAATAGCCTCACCTGGTTACCCCGCTACATTGACAACCTATAACGTACCAGTGACTGTGGGTTGGTCCCGTGATGGTCGTGATAGCGCCTTAATTCCATCTACAGGATCTTTGCAACAATTGAGTGCTGAGGTTGGGACTCCTGTGGGCAATATGACCTTCTACCGTCTTTTTGGCCAATACCAGAAATATCACTCCTTCTCAAAAGGCAATATTTTGTCTTATAACGGGGAGCTGGGTTACGGAGAGGCTTATGGCAACAACCCATTTCCGATCACTAAAAACTATTACGTCGGTGGTATCGGCTCGGTTCGCGGCTATTCTCCAGGCTCACTAGGCCCCACTTATTACAACCAATATATTGGCCGCTATCAGCCTACTGGTGGACAGTCAAAAATCGTAAATAATATTGAATACACCGTGCCGGTCCCCGGATCCGGAGTGGATAAAACTTTGCGGGTATTTGGTTTCGTAGATGGCGGTAATGTTTTTAACGAGAATATCAATCTGGTCTTGCGATATTCTTATGGCTTGGGTTTATCATGGATATCACCTTTAGGGCCGCTTAAATTCAGTTACGGTATTCCGATCAAGTCATTACCAACGGATAATATTCAGCGTTTGCAGTTCCAAGTGGGTACAGCGTTTTAATTGTTTAAGGAAAGTATCATGAAGCTCAATCAGCCTTCAAAATGGATTCAATACAGCTTAATTGCGATTTCATCACTCATGACTTTGCCGCTCGCATTTGCTCAAGATGCCGGTACTCGAATTGGGGCGGTAAATGTTGAAAAAGTGTTTAATGAATCGAATATGGCTAAGGCAAGTCAAACCAAATTGCAAAATGAATTCATGAAGCGCCAGAATGAAATTCGCGACAGCGCCCAGCGAATTAAGTCTGCTGCTGAAAAGTTAGATCGTGATTCTGCGGTGATGTCTGAAGCTGACCGCGTGCGTCGTCAACGTGAGTTGGCAGACCAAGACCGCGAACTCCAGCGCAAACAACGTGAATACACTGAAGATCTGAATCAGCGTAACTTTGAAGAGCGTGCCAAGATTGCTGAAAAAGCCAATCAAGCCCTCAAGCAAATTGCTGAACAGAGAAAAATTGATGTCATTATTCAAGATCCAGCCTACGCTAATCCTAAGGTTGACGTTACCGATGATGTCATCAAGGCCTTGAATAGTCTCAAGTAAGTTTTATGCCCACCGCCATCGAGCTGGCCGAACAGTTTCAAGTAAGCTTGGTGGGGGAAGGTTCCCTCGCACTGAGTGGCCTCGCGCCGCTCGAGAGGGCTCAAATAAGTCAAATCTCCTTTCTTTCAAATCCGCTGTATCGCCAGCAGGCCAGTGATAGTGCTGCTGGTGGCTTGATTGTGAATCAGGCAGATCTGGATTTTCTTCAAGCAAACCCCGGCGTCCATTCTGGTCAGCGCGCGTATTTTGTCTCTAAAAATCCCTACGCTACATTTGCCAGAATGGCGCAGCAGTTTGCAAAAGCAGCTGCTCCGATGTATTCGCCCGGTATTCATCCTAGCGCTGTAGTAGATTCTTCTGCAACCATTCCGGCATCCTGTCATATTGGCCCATTTGTCCAGATTGGGCCTGGCGTCAAACTAGGAGAGCGAGTGATATTGTTGGGCAACTCCTCGATTGCCAGAAATTCAACGATTGCCAGTGACACGCTGATTTATCCGAACGTATCTATTTACTCAGACACTGTGATTGGAGAGCGTTGCATCATTCATAGCGGTGCAGTAATCGGTGCAGATGGCTTTGGTTTTGCTCCTGATTTTTCTGCTACCGGGGGTGAGTGGGTCAAGATTCCGCAAACGGGCGCTGTTGTTATTGGCAATGATGTTGAAATTGGAGCATCAAGCACAATTGATCGTGGTGCCATGAGTAATACCACTATTGGCAATGGGACGAAGATTGATAATCAAGTACAAATCGCACACAACGTAGTGGTGGGTAACTGCTGTGTGATTGCGGGATGTGCGGCGATTTCGGGCAGTACCAAGATTGGTAATTTTTGCATTATTGGCGGTGCAGCAAACTTTGCTGGGCATCTCACCATTGCTGACAGGACTACCGTTTCTGGTAACACTTCGATTATTCGCTCTATTACCGAGCCAGGACAGCATTACACCGGTGTTTATCCCTCAATGCCTCATAGTGCTTGGGAGAAAAATGCGGCAATTCTGCGGGGTCTCGATAAAATACGTCAACGCTTGCGATTATTAGATAAGTCAAATAAATCATAATTTCATTACATATACTAGAAACTCTATTGAGCAGGTAAATACATGAGCAAACCTATTGCTATCGATATCAATCAAATTTTGAAGTTATTGCCACACCGCTACCCCTTTTTATTGGTTGATCGGGTGCTGGAGATCGAGCCCCGTAAAAGTATTACTGCGCTCAAAAATGTCACGATGAATGAGCCGTTCTTTCAGGGACACTTCCCTGATTTTCCAGTCATGCCAGGAGTTCTGATTATTGAGGCATTGGCTCAAACAGCAGCCTTGCTGACTTTCTCGGAAGTGAGAGAAGAAAATGCGGTTTACTACTTTGCTGGTATCGACGGTGCGCGCTTCAAAAAACCCGTATTGCCTGGTGATCAATTGATCATGACCGCTAAGTTAGAGCGTGAACGTGCCGGCATCTATAAGTTTCAAGTACAGGCTACCGTGGATGGCGAGTTGGCTGCCGAAGCGAATATTACTTGCGCTGTTCGTACGAAAGGTGCGTGATGACTCGGATTCATGCATCGGCCGTAGTGGACAGTCAAGCGCAGATCGCTAGTGATGTAGAGATCGGTCCTTATTCCGTAATAGGGCCAAATGTCAAAATTGACTCTGGCAGCAAGATCGGCTCACATACAGTGATCGAGGGTTACACCACCATTGGCAAAGAAAATATTTTTGCCCACTTCGCCGCTATTGGTGGCCCACCTCAGGATATGAAATACCGTGGCGAGCCCACCCAACTCATCATTGGTGATCGCAATACGATTCGTGAATTCACCACCATTCATACGGGCACTTCGCAGGATGAGGGTATTACTCGTATTGGTAATGACAACTGGATCATGGCCTATGTTCATATTGCGCATGATTGTCAAATTGGCAATAACACGATTTTCTCCAGCAATGCACAAATCGCTGGGCATGTGAAGGTGAGTGACTGGGCAATTATGGGCGGTATGTCTGGTGTCCATCAGTTTGTTCGCATTGGCCAACATGCCATGCTTGGCGGTGCTTCTGCCTTAGTGCAAGATATTCCGCCCTTTGTGATTGCGGCTGGAGATAAGGCATCTCCACATGGTATTAATGTGGAAGGTTTAAAGCGTCGTGGTTTCTCAAGCGAGACTATTGCAGCTTTACGTCAGGCCTACAAGATTCTCTACAAAGATGGTCTCAGCTTTGAAGAGGCTAAGGTAGAGATTGGCAAGATGGCTCTAGCGAGCGCATCTGATGTCGCTACAGCAGAAAAGCTAACTGAGTTCCATGACTTTATTGCCGCCTCGACACGCGGCATTATTCGATAGAGAAAATCTAGTGTCTAAACTTGCTTGTGTTGCCGGAGAGCCTTCGGGTGATTTATTGGCTGCACCAGCATTGAGTGCACTTCAGCAGATCCCCGCTACATCTCACCTGGAGGTCTACGGTATCGGCGGCCCACGCATGCAAGCAGAAGGCCTGCGCTCAGACTGGCCAATGGAAACACTCAGTGTGCGTGGTTACGTTGAGGCAATCAAACAACTACCTGCCATTCTGAAACTGCGAAAAGAACTCATCACCTACCTGCTTGGCGAAGGTCGTCCCGATGTGTATTTGGGTGTTGATGCACCCGACTTTAATTTAGGGGTCGAATTAGCTTTGCGTAAGGCGGGTATTCCGACTCTTCACTTTGTATCCCCATCCATTTGGGCCTGGCGAGCAGGGCGCATTACTAAGATTAAACAAGCTGTTGAGAGAATGCTCTGCATCTTCCCGTTCGAAACAGAGATTTATGAGCGGGCTGGTATCAGCGCTACTTATGTTGGACATCCGTTAGCAAGCGAGATTCCCTTAGAGCCCAACCCAATAAGCGCTAAATTAACAATAGAAAAAATCTTAAATCTGCCAACTAACACATTGAGTGGAACGATTGTTTCTGTTTTGCCAGGTAGTCGCGGGTCTGAGATCGAACTCATTGCCCCTATCTTTTTTGAAACCATGGCCGAGCTCGCGAGCCGCATGCCGGGGCAGGCGCTCCATTTTATTATTCCAGTGGCAACACCGCGCTTGCGTGCACCGCTGGAAGTCTTGCTCAAGGCTAGCTTAGAGAAAAATCCTGATCTTGATATTCATCTGATGGATGGCGAGGCTGATGTGGTACTAGAGGCTGCTGATGTCGTGCTGATTGCCAGTGGTACTGCCACATTACAGGCGGCGCTCTGGAAAAAGCCGATGGTGATTTCTTATAAGGTGCCTTGGTTGACCGCGCAGATTATGAAACGACAAGGCTATCTACCCTATGTGGGTTTACCCAATATCTTGTGTAGTGAGTTTGTTGTCCCTGAGTTACTGCAGGACGACGCTACTGCGAATAAGTTGGCTGATGCCTTACTAGCTTGGTTAAACAGTCCTAATAAAGTCACTCAATTAAAAACCCGTTTTGCAGAACTGCATGAGACCTTGCGTAGACCAACAGGTCTGCTGGTTGCCCAAGCTGTTGCTCAAACGATTGCCGCCGGCAAACATCAGGTTCATACGTGAGCGTGATGTGAGTATGATCTGGGTTTGCGGTGTGGATGAGGCGGGGCGAGGCCCATTAGCCGGAGCGGTGGTAGCGGGTGCAGTCGTGCTTGATCCTGCAAATCCCATCACCGGATTAAAAGATTCCAAAAAATTATCCCCCGCAAGACGAGAGTTTTTGTTTGGAGAAATTCAGCGCAAGGCAAAGGCCTGGGGTCTTGGCGAAGCGAGTCCAGCCGAGATTGATGAGATTAATATTTTGCAAGCGACGATGTTAGCGATGCGTCGGGCAATTGAAGATCTGACCACCCGTTTAGGTGGCTGGCCCGATAAAGCATTGATTGATGGTAATCGCTGCCCTGAGCTTCCCATCACAGCTGAGGCAATCATCAAGGGCGATACTAAAGAGCCCGCGATTTCAGCGGCGTCCATCTTGGCTAAAGTCACCCGCGACCGTCAAATGATGGCTTTGCATGAATTACATCCCCAGTATGGCTTTGCTCAGCATATGGGTTATCCCACTGAGGCTCATTTTGCTGCCTTAAAGGAATTCGGTGCCTGTGATCAGCACCGCCGCAGCTTTTCTCCCGTTCGTAATGTATTGGTACTGCATAGTCGATAATCCCAATTATGAAAATTGAATTTATCAGCTCAAAAGACAACTCCTTGTTTAGAGAGATTCGTCAATTACAAGCCACTGGGCCTAAAGGTCAAAAAGCGAGATTTGCTTGTGGTCAGGCTTTGCTTGAAGGCATTCATTTGGTTCAAACTTGGGTGGGTAATTCAGCGCTCAAGACATTAATTACCTCAGAGATGGGTTTGAAAAATCCAGAGATTGCTCAAGCTGTCTACGATCATGTAGAAATTTGTCCTGATACGCGTGTTTACCAGCTAGATAAAGGCTTATGGGATTTGCTGTCTGATTTAGTCAATGCTCCACAGATTGCGGGCCTGTTAGATCTTCCTCAATCAGCGCTCAATCCTCAAAAGTCAGTTGCAACGATTACTGGTGATGTGATTATTTTGGATCGTATACAAGATGCCGGTAATGTGGGCTCTATCTTACGTACTGCCGCTGCTGCAGGCTTTACTCAGGTGATTGCCTTATCTGGCTGTGCCCACTTATGGTCAAGTAAAGTATTGCGCGCTGGCATGGGTGCTCACCGCTTATTAGATCTTTATGAAGGCTGGTCATCGCAGCAAGTGCTGAGTGCAGTCACTGCACCTTTACTAGCCACTACTGCTGATGGTGAGCTCGATCTCTTTAATATGCCCAAAGTATTAATACATCCAGTGGCTTGGGTGATGGGAAGTGAAGGTCAAGGTGTTTCTGAAGACCTGATGGCTCAAGCCAAAGGCGTTTCGATTCCGATTGATCCCAGAGTCGAATCGCTGAATGTCTCTACTGCTGCGGCAGTTTGCTTGTTTGAGACCTTAAGGGTGAGACGCACTGAGCTTTCTTAGCCAGCTCAGTCAGCTTATCTAACCTAACCAACACTATTTTTTCCAAACGCTTGCTAGCCATGGCTGCTGTTCAATTGGAAGACCGCTTGGCCTGTAGTAATGTTCAATTTCAGTGAACTTGGCATTTGTCATAAAAGATCTCCAACTCTCTAAATCGTGATACGAGCCAAAGCGATCACCATACCAACTTTCCTCATTATTTCCACGCGGATTCGAGCTAAAAAGAATGCCATTAGGTTTTAAGCAAGTCCATAGATTAGCTAGCACCTTAGGTAAAAGATTATTGGGGATATGGAAAAGTGAAGCATTAGCAAAAATGCCATCAAAGGCACTTTCTGGCAAATCTAAGCTAAAAAAGTCTTGTACTAATACTTCGCAAGCACTTTTAGTTCTGGCTATTTGAGCGGCTTGTTGGCTGCCTTCCAGGCCGACGGCAATATGACCAAGTTGAGTGAAGGTTTGCAGGTCTCTACCTGGACCGCATCCAAAATCAAGAATATGAAATGGTGGCTCAGTCTTGATGGCCCTTAATAGGGCGTTGATATTTTGACTGACATCATGACCTTGCGTACCCTCGTCATAAGACACGGCGTTTTGGTCATAATGAGCAATATTTTTTTGGGAAATAAGATTAGACATCAGTAGCTTTGCCTGCAATTAGTGATCGTACTTAATTAAACTTGAATATGAGCTGAGTACTTGTCTGCTGGGGTCAAAAGCAGACATTGAAACAATACTGTTCTAGCCCAGTATTGTTTTATCCGACTTAATCGATTGCAAGATAGTGGTAGCAATTTCTTCAATTGACTTGCTGGTAGTGACCACCCAAGGAATGGATTCTTTTTTCATCATGGCGGTGGCTTCATTAATTTCATAGCGGCAGTTTTCTAGCTTGGCATAGTTGCTGCCGGGGCGCCGCTCGTTACGAATCTCTGACAAGCGTTCGGCATCGATCATGAGGCCAAAAATCTTACTCCGATAGGCAATTAAATCTTTGGGTAGTTGCCCACGTTCAAAGTCTTCTGGAATCAGAGGGTAGTTTGCTGCCTTCATGCCATATTGCATAGCTAAGTAAAGACTGGTCGGTGTTTTACCGACCCGCGATATACCCACCAGAATGACGTCTGCTTCGGCTAGGTTCTTATTGGATTGGCCATCATCGTGGGCAAGTGAGTAATTAATGGCCTCGATGCGGTTTTTGTAGGCTTCGGTATCTGCATTGTGGTGCAGGCGGTTCATGGCATGGGTTGACTTAACTCCCAAGGCTTGCTCTAGTGGGGCTACAAAGGTCTGGAACATATCTAGAATCAGGCCGTTCGCTTTACTAACAATCTGATTGAGTTCTGGATTGACTAAAGTGGTGAATACGATGGGCTGAACCTCATATTTTGCAGCCACCTGATTGATGCTAGAAACGGCGTCATGGGCTTTGTCTACGCTATCCACAAAAGGCACGCGAATGTGCTTAAAAGTGGCTTCAAATTGCGCCAGAATAGATTGGCTGAAGTTCTCAGCAGTAATTCCGGTTCCATCAGAAACAATAAAAACGATACGGGCTTGGATGCTTTGGCTGCTCATGAAATGGCCTAAAAGGTCGTGGTCGGCACTACAATATGTAGTTAATGAAGTATGCCGTATTTTATTCGGCGGCTCGACCAGTTTCCTTATCTTTAGAGAGTATTTTATGTCCAACCAACAACCCAGCAGCGATGTAGCAAATGCCTATGTTTTGCCTTTTGAGCAACTCCGAATGACCGATGTTGAGTCAGTCGGCGGTAAAAATGCCTCACTTGGTGAAATGATTTCTCAGTTGTCTTCTACGGGAGTGCGAGTGCCTACCGGATTTGCCACTACCTCATTGGCGTTTCGTGATTTCTTAGAACACAACAACTTGACCGAGCGTATTCAGCAGCGCTTAGAAAACCTCAATACTGATGATGTGCGGGCCTTAGCGGCAGCTGGTAAAGAGATTCGTGGCTGGATAGAGACTGCACCGTTTCAGGCGCGTCTTGATGAAGAGGTTCGTACTGCATTTAAAACATTAGATGATTCCGGCAAAGGCTCTTTTGCAGTGCGCTCCTCTGCAACTGCAGAAGACTTGCCTGATGCGTCATTTGCAGGTCAGCAAGAAACTTTCTTGAATGTGGAAGGCATTAATGACGTTCTGAAGAAGATTCGGGAAGTATTTGCTTCTTTGTATAACGATCGCGCGATTTCTTATCGTGTCCATAAGGGCTTTGCCCATGCTGAAGTAGCTCTGTCTGCTGGTATCCAGCGGATGGTTCGCTCTGACCTGGGTGCTGCTGGTGTGATGTTTACTTTGGACACTGAGTCAGGTTTCGAGGATGTGGTGTTTATTACTTCCAGCTATGGCTTAGGCGAGACAGTAGTGCAGGGCGCAGTGAATCCGGATGAGTTCTATGTTTTTAAGACAACTCTTGCCATGGATAAAAAAGCGATTATTCGGCGCTCTTTGGGTTCCAAGTTGATTCAGATGCAATTTGCTCCAGCAGGTTCTGCTGAAAAGGTGATCACAGTCGATGTGGCTCCAGAAAAACGCAATCGTTTTTCATTGGAAGATGCTGACATTACTGAATTAGCCAAATACGCAGTCATTATTGAAAAGCACTACGGTCGTCCAATGGATATCGAGTGGGGTAAGGATGGTCAAGATGGTCGTATCTATATCTTGCAAGCTCGCCCAGAGACAGTGAAAAGCCAGGCTGTTGGTCAAGTGGAGATGCGCTACAAACTGAAAGGTAGCTCCAAGGTACTAGCGAAAGGCCGTGCAATTGGCCAAAAGATTGGTGCAGGCCCAGTTCGCGTGATTCGTGATCCAAGTGAGATGGATCGAGTCCAGCCAGGTGATGTTTTGGTTGCTGATATGACTGACCCTAACTGGGAGCCCGTGATGAAGCGTGCTTCAGCGATTGTCACTAATCGTGGTGGCCGCACTTGTCATGCAGCGATTATTGCTCGTGAGCTTGGCGTTCCTGCGGTGGTCGGTTGTGGTGATGCGACTGAGCATTTGCAAGACGGCATGATGGTGACCGTCTCTTGTGCCGAGGGTGACGAAGGTCATATTTATGATGGTTTGATTGAGACTGAAGTGACTGAAATCTCTCGCGGTGTATTGCCAGAGATCCCAGTCAAGATCACCATGAACATTGGTAACCCACAGTTAGCCTTTGATTTTTGCCAAATTCCTAATGCCGGTGTTGGTCTGGCTCGTCTTGAGTTCATCATCAATAACTACATTGGTGTGCACCCACGCGCTGTGCTGGAGTACCCGAATATTGATTCTGAGCTCAAGCGTGCTGTTGAGAGCGTTGCACGTGGTTATGCCAGTCCACGTCAGTTCTATGAAGATAAATTGGTTGAAGGTGTGGCAACCATTGCTGCAGCCTTCTATCCAAAGCCGGTGATTGTGCGCTTGTCTGACTTCAAGTCAAACGAGTATAAGAAGCTCATTGGTGGTTCACGTTATGAGCCGGATGAAGAGAATCCGATGCTCGGTTTCCGTGGCGCATCTCGTTACGTATCAGCAGATTTCGGCGAAGCTTTTGCTTTAGAGTGCGCTGCGATGAAACGGGTTCGTGAAGACATGGGTCTGGATAATGTTGAGATTATGGTTCCATTTGTGCGCACCATTAATCAGGCTAAACGCGTAATTGAGATGATGGCAAACCTCGGTCTTAAGCGTGGTGAGAATGGTTTGCGCCTGATTATGATGTGCGAGATCCCATCTAATGCCATTTTGGCCGACCAATTTCTGGAACATTTCGATGGATTCTCGATTGGATCTAACGATATGACGCAGTTAACCTTGGGTCTAGATCGTGACTCCGGTATGGAATTGTTAGCAATTGATTTTGATGAGCGCGATCCCGCAGTGGAGTTCATGATTGCCCGTTCGATTGAAGCCTGCCTCAAGCAAAATAAATATGTGGGTATTTGTGGTCAGGGCCCTTCAGATCATCCAGACTTTGCGCGTTGGTTGGTTGCTAAGGGCATTACTTCGATCTCCCTCAACCCGGATAGCGTAGTGGCTACTTGGGAAATGCTGGGTAAGAAAGAGGTGTAATCAATCTTGACGGCTTAACAGCTGTATGTAAAAAGGCCT
>JBBAQC010000004.1:45984-69366 GCA_040400535.1 Polynucleobacter sp. | reverse complement strand
AGGCCTTTTGCTTTTTGGTCGGCTTTCCCCATTAGGCGTTGAGATCGCCCCTGGCAATACGGCCCTTTTGGACCTCCCATTCACGCTCTTTCGTGGCAGCACGTTTGTCATGCTGTTTCTTGCCGCGGGCTAGTCCAATTTCACACTTGACCTTGCCTTTGGAGAAATGCAGATTCAATGGGACGAGGGTATAGCCCTTTTGCTCTACCTTGCCGATCAGTTTTTTGATCTCAATCGCATTGAGGAGGAGTTTTCGGGTGCGAATGCTGTCTGGAACAATATGGGTTGAGGCGGAAAGTAGGGGGGTGATATGGCAACCGATCAGGAACAGCTCCGCCCGACGGATGACAACATACGCTTCTTTGACGTGCACGCGACCCGCGCGGATGGCTTTTACTTCCCAACCCTCCAGCACCAGCCCTGCCTCAAACCGTTCCTCAACAAAATAATCGAAGAAGGCTTTTTTGTTATCGACGATACTCATATTTATTTAGCTTCTCAAGATCGATTATGGCAGACGTCTACAAGACCGTTTTAATTAACCAATCAGCTGACCGCATGTATGGCTTGGTAACCGACGTTGCCAGCTATCCAGACTTCTTGCCTTGGTGCGGCGGGGTGGAAATTTTTGAGCAAACTGAGACGGTCTTAGATGCCAAAATCAATATCCACTTTAAGGGTATTAATCAGTACTTTCATACTCGCAATATCAATCATCGCCCCGAAACCATTGACATGGTCTTTGTGGATGGCCCTTTCAAGCAATTTTCGGGGCAGTGGAACTTTATTCCCCTGAAAGAGGACGCCTGTAAGGTGGAATTTAAGCTTCATTGGGAATTTAAGAGCGTCATCCTCGATAAGATCATTGGTCCGGTATTTGGTCATATTGCGGGTACCTTTGTAGACTGCTTTGTTAAGCGTGCTGAGGACCTGTATGGCTAGCCAGTCCATGGAGATTCTGATTTGCGATGCCCGCTTGGGTCAGCCGGATATCCAGCCTTTTATATTGCATTTAGGGCCCTCAGAGGCTCCCACAGTAGGTCTTGCCTTGATTCGGGCTGGAATTGCCCAAGGCCCTCATGATTCCGTCTTAGCCAGAAAAGGCTGTTTTGGGGTCTTTGGCAAGCGCAAGGATTGGGATAGCCCTCTTTACGAGGGTGATCGCCTAGAGCTGTATTCACCGCTATTGGTGGACCCCAAGGCGGTTCGACGCAAGAAAGCAAACCAAAACCAAGATGCCAAATTCCAGGCTGCCGCAGCTAAAAGAAAGGCTAGGAGGCTATAATCGTTTTTTGTGACTAGGGGTTTTGCATGCGACTCATTCAAAAAGCACTCACTTTTGACGATGTGCTCCTCGTACCGGCTTATTCTTCGGTACTCCCTCGAGATGCCAGCTTGGCAAGTAAGTTAACTCGGGAAATTTCACTCAATACACCGTTGGTATCTGCAGCGATGGATACGGTCACTGAAGGCCGTCTAGCGATTGCGATGGCCAGCGAAGGTGGCATTGGCATTGTTCATAAAAATCTCAAGCCAGCTGAACAAGCTAGAGAAGTAGCCAAGGTTAAGCGTTACGAGTCTGGCATTTTGCGCGATCCCATTACGGTGGATCCAAATGTCACGCTACGTCAAGTGATGCAACTTTCTCGTGAGCATGGTTTCTCCGGATTTCCGGTACTGACTGGCAAAGAGGTAGTAGGCATTATTACCAACCGCGACTTGCGCTTTGAGGAAGACCTAGATGCGCCAGTTAAATCCAAGATGACTCCACGTGAGCGCTTGATTACAGTCAAGGAAGGCTGTTCTCTAGAAGAGGCGAAGCGCTTAATGAGCCAGCATCGCTTAGAGCGCGTGCTGGTAGTCAACGATAAGTTTGAACTGCGCGGCCTCATCACTGTTAAAGATATCTTGAAGGCTACCGAGCATCCAAATGCTTGCAAAGATAGCGAAGGTAAATTACGTGTTGGTGCTGCTGTCGGCGTTGGCCCTGATAATGATGAGCGGATTGAGCTCTTAGTTCGTGCAGGCGTTGATGTGATTGTGGTGGATACCGCACACGGCCATAGCCAAGGTGTTTTAGATCGCGTGAAGTGGGTCAAGAAAAACTATCCTCACGTACAAGTGATTGGTGGAAACATTGCTACTGGCGAGGCTGCTAGAGCCTTGGCTGATCATGGCGCTGATGGCGTTAAGGTCGGCATTGGCCCTGGTTCAATTTGCACCACCCGGATTGTTGCGGGTGTAGGCGTTCCTCAGATTAGCGCTATTGTGAATGTAGCTGCTGCACTCAAAGGCACGGGTATTCCGTTAATTGCTGACGGTGGCGTGCGTTACTCCGGTGACGTTGCTAAAGCCTTGGCTGCTGGTGCAAGCTCCGTCATGATGGGCGGTATGTTTGCTGGTACTGAAGAAGCTCCTGGTGAAGTGTTCCTCTATCAAGGTCGCTCATATAAGAGTTATCGCGGCATGGGTTCTTTGGGTGCGATGGCCGATGGCTCTGCAGATCGCTACTTCCAAAGTGACATCAGTGCAGCGAATGCTGAGAAGCTAGTGCCGGAAGGTATTGAAGGTCAAGTGCCTTATAAAGGTAGCGTACTGGCCATCTTGCATCAACTGACTGGTGGTATTCGGTCTTCAATGGGTTACTTGGGTTGCAAGACGATTGATGAGCTTCATGAGAAAGCAAATTTTGTGGAAATCACTTCAGCGGGTGTACGCGAGTCGCACGTTCATGATGTGAAGATCACTAAGGAAGCGCCAAATTACCATATTGATTAATAAGTAAACAAAAGCTGAATTGCAGGCTGAATTTAAGGTAATCCTTTCGTGCACGACAAAATACTGATTCTCGACTTTGGTTCACAAGTCACCCAATTGATTGCTCGGCGCGTGCGTGATGCCCGTGTCTATTCTGAAATCCATCCCTATGATTGTGATCCAGAGTTCATTCGCAAATTCATTCAAGAGCAGGGCGGTAAAGGCATCATTCTTTCAGGTGGACCAAGCTCAGTAACAGAAGAGGGCAGTCCTCGTGCGCCGCAAATCGTTTTTGAACTCGGTGTTCCCGTTTTAGGTATTTGCTACGGCATGCAAACTATGGCAACCCAATTGGGTGGCGCGGTAGCTTCTGCTGAGTCCTTGGGTAAAGCACGTGAGTTTGGTTACTCTGAAGTACGTGCACATGGGCATACTAATTTGCTCAAAGGCATCCAAGACTTTTCTACTAGTGAAGGCCACGGCATTCTGAAGGTGTGGATGAGTCATGGTGATTCAGTAACTGCAATGCCACCAGCTTTCAAGCTGATGGCTTCAACAGAGTCTTGCCCGATTGCCGGCATGGCTGATGAAGGGCGTCGTTATTATGCATTCCAATTCCATCCAGAAGTAACGCATACCTTGCAAGGCGAAGCTATCTTAGGTCGCTTTGTGCATGAGATCTGTCAATGCAAGCCAGATTGGGTGATGGGTGACTATATTAGCGAAGCAGTTGAGCATATTCGCAAGCAAGTCGGCGATGAGGAAGTGATTCTTGGTTTATCTGGTGGGGTAGATTCCAGTGTTGCTGCAGCACTCATTCATCGGGCGATTGGCGAGCAACTCACTTGCGTATTTGTGGATCATGGCTTACTTCGTTTAAACGAAGGCGACATGGTGATGGAGATGTTTGCTCGCAACCTCGGCGTCAAAGTAATTCGGGTTGATGCTAAAGAAAAGTTTATGTCTGAACTCGCCGGTGTTGCAGATCCTGAAGCCAAGCGAAAAATTATTGGCAAAGAGTTTGTGGAGATTTTCCAGGCTGAGTCTGGCAAGATTGCTAATGCGAAGTGGCTTGCTCAAGGAACGATTTATCCAGACGTGATTGAGTCTGCCGGTAAAGGCAAGAAGGGCGCGCATACGATTAAGAGTCACCATAATGTGGGTGGCTTGCCTGAAGACATGCATCTCAAGCTGCTTGAGCCCTTACGTGAATTGTTTAAAGATGAAGTGCGTGAGCTCGGCGTTGCTTTAGGCTTGCCACGTGAGATGGTTTATCGCCATCCATTCCCAGGGCCTGGTCTTGGTGTGCGTATCTTAGGTGAAGTGAAATCGGAATTTGCTGACTTACTACAACGTGCTGATGCTATCTTTATTGAAGAGTTGCGCAATACGATTGATGAAGCCAGCCAAAAATCTTGGTACGACCTCACCAGCCAAGCCTTTGCTGTGTTCTTGCCAGTGAAGTCCGTTGGCGTCATGGGTGATGGAAGAACTTATGAATATGTTGTTGCCCTCAGAGCAGTGCAAACACAAGACTTCATGACTGCACACTGGGCGCACTTGCCACATGATCTACTGGGCAAAGTCTCTAATCGCATCATTAATGAAGTGCGTGGTATCAATCGTGTGGTCTATGACATCAGCGGAAAACCCCCAGCGACCATTGAGTGGGAATAGCCAATTAAGGCCTGCCTTTATCCAAGCCCATGCCTGAGTTAAGAGAGACCGCCCTCGCAATATTGGCAAATACCGATGTTCATTCCAAGGTTAGCCAGCTATTTGGCTTGTTCGATGAGCACTTGGCTGAGCGTGTCGCCATCAATCTTTCTGACAAGCTCGATAGTCAAGACCTCTCCCTTCCTGGTCGACCTACTAAACCAGAACTAGTCGCACCCAAGTTTGTTCCCAAAAGAAAAATGGATACGGTTGAGGGTAGAGCTATTCTTTGGCACTCTTTGGCCCATATTGAATTCAATGCCATGAATCTTGCTTTAGATGCTATCTGGCGTTTTCCGAATATGCCTAAGGCCTATTACGAAGACTGGCTTAAGGTTGCCAAGGAAGAGTCGTACCATTTCAGTTTGATCAATGCCCATTTACAGTCTTTCGGATTTAGCTATGGCGATTTTCCGGCCCACAATAGTCTGTGGGAGATGGTGGAGAGAACTTCAGATTCAGTAATTGCTCGAATGGCCTTGGTCCCCAGAACTATGGAAGCAAGAGGCCTTGACGCAGTTCCAGAGATTCGGGATCGGTTCAAGCAAATACAAGATGACCGTGCGGTAGAAATTTTGGAGATCATTCTTCATGATGAAATCGGCCATGTGCTGGTTGGTAATCGTTGGTTTAACTTCTTATGCGCTAACGAGGGCCTATCTCCGATTGCGACTTATCGAGAATTAGCTGAGAAATATCGTGCACCTACTTTGCGGGGGCCGTTTAATTTCGAGGCACGTGAGCAGGCTGGATTCACCACTGAGGAATTAGAGTTACTAGAATCTTTTAGTGAGAAGCGGACGCTGGTAGCATGAAAATTCTGAGTCTCATTCCACCAATGACGCAGCTCAATACGCCGTATCCATCAACGGCTTATCTCACTGGCTTTTTACGCTCACGAGGTTTTGAGGCCGTTCAAGAAGATTTGGCTTTGGCTTTAGTGCTCGGTTTCTTTAATCCGCAGGGCTTGCTGGAGATTCAAGATCAAGCATTAAAGTTATCTGATGAGAATCGCAGTGCCAGTGTGAATTTCTTCCTGGATTATTTTGCCGATTACCAAAGCACCATTGGATTGGCAATTGCATTTTTACAAGGGCGTGATAGTACTTTGGCTCATCGCATTAACAGCCGCTCTTTGTTGCCTGAAGGTCCACGCTTTGCATCTTTAGATTCTTATGAAGAAGAAGAGGGTGGGGATTCATTAGCATGGGCCTTTGGTGCACTGGGTTCTCAGGATCGTGCACGTCATTTAGCTACTCTGTATCTCAATGACTTATCCGATGTCCTGCGGGATGCAGTGGACGAGCGCTTTGAGTTTGTTCGTTATGCAGAAGCATTGGCAGGTAGTCAGCCAACCTTTACGCCTTTGGCAGATGCCTTGGCGGCAAGTCCTACATTAATGGATTTGCATTTACAGGAGCTTACAAAGTCTTCCATCGAAAAGCATCAGCCAACTTTAGTGCTGTTATCGGTACCCTTTCCAGGGGCTATGTACGCCGCATTGCGGATCGCTCAAACCATCAAACAACATTACCCTAGCATTAAGATTGGTCTTGGTGGTGGCTACGTGAATACTGAGCTACGTGAGCTCACAGATCCACGTTTATTTGATTTTGTCGATTACATCACCCTAGATTCTGGTGAGCGACCTTTGCTGGCACTCTTAGAGCATTTAAACGGCAAGCGATCTAGCAAGCGATTGGTGCGGACATTTATCCGTAACGCTAGCAATGAAGTGAGTTACATCAACTGGCAAGAGCCTGATGTCCCTTTTGAAGAGGTAGGCACTGCCACATGGGATGGTCTGCCGCTGAATTCCTATTTATCTTTGCTCGATATGCTTAATCCTATGCATCGCTTATGGAGTGATGGGCGCTGGAATAAGCTCACCGTTGCTCATGGGTGTTATTGGAAAAAATGCAGCTTTTGCGATGTCAGTCTAGATTACATTTCTCGTTATGAAACAGCTTCAGCAAGTCTCTTGGTTGATCGTATCGAAGCGATTGTTGCCGAGACCGGTCAGACAGGATTTCATTTTGTAGATGAGGCCGCGCCACCGAAGATCTTAAAAGCACTTGCTGAAGAACTCATTGCGCGTAAGGTAGTGATTTCTTGGTGGGGCAATATTCGTTTTGAAAAGACCTTTACTCCAGAGCTGTCTGAGTTGTTAGCGCAAAGTGGTTGTATTGCGATGTCCGGTGGTTTAGAAGTGGCCTCTGACAGATTGCTTGATCTCATGAAAAAAGGCGTTTCTGTGGAGCAGGTTGCCCAAGTGACAAAAGGTTTTTCAGATGCGGGCATCTTGGTGCATGCTTATCTCATGTATGGCTTCCCCACCCAAACCGTTCAAGAAACCGTTGACTCACTTGAATACGTTCGTCAGCTTTTTGAAAATGGCTGTATTCAGAGTGGCTTCTTTCATCGTTTTACCTGTACGGTACATTCTCCTGTTGGGCTTGATCCAGCTACCTATGGAGTTGAACTGCTGCCATTACCCCCCATCAGCTTTGCTAAGAATGACGTTGCCTTTATCGATCCCACCGGAGTAGATCACGATCTTCTGGGTCTTGGCCTAAAAAAGGCTATTTATAACTTTATGCACGGCGTAGGGTTTGAAGAAGAAACCCATAGGTGGTTCGATATGCCTGGTATTCCAAAAACCTCACTAGGGCGTAACAAAATAGCTAAAGTATTGAAGCACGTTTAAACTTCATTTGTTGCTTTACTTACTTATCTTCGTTCAATCATCTTGGGTAGGAATATGAATTTATCTCGTCGAACTTTCATCGTATCAGCCGCTCTGGCACCAGTTGCGTGCGGTAGTCTTTCCTATGAGCGCGGTATTCCAGTTGCTCAGCCAAAGCCATTGCCCGTGGTTCGTCCTCCGCAAGTAGGGCAAGAGTGGACCTATATTAAGAAAAATAGCTTTGACGGTAAAACGCTAGATGTGATTACTGAGCGCCTTGCTAATATTGGCTCAACTATTGTGATTGATCGATCCACAGCCGATGGCGCTCGCTTACCTAGTGAAATTCAAACCTCATGGGGAATGGTTGCTACTGATACGCAGTGGTCTCGCTTAATTAATTTCAACCCATCTCTGCCACTCTGGCCAGAGCAGCTCTCCAGTACTTGGGCCAAGCAGTTCAATACTAAGTACAGCATTGCTGGTTATCCTGAGTCACGCATGAATTGGCAGGAATACATGAGCGTTCAAGGTTGGGAAAAAATTACCATTCCTGCTGGAGAATTTGTCGCTTTACGTTTTCAGACGCTGATTAATTTTGAGAGTGACGATCCTAATAAGGTGGATTGCATTCGTAAAGAAACGGTGTGGTTTGCTCCGCAGATTGGACGCTGGGTTGCTCGAGAGGCATCAGGCTCTTATCAAATTCAAGGGCAAATTGGTGCAGTGATCTTAGAGGGTAGTTATCAATGGCAACTCAGTTCTTACAAATAAATACTTTACGTAGACTCCTTCTATTGGCATCACCAGTTTTATTGGTGGCCTGTATTGCCTCGCAGCCCTATCCAGTTTCAACACCTTTACCGCAGCCTAATAATCCCCCTAAGGTGAGGGCGCCACAAGTGGGTCAGCAGTGGGTCTATAACGTGCGTAATGTGTTTAACCAAGAGTTAGTTGATATTGTTACGGAAAAGGTAGTTTCTGTTGGACCCCAAATTCGGATTGAGCGTAGTGGACTCAAAGCAGGACCACTCCCCGATGAAATCCAGCAACCTTGGGGTTACATTCTGCAAGATCCTCATTGGAATCCACCGCAACGGTTCTTACAACCAATCGCCTTGTGGCCAGAGCAATTAGTTCCAGGCTGGTCTGGTTTTTATCGTAATCGCTATCAAGTAGTGGGCTATCCCGATAACGACTACTACTGGGGTTTAAATATATCTGCCGTTCAATGGGAAGGCGTTAGTGTTCCAGCCGGTCAATTTCCAGTACTGAAATATCAAAACGTGGCACCTTTTTTCACTAGTAATGACTTTTCTCGAGTAGCGAATATGCGATATGACGATGTCTGGCTTTCCCCAGAAATCGGCCGCTGGGTCATTAGACGAAGCTCTGGGCAGTACTTATGGGCTGGTATGACGTGGGCAGGCGCTCTTTGGGAAGACTACCTTGAGTGGGAGTTGGTGTCCTGGAAGTAAGTAAAGCGCTTAAAATCAGTACCTAGCTATGTATACCGTCAAAGAACTCTTTCCAACCCTCCAAGGTGAGGGCGCCCACGCTGGTCGTGCAGCTGTATTTTGCCGCTTTGCTGGCTGCAATCTCTGGAGTGGTCGCGAGGAAGATCGCGCTACCGCAATCTGTCAATTTTGCGATACCGATTTTGTTGGAAGTGATGGCGCTGGTGGCGGTAAGTTCGAAACTGCCCCTCTATTAGCGGATACCATCGAAGAGGTCTGGAATAGCACCTCTGCCGGACCACAACAACGCTATGTTGTCTTTACGGGTGGTGAGCCATTACTGCAACTAGATACTGCACTGATCGATGCATTGCATGCCAAGGGCTTTGCCATTGCCATTGAGACAAATGGCACCATTAAGGTACCCAAGGGAGTTGATTGGGTTTGTGTGAGCCCTAAAGCGGGCTCTGAACTCGTTGTGTTGCAGGCGGATGAGATGAAGTTGGTCATACCTCAAGCTGGGCATACCTCCCTCGAAACTCTATTGGCTCGATTTGAGAAGATGGATTACCGCAATCGTTTCTTGCAAGCCATGGATGGTCCTCATCTCTCAGAAAACCTTTCTCTGGCCGTACGTTTATGTCAAAAGCGACCGCTGTGGCGCTTGAGCGTTCAGACCCATAAGATCATTGGTATTCGGTAAGGGCCTTACCCAGTAATTTTTAAGTACTCAGAAAAGTAATCATGACCATTAAGCCAGAAGCTGTCTCCATTACCCGTCGTCTTGAATTTGATTCGGGTCATCGCATTCCGAATCATGATGGGCAGTGCCGTCATTTGCATGGCCATCGTTATGCAATTGAAGTGACCTTGACTGGTGTAATTGCTGATCATCCTGGCCAGGCAGACGATGGGATGGTCTTAGATTTTGGTGATATCAAGCGCCTCACCAATCAATACGTAGTAGAGCCTTGGGACCATGCTTTTTTAGTAGCTAAAGAAGATGCTGGATTGGTGGCGTATTTAAATACTATTCCGAATCACAAAACAGTCGTCATGGAGCAGGTTCCTACTGTTGAGAACTTAGCTGGTGCCGCGTTTAATATTTTGCAGCCAGTTTTTGAAAAAGTATTTGATGGTCGCCTCAAACTTGCATCAATCCGGCTTTACGAAACCCCGAATTGCTGGGCAGATGTTTCTCGTTCATAAAGTACATTCCAAAGTATTGATTAAGTAAATTAGTAGATAAATTAATGATGCAAGTAGAGCTTGATCACCAATTCATGCAAGCAGCCTTAGAGCAGGCAAAATTCGCCGCTCTTGCTGGCGAAGTTCCGGTGGGGGCCGTATTGGTACGAGATGGTCAAATCATTTCCACAGGTTTCAATCGGCCAATTAGCAATAGCGATCCTAGTGCCCATGCTGAGATGATGGCTTTGCGTGGCGCAGCCCAAGATCAGTCTAATTATCGGCTGCCAGGAACGACGCTCTACGTTACCTTAGAGCCCTGCATTATGTGTGCTGGCGCAATCTTGCATGCCAGAGTAGAGCGCGTGGTATTCGGGGCTATTGATCCTAAAACAGGCGCCGCAGGCAGCGTTCTCAATGTATTCTCAGAAAAGCAGCTTAATCACCAGACCCAAGTTGAAGGTGGCATCATGGAGCAGGAGTGCGGTCAAGTACTGCGTGATTTTTTTAAGGAGCGACGTTGAAGCAAATTCATTTGATTGCTCCTTCTGGGGCTAGCTTAGACACCCGCAGCCCACAAGCCGGAATTGATTGGCTGGTGCAGCAGGGTATAGAGGTTCTCAATACAGCTTGTATTAGTCGAGTTGAGCAACGTTTTGCTGGCACAGATGCCGAACGACTTGCTGAAATCAATCAACTTGCCAACTTATCACCTGACACCATTGTGGTGGCCATGCGCGGTGGTTACGGATTGCATCGCTTGCTCCCAGATATTCAATGGAGCGCGATTGCCAAGGCGATTCAGGGAGGCCTACAGATTTGCGGGCATAGTGATTTCTCAGTATTTCAGATGGGCATGCTAGCTAAAACTGGCGCAGTTACATTAGCTGGCCCGATGCTCAATTTTGACTTTGCCTGCCAAGGCGAGCAAGGTGAAGGCGTCACCCCTAATGCATTGATGTGGCAGTATTTTCAGAAAGCAGTCAATGAGCGTAAATTAGACTGCAGTGTCAAAACCTCCCAAACCTATTTGAAGAGTTCTGCCGCAGGCCAAGCATCCGGAATGCTCTGGGGCGGAAACCTCACTGTACTAGCAGGGCTAGTGGGAACACCTTATTTACCCACTAAAGAACAAACCTCAGGTGGAATTTTGTTTTTAGAAGATGTCAATGAACATCCCTATCGAATTGAGCGCATGCTGATGCAATTATTAGATGCGGGAGTTTTGAGTAATCAAAGTGCGATTGTCTTGGGTGGATTCTCAGCATATCGCCTCTCAGACCATGATCGTGGCTATACCTTGGAGAGTGCGATTGCAGCGGTGAGTAAACGACTTCCCAAGAACATACCCGTTTTAACAGGGCTACCGTTTGGCCATCAAGCAGAAAAGCTCACCTTGCCCGTGGGTGCGCAAGCGCATATTCAATATGATGCATCAGGCTTTACTATTCAGTCTCAATGGTGAAATTAAAATAATGAAATACTTTTTTGTACGAACATGGTTTTTTCTGACGAGCATATTGATAGCGAGCACAGCAATGGCAATTGAAGAACCTAAATATGTCGTCCTTGAAAAATCAGAGCCATTTGAATTACGCTCTTATGCGCCACGCATTGTTGCAGAGGTTAAGGTGGAAGGCGATTTAGATTCTGCCTCTAGCCAAGGATTTCGTTTGATTGCAGGCTATATTTTTGGAAAAAATCAGGTTACAGAAAAAATAGCGATGACTGCTCCTGTTGGCGTTGAGCCCACCGATCAAAATAAGAGCAGCAAAATTGCCATGACTGTTCCGGTAGCTATTGAGGGGGCAAAGTCTTTTGAGAGCACCAGCAACCAATGGACGGTCTCGTTTGTGATGCCCTCGGAATACACAATGACTACTTTACCTAAGCCGCTGAACTCACAAGTCAAAATTAGGGAAATACCCGCCGAAAAAAGGGCGGTGATTCTATTTTCTGGTTTCAATAGCGCAGAGAAAACTCAAGAAAAAACGCAGCTACTGCAAGATTGGATCAAGTCAAAGAACTTGAAGACTACTGGCGACCCTCAATTCGCACGCTACAATCCGCCGTGGAGTTTGCCCTTTTTGCGTCGTAATGAGGTCATGATCCAAGTCTTAGATTAAGGGCAAATCAGGCTTTAGCCTCAAAACTGCTTAAGATAAATTGAGCGCCATTATCTTGCCCAAGCGCTTTGACCAAAATAGGTAAGCTCTCGGCTAGTTGCTTTTCTAGAGTCCAGGGTGGATTGATAATGAACATGCCGCTGGACTGGAGTCGACGCTCTTTTGGGGCATTCTCAACCCGCAATTCAAGTTGCAACCAAGAGCGCTGATGACTGGCCGCAATCTTTTTCAGATGATCGGGTAGAACAGCCGACTCTCTTCTAGATAAGCTTGGATACCAAATTGCATAACAGCCAGTAGGAAAGCGTTGTAAAGCTTCCGCCATGGCGGTATCAAGATAGCGGTAGTCTTGTTTATCTTCGTATGAGGGATCGATTAACACGAGTCCCCGCCTGCTGGGTGGGGGCAGTAAACCTTTCAGTCTAGTAAAGCTATCTGCTGCGTAAATATCGATTTGCTTAGATTGCTGGAGTTCGCTGATATTGTGGCGCAAGATATCAATCTCTTTGGGATGCAATTCAAAGAGCTTCAGACGATCTTGCGATCTTAGTAAGTTCGCTAAAATAAACGGAGAGCCAGGATAAGTCGTAATCTGCTCTGCCGTACTTCCCGCACTTATAGTATTGTGCGCACGAATACACTCAAGATAACGGGCAATGCCAGGGCTAACAGAGTGCTTCTCTGCAAATTGAACCAAGCGATAAATGCCTTGATCCGCCTCTTTACTGACTGTTGCAAAGCCATCTACCAGGCTGTAGATACCAGCGCCGGCATGGGTATCTACGATCGTCAGTGCGCCTGGTTTTTCTTGGAGATACTCAACTAAATGAATTAGTACGAGGTGTTTGAGGATATCCGCATGGCTACCCGCATGAAAAGCATGACGATAACTAAACATCCTTAGATAGCCCTAGTGGGTTTTTGTACTTTGATAAATAAAATCAGAGTGATGCTGATCAATGCGACACCAGCATATTGCAAGGATTGATTGAGCTCTGAGTCCAGCGTTTGCGTCAGTAGAGTGTAGATCGTTACTAATCCACCAAGGGCAAGCAGTCGGGCAATGATTTTATTTGGCGCTAGCTGAGCATCAGAAATCAGTTGAGCCAATATAGCTCCAATCATTCCAGACCAGAGTCCAATGGCGCAGCCAGCCAAGACATCCGTGAGCCAATGGACTCCTAGTGCATTTCTGGATAAGCCTGAAAAAATAGCAATGACAAAAATCCACAATAAGGGACTTCTGTTGTTTCGGTCGCTAGTAAAGTAAATGCCGGAAGCAACTGCAAATGCAGTGAGTGTGTGACCCGATGGCATGGTCTTATAGAGCAGAGGCTCGCCAATGCGATAAAAATCCTCCAAAGCCAACACACCAGCAGGTCGAGGAAGATCCAAGAGAGGCTTGATGATTTGGCTAACAGCGCCACCAATGAGGGATGCTAAAAGTCCAGCAACCAGTAATCGAGGAGCTAGTAACAAGAGAGGAAAGCACAGCGCAAAAATACCCCAGCCGTTACCAATCAAAGTAAGCCAAGTCCACAAGGTATCTGGAAGAATTTGGGTATAACGATTGATGAATAAAAAAGTGGGGGTTTGTAATTCACCAAAGTAAATTGCGATGGCTAAGCCTAAGGGAAGCAGCGGTATGCACCAAACCCATAATGAGGTGATAGCAAAAATGGATTTGCGCTGCTCGATCATGCTCAATTACCGCACTCGTCCTTGATCAGCTTCATTCAATTGGTGAACCATTTTCTCTAACACTTGAGCCACGGTGATGGCCTGCATGCAGACATTGTCCTGACAGGGTGTCTTACGATGGTTGGCTGCACTGACACAGGGAGAGCACGCTAGATTGGCGGTAATCGCAATCGACCGACCAATTGATCCATACAGTGCTGGAGTTTCAGGTCCGAAAAGAACCACAGTACGTAATGCGGTAACCGCAGAAAAGTGGCCCGGCCCAGAATCATTGGTCACCATCACATCGGAGAGCGTGTAGAGCGGTGGCAATTCTGCAAAAGTCACTTGGCCTGCAAAATTAAGCGCATTTTTAACTTGAGCCACAGTACGCACTTTTTCTACGTACTCAAATTCAGCGGGAGAGCCAGTAATTAGAATCAGATCATTAGGGTAGAGCTGGTTTAGTCCTTGAATGAGTTCGGAGAAGCGCTGTTGCGCCCAACGTCTTTGCGGTAATAAATCACTAGCATTGGGATTGACTAAGATAAGGCGTTGTTGACCTTGCTTAAATGGAATACCAGCATCGCTAGCCAGATTTTCAATGCGAGTACTGACTTGATTTAATACTGCTGGATTAATGACTGCCTGTTCTAGCTGGATTTCAGAATCCATAATCTGAATTTTGCTAAACGGGACTTCAATCTCTTTTGCAAAGGCCGCATGAATTAATGACAGAAAATTCTTAGTAATGTGGATGTGTGGGTTGTAATGCACTTTGCGAGTCAGCATCTGACCGCGCCATAAACCTTCACCATGAAAGATGTGATAACCGACGCGCCGGCGAGCGCCACATAGGCCAGTCAATAAGGCGGTAAAACGAGAAAACAACTCTAAATCAATCACCGTATCAATGCGATGCTGACGTGCTACCAGTAAAAATTTCAGCGTATCTTTAATTAGGCCGCCCAAACTAGACGAGTCAATTGTAAAAATATTCTCAGGCTTCACGGTGTTGAGAAGGGTGAGGCTGGCGCGATTGCTTTTGAAGATCAGAAAAAATAACTCAGCACCACGTGCTTGCGCATTTCGCATCGCTGGATCGACTAGTATGGCACTGCCCATTTCGGAGAGTTCGATGAAAAGGAGTTTTTTTGGCTGACCCTCTTGACGACTAAAAATGCTCTTCACGCCATCCATCAGCATGACTAGTGGGCTGGCTATCGCGCAAAGAGGCACTCCAGCCCAATGATCAATGGCACGCATGGTGTTGACGCTAATAGTCATAGTGGGGCTCTAAAATTATTTCCGTTTTAATAAGAAGTAAGCACCAGGCAATACCGATAACACTGTGATGGCGCCATAGCTAATAGATGCCAAGACCGTCATCGAAGGATTAACACCCCACAATGCCAGTACGGAAGAGAGTGTGGCTTCGCGCAGTCCCCATCCAGAAATACTGATCGGCAGCATGAGCAATAAACTTAATGCAGGCAAGCCAATCATTAAGGCTTCAATCGGGGCATCGACTCCGTAGGCTTTAAGACAAAACAACAGCGTCAAAATTGTTAAAGAGTGAATGCCAATTGCAAATACAGCTTGAACCATATTCATCGGCCATGAAAAAGCGAGTTTGATACCGGGTAGCGCGTGATTCATTTGCACGCGGTCTAATAACTTTTGCAAAATATTGCAGCTCGGACCCCAGGCCAAAATGATGGCAATCAATAAACCTGCCATCACCATGCCGCCAGTGACGACGTAACCTAAATCGGTTCCCCAAGTAGCCAAAGTGGCACCACCGAGAATGAGGCCCAGTCCGCCCAATAAATTATTTCCCGCTAAGCCTAGTAGGCGATCTACTAAAACCATGGAAAAACTGAGTCGCAGTTTAGGGGTGGCATGTTCTAAGTCGACAGAGTGGTGAAGCTCTTCATCAAGCTCTTTTGCTTGCGTTAAGTTACCGCTACTGTTTAAGTGGGTCGCAGTAATTGCGCGATAACTATCGCCACCTAGGGTGCTTGGTAATCCCTGATTAATTAGTCCACCAGCAAAGTACAGTGCGACAAAGCTAGCTAAGCTCCCCTGAAATCCTACCTTACGCATCAAAAATCCCCAGCGCAGTCCACCACAAACAAAAGCAGAAACCATAGTTAATCCAGCAGCCAAAAACCACCAAGGCTGCATCTGAATCTCGGAGCTAAACAGGGTCTGCCAATCAATTCCGCTAGTGGCTTTCCACAGAAGGGCGACCGACAGCACAATCCGAATGGTGGGCCATGCCCGCTTCAGGATTGCTTTCCACCCAGATTTGGCCTTGGGGGTAGCTTGGGGTTGTGAACTCATAGGCGTAAGGATAATGCCTTGGGCACTGAATGACCCCGAAATGGACTTTAAATTAGGGAATTACTGCGCTGCGCCAGTATCTTGCCATTGACGGCAAAGGCTATAGTCAAACTTTGATAACACTCGGCCAAAGCGGATGATTTCTAAGCTATCTAATGGTAGACAGCTCTCAAAAGCTGAATTTCCTCCAACAGGAACGGCAAATGCCATGCCAGACCAGTTCACCAGTAAGACGCTTGCACCCACCGGTAGTTGCCCAAACCAAATGTCAAACTGATCTTGTCGCTGGTCGAGTACATAGACGGGCAGGGGCTGTGCATACCAAGCGGCACGGCTAGCCAGAGTCCAGTTTTGTACTGCAATACCTTTGACCTGGTTCGCCTGGGCTAACTCCACAGCCTTTTGACCAGCCAGTTTCCAGCCATAGAGATCAGCAATGGGATTGGTTTTAACGCTAGCAGTAGTAATGCCTCCCGCTAAAACAAAACCAAAGCCCACCAAGCAAATCAGTAACTGCGCAATCAGCAAAATACGAATTGCCATACGCCGTTGTGTTGCCCAAGCTTTTGCTAGACCAATACCGGCAAATGGGGCAAGGCAAAACCAAGCGGGAGTAGTCCAGTGGGGCAGGCTGCCACCGCCGGACAGTGAGGCAAAAATCAGGAATGGAATTACAAAGAAACTCAGCAAAGCCAGTAGAGCCCATTTGTGCGCAGGCAAACCCTGCCTCAAAAAGGTGAATGCACCTAAAAGCAATAAGGGTCCAAAGCATGCAATCTGAATGCCCATAAAAGCAGCCACCCTACGCCATGCCCAAGTGCCACCACTGCCATGGGCAATTTGATATTTAAATGAGATCCAGTCATTGATCCAATTCCAATACAACACCGGGCTGATCACTATCAAGGCGATGAGCGTCGCCACCCAAAAACCCACTTGAGTAATCCAAGTCTTTTTGGGAGAGGCCAGCAATACCAAGAGCAAAGCAAATGCAGTAAATGCGGCGGTGTATTTACTGAGGCCCGCCAAGCCGAGTAGTAAGCCGGTAATGACCCAATCCGTGATCGTAAAATGATCTCGCTGGGTCCAGCGCAAAGCCATCCACATTAAACCAAGGCTTAAGGGAGTCAGCAGGGTATCGGGCAAAAGACCGATGGCTAAAACGTGGGGAAGTGGTGCTGCGATGATGGCTAAAACAGCCATGAAGCCGCAGAGGTTTGCTGATGGCAGGGCGGTAGTCAAATAGCCCGCATGACGACCTTGCAAAAGACGATGCATTTCCACGGCCACTTGAAAGACCAAGAAAGCAGAGATCACCCAGAGTAACTCTGGAATCAAGCGAATGATTCCTTCGGAGGCAGTGAGGGAAACGAGTGGCCACTGAATCCAACCTACTAGAGGTGGGTGGTCGAAATAACTCCAAGCGAGATACTTCGCATATAAGGCGTAATGAGCCTCATCGACTGAAAACTCAACCGAAAACCCGAGAGCAAAATGCACTACCGCAGCAATGCAGATGCTGATGAAGGCCCAGCTTGAGGGGGAATAGTGACGCATCCAAGGATTTTAGACTTAAGGCCACTATTCTTTGGGACAATCCAAGATATGCCTATAAGAAGCTTCAACCAAGCCCTATTACGCCTGCTAGTGCTAACTGCGACCGCCATACTCTTGGCAGGCTGCGCTGGCTTTACTGGGAATTCGCTTGAGAACGAAGCGGGTCAGGCTTTTAATGCAGATCAGTTGCCCCCGCAAGAGGATTTACCTAAATTCTCTGCAGAGAAACCACGCAATGGTATGCCGGAGGGTTGGCATTTTTATCGGATAGCGCCTTATAAGAAAAATACGGTTTACCGTCTGGAAAAGTATCAAGGCCGAACAGTCTTAGCCGCTAACTCTAAAACTTCAGCCTCAGGGCTCGCAGTCAAACTTCGACCACGCTCTGCACAAAACTTATGGCTGCAGTGGGAGTGGAAAGCAGTAAGAGCAATACCGCAAGCCGATAACGCACAAAGTCAACATGATGATGCTCCGCTGCGAATCATGGTGGCCTTTGATGGCAATAAATCGAAGTTGCCTTTAAAAGAAAAACTGACGTTTGAGATGGCGAGTTTAATCAGCGGTCAAGAGATGCCTTATGCCACCCTGATGTACATATGGTCAGGAAAAAATTCAGTAGATACCGTCTTAAGTAATGCACATACCAGTCGTGTAAAGATGATCGTAGTGGACTCTGGTTGGGATACCTTAGGTGAGTGGCGTAAGCACGAGCGGGATTTAGTCGCCGATTACCAGTTAGCTTACGGTCAAGCACCAGGAAATATTATTGGTATTGCACTGCTGACTGACACCGACAACACCAAATCAGAAACCCGTGCCCTTTATGGTGACATCGAGTTACTGCGTAAGAATTCTAAATAACTGAATGCTGCATAGGGCGCCAGCGCTTGAGTAGTAGTGCATTGCTCAATACGCAAAAACTGGAGAGTGCCATGGCACTACCAGCGAGCATAGGGGATAAATAACCCAAGGCTGCCAGCGGTATACCAATCGTATTAAATGCAAATGCCCAAAATAAATTTTGAGCAATCTTATTCCAAGTCTTTTTAGAAATCGCAATCGCATCCGCTACTAAAGTGGGATCTCCTCGCATCAAAGTAATGCCAGCAGCTTGCATGGCAACATCTGTTCCAGTAGACATCGCCATACCAACATCAGCCACCGCTAATGCGGGTGCGTCGTTGACACCATCCCCCACCATCGCTACGTAATGTTTTTTATCTGCAGTTGGACTCTGTAGTTTTTGAATCATCTGCGCTTTATCGCTAGGCATTACTTGAGCAAAGATTTCATCGATGCCGAGGGTTTTTCCAACACGGGTAGCGGCAGCCACATTATCACCAGAGAGCATCACTGTCCGAATGTGTAATGCATGCAGGGCAGCTACTGCGGATTTGGCATTGGGCTTGAGCTCATCCCCAAAAGCAATTAGGGCAATCAAAGTGACTGAGGATGGTATTGAGATCTCTTCATTAGTAAAGCTGATGAGGACAGAGACAGTGTGACCTTGTTCAAAACAGGCCTGTGCTTTTTGTAAAACGATTGCGTGTTGATCGCTACCCTCAAGAGAGGCGATACTTTGCAAGCGTAAAGTTTGACCTGCAAAAGGACCGCTACTGGGAACACCTTCAATACCAATACCGGGCAGGGCTTTATTAGATGAAGTCGCGATCGGTGTGATACCTTGCTCTTTGGCGGCATCGATTAAAGCCTTAGCCAAGGGATGCTCGCTGCCCAATTGCAAACCCGCAGCTGTTGCCAGAATGAGATTGCTAGGTGTAGATGATTCATCAACAGGAAGTAAGAAAGGAAGTAAGGCCAGCATGCGTGGCTTACCCATTGTCAATGTGCCGGTCTTATCAAAAGCAACAATATCGAGTTTGTGAGCAAGCTCTAATACCTGAGGGTCTTTAATCAGAATGCCAAAGCGTGCAGCAATTCCGGTGCCAGCCATGATGGCGGCTGGCGTGGCTAAACCCAGTGCGCAAGGACAGGCGATGACTAAAACCGATACGGCCCGTAAGATCGCAAGTTCTAGGGAGTCCCAGTAAAACCAGTTTCCAACAAGAGTAATGAGCGCAAGCACAATGACAGTGGGCACAAAGATTGCGCTCACCTGATCCACCAACTTTTGAATAGGCGCTTTTTGAGTTTGCGCTTCTTCGACTAAGTGAATGATTTGCGAGAGTACGCTTTCAACTCCGACTGCCTGAGCGATTACCACCAGCATGCCTTCACCATTTAAGGCGCCACCGATGACTGTCGAGCCGACTACTTTCTTCACCGCCTCACTCTCGCCTGTGAGAAGAGATTCATCAACATGACTTGCGCCCAAAACAATGATTCCGTCTACTGGGATGCGTTCGCCCGGCAGAATTAAAACGCGATCTCCAGGCAGCACTTGGTCTAAAGGTAAATCTCGATAATCCTGTGTACCTATTCCGATATCCGCTTTGAGATCAAGTTCGGCCTGCAGAACTTTAGCGTGTTCGGGCCAGAGTTTTTGTAGGGCGCGAATCGCTTCACTCGTTTGTTGTTTAGCACGGGCCTCTAGCCATTTGCCCAGTAACACCATGCAAATAATGACGGCAGAACCCTCAAAGTAGAGTTCATGCGTATGGCTTGAGGTGAGCAAGATATACAGGCTAAGTCCAAAGGCGGCGCTAGTGCCCAGAGCGACTAGCAAGTCCATATTGCCCGCGCCAGCCATTAAGGATTTATAGCCTGCTACGTAAAAACGCCATCCTAAAATGAATTGGACGGGTGTAGCCAAGGCTAGCTGCCACCAGCCTGATAGTGACCAATGAATGCCGAAAGGCATGAGGATCATTGGTAAAAAGAGGGGGGTGGAGAGAATGAAGCTAATCATGACTCGACCCAAGCCATCCGCTGCCCAAAAGGATTTGACGGCATTTTGACCAAGATTCCCTCGTACAGAGCTGACTGTGGCCCCATAGCCTGTTTTTTGAACTAGGGCGATGATCTCTGCCAAGCTAGAGGAGCCTTGCACAACGCGCACACGGGCCTGTTCAGTCGCCAAATTCACGGTAGCAGCCTCTACTCCAGGAATCTTACTCAAGGCCTTTTCTACCCGGCTGACACAGGAAGCACAGGTCATCCCACTAATATCAAGGCTATAAAATTCGGAGGCGTTTGGTTTTAAGGGGGTCATCTAGAAGATAATCTACCCTAAGGTAAGAAATTACTATCAGCTATTAAAAACGGCCAGCAACGACCAACAACGGCAGTATGAACAGTTATGAAGGGATATCCATGTTTACGCTCAAAGTATCAGGGATGACTTGCGGTGGTTGTATCAACGCAATTACCCGCGCAGTCCAGGCTCAGGACCCCCAGGCTCAAGTGCAAGCCGATTTAGCAACCCAGTCAGTTTCTCTGGAAACTGCCCTGACACCTGAGTTAGTTACCCAGCTTTTAGAAGATGCTGGCTACCCAGTGTCAAAATAACCCTAAATTTGGCTTTAGCAATTTTTTGCATGTGCGGTTAACCTAGCCCCTATTTCATTTTTAGCAATCACCATTTATAGAAGAGATTGAGCATTCCTAGATAGGAATGCTCTTTAGAGGAGAAATTTGTGTCACTTACGTTAGAGGCTGTCCAAGTTGCATTAAAAGGTCTGATCGACCCCAATACCCAAATGGATTTTATGACGTCAAAAAATGTCAAAAATGTAAAGGTAGATAGCGGCAACATTAGCCTAGATGTCGTACTCGGTTATCCAGCAAAAAGTCAGTTTGATGCGATTCGTAAGGCAGTCATTGCAACACTGCGCGAATTGCCTGAAGTTAAAAATGTGAGTGTGAATGTCAGCAGTCAAATTGTTGCGCATGCTGTTCAACGGGGTGTGAAGTTATTGCCGGGCGTGAAAAATATTATTGCAGTGGCGAGCGGTAAGGGTGGTGTTGGAAAATCCACTACTGCAGTCAATCTGGCGTTAGCCTTATCTGCTGAAGGCGCACAAGTGGGAATCTTGGATGCCGATATTTATGGCCCGAGTCAGCCGATGATGCTGGGTATTACTGGTAGACCAGAATCGATTGAAGAAAACACCATGGAGCCGATGGAGGGCCATGGTCTGCAAGCCAGTTCCATTGGTTTTTTAATTGATGCTGATGCCCCGATGGTCTGGCGTGGTCCGATGGTCACTTCTGCTCTAGAGCAATTGCTGCGTCAAACCCGTTGGCGCGATCTCGATTATCTGATTGTGGACATGCCTCCAGGCACTGGTGATATTCAGTTAACGTTGGCGCAAAAGGTGCCTGTCACTGGCGCAGTGATTGTGACAACGCCTCAAGATATCGCCTTATTAGATGCCCGCAAGGGATTAAAGATGTTTGAGAAGGTGGGTGTACCCATCGTCGGCATCATTGAAAATATGAGCACCTATGTTTGCCCAAACTGCAGTCACGAAGAGCATATCTTTGGTACGGGCGGCGGTCAAAAGATGTGCCAAGAATATGGTACTGATTTTTTAGGCGCCTTACCCTTAAATTTATCCATTCGTGAGCAGGCAGATGCAGGGCGTCCAACCGTAGTGGCAGATCCAGATGGCGCCATTAGCGTGATTTACAAGACCATTGCACGGCGAGTCGCCATTAGAGTGGCTAGCCTATCAAAAGACATGAGCAGTAAATTTCCGAGTATCGTGGTTCAAAATACTTAAGGCCCTATGCGTTTTGTAGTCCTCATGCGTAAGCAGTTTGTTGATAACCCCTGGATTACTTATCGGTGGGTGCCTCAGGAAGTGTTGCCTGATTTTAGTGAGCCTAGCACTCAGCCAGGTAAGCAGAAAGATCACATTACCGGTCACTTTGTGAGCCGCGATGAGCAAGGTGAAACTTGGCAATTTTCTGGCTACGAGTTAAATCTCTTTCCTGACGAGGCCGAAGGCTACTACTTGAATGTCTCTTCACCAAACTCTTGTTGGTTTGTGATGTGGCGCTTAGAGGAGGATGTTGAGCGCTATATTGAGGCGCAATCACTTGAGCTCGCAAAAGCAGAACCCAGTTTTGCTATCCCACATCGAATCTGCGTGAGCTATAACGAGGCAGCGCGCCTATCTGATGGCGGGGAATCGGTAGATACAGTGCCGATGAGTGATGAGCATGCATCTTGGTTGCAAGATTATGTCAACGAGCACTATCGGCCAGAGCCCAAAAAACGGCATCGCCCCGAATCCTTTAAGGGCGCTAATCGCCCAGCGGAGGACTAATGGCTGAGGGATTTCTGAATCGGTGGTCACGACGTAAAGCCGGAGAACAAATTGAGCCGGATACTAAAAGCAAGCAAGCAATTACAACTCCGACCCAAGTTCCGAGTCAAGTCAATGAGCCTGTGGAGCCACCAGCAACACTGAGTCTGGAAGATGTAGAGAAGATCGACCAGTTTGCGCCGGATTTCTCAGCATTTATGCAGCCAGGCGTAGATCCAGCCGTTCAACAGGCCGCCATGAAAAAGATGTTTACGGATCCACACTTTAATGTGATGGATGGCCTGGATATTTATATTGGCGATTACTCTAAGCCAGATCCTATCCCTTTGGAAATGCTCAAGCGCATGGTGCAATCGGACATGCTCAATATCTTTCGTAAAGAGCCCGAGGAAAAAACTCAGGATGAGCTTAAAGCCGAAGCTCTTGATAGTGACCCTGAACAGGCCAAGCAAGTCATTACCGAACCCGCTTTACCAGCTACTCAGCAGATTGATTTAACATCCACCCATCCAGTCGCCGAACTAGAGGGCAAAGCTAGTGCCCCGGTTGAAGCGGATAAGAAAACGACTTAAGAAGAGTATTGATGAGCCAAAAATTAGTTTGTAACTGCAATGGAACCATGCCTTTGGATG
>JBBAQC010000004.1:44335-45884 GCA_040400535.1 Polynucleobacter sp. | reverse complement strand
AAATCGCATCGTGAGTGTGTCACTGCCTGCGCTGGCATTGGGGCAATTAACTTTGAGCGCGTTGAGCTGAAGCGCAATTCTGAGTTTGATTTAGTGATGGACTTGCGCACAGATTCACAGATGCGCATGAGTCAGACACCGCAAGGCTACTTTGCTCCAGGGCAAGACCCTTTTGAGCAAGCTCTCGTGGCCAGCCAGCTATTAGGCATGGTTGGCGAATTCGAAAAACCAAAATACTTTGCCTATAACGAAAAAGTATGTGCCCACGGCCGCAACGGTAAGGTGGGTTGCAATGCTTGCATCGACGTGTGTTCTACCGCAGCGATTACTTCACTATTTAAAAATGGGCAAGGCACGGTTGAAGTCAACCCCAATCTTTGCATGGGGTGCGGCGCTTGCTCTACTGTTTGCCCCTCTGGCGCCATGCGCTATAACTACCCCAGCGTCCCGCACCAAGGTAAAGAGCTCAAGACCTTGGCCCAAGTTTTTGGTGCCGAAAGCGCCAAGCGTAAGCAATCTGTTGCACCTAGCTTATTACTCCATACTTTGACATCAGGTACTGAAGCTCTCGATCTATTGGGTCGATCTGCGCACCTCAAGCCTAAGCAAGTTCAGGGTTTGCCGGCCTATGTGCTGCCTTATGGCATTGAGCATATTGCTTCTACTGGCTTGGATTTATGGTTAGGCGCTCTGAGCTACGGCTTTGGTGAAGTGACTCTCTTGCTCACGGGTGATGAGGATCCATCCTATCGTGCTGCCCTACAAGCACAAAGCGAGCTAGCGAATGCCATTTTGAAGGCTTATGGATTTGACTCTCGAATTTCTTTAATCCAGATGAGCTCACCCCAAGATGTGGTTTCAGTTTCTCAGGCGATGGGAGTGTTACGTCAACGTGGTGCTTTGCCTGCCATTTGTACTCCAGCTAGTTTTGGTTTAAGCACTCAAAAGCGTGAAACGGTTGAAGCGGTCTTAGAGCATTTGGAGAAGCAGGCCAAAACACCACTTCCAGTCGGCGGGATTGCCTTACCTGCGAGCTCTTTATTGGGTGGCCTCACCATCAACAAAGATGCCTGTACTTTGTGCATGTCCTGCGTTGGTAGTTGTCCGGAAGGGGCTTTGCTTGATAACCTGGATGAACCTAAGCTTTCTTTCATTGAGAAACAGTGTGTGCAGTGCGGGATTTGTGTCACAACCTGCCCAGAGCAGGTATTGGCGCTAGCCCCCCGTTTACAGACTGTAGAAGAGCGTAAAAAGAGGGTAGATCTGAATGAGACCAAGCCTTTTCACTGTATTAGCTGTGGCAAAGTGTTTGGCACATCCAAGATGGTGGACTTGATGTTAAGCAAATTAAGTACCCACGGTGCATTTGCAGGGGCTGCCGTGGAGCGATTAAAAATGTGCGGTGAATGCCGTGTTGTAGATATGGTGAATAAAGAGCTATGAACGAATCAACTAAAGAGATAGCCTCGACAGAGGTTGGCGATGTGGGATTGCCAGAGGATTTAGCGAGATCAGATCTATATGGCTTGATCGCAAGATTTTTTCATTT
>JBBAQC010000004.1:0-44235 GCA_040400535.1 Polynucleobacter sp. | reverse complement strand
CAGAGGATTTAGCGAGATCAGATCTATATGGCTTGATCGCAAGATTTTTTCATTTTCCGCCCGACCAAGAGTTGCTTGATCAAATCGCTGCCTCGATTCCGAACGATCAGGAAGCCCATGATGAAAATGCCCCCTTGGCTAAGGTTTGGCAAGAAGTAGTAGCTGCGGCAAAAAATAATCCCGCCAAAGCTTGGCAGGATGAATTCGATCAGAACTTTATTAGTGTGGGCAGGCCCAACATTATATTGAACGGCTCTTTTTATATTGCGGGCCACTTAAATGAAAAGCCCTTAGTTGAATTACGTCGCGCCTTAGGTGCTTTAGGTCTTGAGTCGGCAGAAGAGATTACCGAGACCGAGGATCACATTTCGGCATTGTGCGAGGTGATGCGTTACCTCATCGCAGGGGATGACGTTGGAGTCTCTAACCTTACAAACCAAAGGGTCTTTTTCAATGACCATATCCGTTCCTGGTACGACGAATTGTGCGACGCGATTGAGGCGATTCCAGATATGCGCCTCTACCATCCAGTAGCCGCCTTAACCAGAGAGTTTCTTGCGGTAGAGGCTCAAGGCTTTGACATGGTTTGATGTTGCAATGCATCAAAAAGTAATGCTCCTTACCCCCTATTTTTTTTTGACTTAAATATGTCAAAAATGCAATTACCATTTACACTCTAGATATGAATTTGTATTAAATAATAGGAGCCAACAATGAACGCCAAATCCACAACTGAAATAGTCGACAAAGAAAAGCCTTCCAGAAGGAAGTTTTTTATCGGAGCGGGTGCCACTGTTGGTGCCGTTGCAGTTGCTTCACAAACCTCGATTGTTAAAACAGTGATTCAAGAAGTCGGCAGCACTGTTCAGGGCAAAGATGAAGGTTATCGCTTGTCCGCACATATTCGTAAGTATTACGAAACAACGATGCTGTAAATCCAGTTTGATTGAGTACTTTTCCAAATAATTAAATAAAAACATTTTTCAGGGACAACATATGAGTCTGACTCGTAAATCCAATACCCCACAGAGCGGTCGTTCCACACCCGCATCACGCCTCATTGGCAGCCTGTCACGCGGATTGCAAGCTGCGGTGCCAACCATGGATCGTAGAGCCTTCTTAAAGCGCTCCGGTCTTGGTGTAGGTGCCGGAATTGCGGCTAGCCAACTGAGCTTTGTTCAAAAGGCGGTTGCTGAGCCAAATCGGGCAATGCTAGATGGCAAAGGCAAGATCGAAGTTAAAAGAACGATCTGCTCACACTGCTCAGTCGGTTGCGCAACGGATGCGACTGTCGAGAACGGTGTTTGGGTTCGTCAAGACTCCGCATTTGATTCCCCGATCAATATGGGCGCGTACTGTGCCAAAGGTGCTTCACTACGTGAACACGGTCACGGTGAATTCAGACTTCGTTACCCAATGAAATTGGTTGACGGTAAGTATCAAAAGATTTCTTGGGATCAGGCTTTAACAGAAATTACTGCGCAGATGAAAGATCTCCGCGCGAAGTACAGTCCTGATTCTTTATTCTTTATCGGATCATCCAAGCAAAGCAACGAACAAGCCTATTTGCTACGCAAGTGGGTTTCTTTCTTTGGAACTAACAATACAGACCATCAGGCTCGTATCTGTCACTCAACTACCGTTGCTGGCGTTGCCAACACTTGGGGTTATGGTGCCATGACCAACAGTTACAACGACATGATGAACTCTAAGGCGGCCATGTACATCGGCTCCAATGCAGCAGAGGCTCACCCTGTTTCAATGTTGAGCTTGCTCAACGCAAAAGAAAATGGCTGTAAGGTAATCGTGGTTGATCCACGTTATACCCGTACTGCTGCGAAGTCTGATCAGTTTGTCCGAATTCGTTCAGGTACTGACATTCCATTCTTGTTCGGTGTTCTGTATCACATCTTTAACAATGGTTGGGAAGATAAGAAGTACATCAACGATCGCGTTTACGGTATGGATGACATCCGTAAAGAAGTGATGGAAAAGTGGAATCCAAAGAACGTTGAAGAGGCTTGCGGTGTTCCTGAGGCAGAAGTGTATAAAGTTGCCGAGACCCTCGCCAAGAACCGTCCTAGTACTGTTGTGTGGTGTATGGGTCAAACTCAGCACACAATCGGTAATGCGATGGTGCGTGCCTCCTGTATTTTGCAGTTGGCCTTAGGTAACGTTGGCAAGTCTGGTGGCGGAACAAACATTTTCCGTGGTCACTGTAACGTGCAGGGCGCAACCGACGTTGGTCCTAACCCAGACTCTTTACCTGGTTACTATGGTCTTGCCGCTGGTTCATGGAAGCACTTCGCGACTGTGTGGGGCGTCGACTACGAGTGGATCAAAGGTCGTTATGCACCTGACATGATGGAGAAGTCTGGCACTACGGTTTCTCGTTGGGTCGATGCGGTGCTAGAGAAGAATGACATGATGGATCAGCAAACCAACGTCAAAGGTTTGTTCTTCTGGGGTCATGCGGCTAACTCGCAAACTCGCGGCTTAGATATGAAGCGCGCGATGGACAAATTAGATCTGCTCGTTGTAGTTGATCCATACCCAACAGCGGTAGCTGCGATGGCTGCAATGCCTCCTCCAGAAGGTGGCTCAGTCAACAAAAATCGCAATGTCTACCTCTTGCCAGCAACGACTCAGTTCGAAACTTGTGGAACAGCTACTGCATCGAATCGCTCATTACAGTGGCGTGAGAAAGTCATTGATCCATTGTTCGACTCCGTTCCTGACCACGTAATCATGCAAGCTTTTGCTGATCGCCTTGGTTTTGGTGAAGAGCTCTCCAAGAATTTCAAGATGCAAAGCACTAAGTTTGCGGGCAAGCAATGGAAAGAGCCATTGATTGAAGATATCTTGCGTGAAATCAACCGTTCCGTATGGACGATTGGTTACACCGGTCAAACTCCTGAGCGTATCAAAGCGCACATGAGAATGGCAGGAACTTTTGATCCGAGGACACTCAAATCCAGAGGTGGCGTAGACCCAGTCAGTGGCTATGACACTACCGGCGATTACTATGGTTTGCCTTGGCCTTGTTACGGCACTGCCGCAATTAAGCACCCAGGCTCACCAAACCTCTATGACACCAGCAAGTCGGTGATGGAGGGTGGTGGTAACTTCCGCGCTAACTTCGGTGTTGAGAAAGATGGTAAGACACTGTTGGCTGAAGATGGTTCCTTCTCAAAGGGTTCCGCAATCAAGACCGGCTATCCAGAGTTTGATCACGTGCTCGTGAAAAAACTGGGCTGGTGGAATCAGTTGACCGAAGATGAGCAAAAAGCTGCCGAAGGTAAAAACTGGAAGACTGACTTATCAGGCGGTATCCAGCGCGTGGTGATGAAGAATGGTTGCCATCCGTTTGGAAATGCTAAAGCCCGTGCGGTTGTTTGGAACTTCCCAGATCCGATTCCAGTCCACCGCGAGGCTTTGTACAGTACTAACGAGGCAATGATGCGTAAGTACCCAACATCAGCTGATAAGAAGAATTTCTGGCGCTTACCAACTCTCTACAAGACTGTTCAGGACAAAAACTTGAACGATAAGTTGTATGAGAAGTATCCAATTATTCTGACCTCAGGTCGTTTGGTCGAGTATGAGGGTGGTGGTGAAGAAACCCGCTCCAATCCATGGTTGGCAGAGTTGCAACAAGAGAACTTTGTGGAGATCAACCCGAAAGCTGCCCAGGCTCGTGGCATTAAGCATTGGGACTATGTGTGGGTGAAATCTCCAACTGGAGCCAAGATCAAAGTGCGCGCGATGGTTACTGAGCGTGTTGATCAAGGAACTGCCTTTGTACCATTCCACTTTTCAGGTTGGTGGGAAGGTAAGGACTTGCGTAAATTCTATCCAGAAGGTGCGTCACCAATCATCTTGGGTGAGTCGGTTAATACGGCTACCACTTATGGTTATGACCAGGTAACGAATATGCAAGAGACCAAAACCACCATGTGCCAAATCGAAAAATTTGCCTAAGTTAAAAAATAAAGTCAGGAGAACACAATGGCAAGAATGAAATTTATTTGTGATACAGAACGCTGCATCGAATGCAATGGTTGTGTCACTGCTTGTAAAAACGACAACGAAGTACCTTGGGGTGTTAATCGCCGCCGTGTAGTGACGGTGAACGACGGCATCATCGGTAAAGAAAAGTCAATCTCAGTTGCCTGCATGCACTGCTCAGATGCGCCTTGCATGGCAGTCTGTCCAGTGGATTGCTTTTATCGCACTGACGAAGGCGTGGTCTTGCATGACAAAGACATCTGTATCGGTTGCGGCTATTGTTCATTTGCATGCCCATTTGGTGCGCCACAGTTCTTGAGCTCAGGCGCATTTGGCGTAAGAAGCAAAATGGACAAATGCACCTTCTGTAGCGGTGGTCCTGAGGCCAATGGTAGCGTTGCCGAGTTTGAGAAGTACGGTCGCAATCGTTTGGCAGAAGGTAAGTTGCCTTTGTGCGCAGAGATGTGCTCAACCAAAGCATTGATTGGCGGCGATAGTGACGTGATCTCAGCTATTTATGGCAAACGTGTTTCTGTTCGCGAATCTAACGGTAGATACCCAAGTAAGGATATCTTCGGTTGGTCAACAGCATATGGACCTACAGGTTCGGCAATGCCAGCGCCTACACCAACACCCGCTAACAAAATTCCTGGAGCTAAATCATGAAATCCGTTTTCAAAGTTCTAGGATCATGTCTGGTAGCAGGCGTCATGTTGACGGCCTGTTCCGAGCCTCCTGAAATAGCAGCTAAGGCAGCTAAACGTCCTGACGTTGCACCTTACATGGGGGCAGACAATGGCTTCATGACCAAAGGCTGGGCTCCTGGCAATGACGCAAGTTGGACGGAATCGACTAACAAGCGGAATCAAAATCAGTCTGAGTACTCACGCTTTAAGTGATTAGTTAAATAACAATAAATAAAACGACAACGTTTAAGGATATTTGTATGAATCGATCATTTTCTAGTGTTAGCCGCTCTTGGACTCTCGCTCTTGGACTCTCGCTAACTCTGCTTAGCGGGGTCAGCTTGGCGCAACGTGCGCCACAGCAACCCTTGCCATCTCCAAGCGGTATTGATTTTCCAAAGAATGCATCTGATGGAACACAGGCTCAATCACAGCCCGCGAATTCTCCTCAGGTGGGTGAGAAGTTTCTTTGGAATTCCGCGAACAGCGACCCTTACAACACCATCAGCATTCCAGATAAAGAGGCGAGCGTCTTAATTCAACGTGCTGGTCAGCAATGGCGCGTCATTCGGAACGGTGTGATTACCGTTTATGGAGGTTGGTTACTGGCGATCGCCTTTTTTGGTATTGCTGCTGTGTTTTTGGTCAAAGGTCCGATCAAATTACATGCTCCGCTTACTGGCCAAAAAATTAAACGTTTCAGTGGGTTTGAGCGCTTTACCCATTGGGTAATGGCAGCGAGCTTTATTGGCCTTGCCTTAACTGGTATTTTGATTTTGTGGGGTAAGTACTTTGCGCTGCCTTTAATGGGTGGTCTTGCTTATGGCACATTCCTCAATATCGTTAAAAACATCCATAATTATTCTGGTCCGTTGTTTACCTTGAGCGTTGTGATTTTCTTCTTGCTGTTTGCAACTAGAAATATCCCAGGAGAAGGTGATCTAACTTGGATTAAGTCATTTGGTGGACTATTTGGTGGAAAGCATCCTCCTGCAGGCTACTTTAACTTTGGTGAAAAAATTTGGTTCTGGTTTGGTATGACTTTCTTGGGCCTGGTGATTTCAGCCTCTGGTTTTGTACTCGACATGATTGTGCCTTTCATGGAAGTTCAGTACATCCGTGGAACCATGCAATTGGCAAATATCATTCATAGCACAGCATCTATCTTGATGACTGCCATGGCAATGGGTCACATCTACATTGGATCGATTGGTATGCAAGGTTCTTCAGACGGCATGATGACAGGCTACGTCGATGCAACCTGGGCAAAAGAGCACCATGAGCTCTGGTACAACAAAGTAAATAAATAAGGACAAAGTCATGAAAAAGATCATTGCTTTCACACTCTGTTCATTCGTCAGTGCAGCTGCTTTTGCAACCTTGCCCCCACTGTCTCCTGAAGCAAAAGCTGCTGATGATTTGGCAAAAGCAAAAGCAGCCTACGCCGGTCGGGTAGGCAACTTTCAGCTATGCCAGGCAATCAATAAGGTAGCTGATCAATACAGAGTTGCAGGTACACCTGCACCTGCGGCTTGCGCAGTTGTACCACCGTTTGTTGCCCCTGGCGCTGCAGCTCCTGCCCCAGCGGCAGCTCCTGCCCCCGCGGCAGCTAAGTAGTCAGTCTGCTATTAGTTCTTGTCGTAAGTAACGTTTAGCAGCTGCTGTTTGCGGATCAGAAAAGAAAGGACCTACGGGTCCTTTTTCTTTGAGCTCGCCTTCGTCAATAAATATGATGTATTCGGCGATGCGCTGAACTTGTGCTAATTGATGTGAGGTGAAGATGACATCACTTCCCTGTTGTTTAAATTGTCGAATGATCTGCTCTACTTGCTCTGTAGTGTTGGGATCTAAATTAGCCGTAGGCTCATCTAGTAGCACTAAATTGGGCTGCTGAAGTATTGCTCTAGCCAAACAGAGCTTTTGTCTTTCGCCGGCAGAGAGTTTATGCGCTGGGCTATTGGCTAAATGGCTCATTCCGATTAAGGTCATCACCTCTTCAACTGCTTGCACCCCGATGAAAGAGTAGGCATCTCGTACCATCATTAAATTTGCTCTAGCGGAAGCCTTAATCATGGGGGTGTGATGCAGGACCAACGATGAGCGAACTGGTGAGAAGGAGAAATTCACCACTCCCTCATCCGGTTTGATCAAGCCATCAATTAATTTGAGAAAAGTTGTTTTACCAGCTCCGTTCGGCCCAATGCAAGCGCAAGTGCGATCAGCTGGTATCAGTGCGTGAGGAATATTTAAAATAGTTCTGCCATTGCTACGAACCTTAATGCCGGTCAGCTCAATATACTTTTCAAAATGGTCGAGATTATTATCCATAGCGACGCTCCGCTAACTGTCGTACTGCAAAGGTAAATAAGTTCGCTAGCAATACGATCATTAACAGCACCATACCTAAAGCTAGCGCCAAAGGAAGATCGCCTTTACTGGTTTCCAATGCAATTGCGGTTGTCATGGTGCGGGTAGAGCGATCAATATTGCCACCGACGATCATGACTGCGCCAACCTCGGATATGGCTCTGGCTAATCCAGCTAAGATGGCAATCGTCAGAGAAAAGCGGCAATCCCATACCAGCCATTTGAGGGTTGAGAGCTTGGGAAGGCGTAATGCCATAAAGGAATCTCGATGAATTTTCCAGGAGTCCTCCAGTATTTGACGGCTTAAGGCGGCGATTAAGGGGGTCGTCAGCAAGGTTTGAGCCAATATCATGCCCTTGGTAGTAAAAAGCCAGCCCCAGACCCCTAGAGGGCCTGAGCGCGATAGCAGGAGATACACCACCACCCCGACTATCACCGTGGGAACCCCCATGAGCGTATTGACTAAAAGGGTAATTGCCTTCTTGCCTCTAAATTCTTCAGTAGCCAAAAGCGCCCCAATCGGGAGCCCAAGGAGGGTGCCAAATAGAAGGGCGGTGAGGCTCACCTGTAGGGATACCATCACAATACCCAAAACAGCCGGATCTAGATGTGCCAAGAGTTGAAAGGCATCTTGAAAGGTTGTCAACATGGGCTTCATTCTAGCAAGAGGATGGCAAAATGGCTTAAATGCAAACCCCTTTTCTGTTTATCTGATGGCCGAAGTCATTTGTCTCTGTAATGAGATCCTCGATCTCGATCTACGCGAGTACCTTGATGGTCATCCCATTGACTCGATTGATGAGTTACGTGAACAGGCCTCTATTTGCAATAAATGTATGCAGTGTCAAGACTTGGTTGAAGGTGAAATCTACCAGGCACGCATGCGAAGACAAAGTGCTTCAGAGCAGCGCTCATGAGTACAGCGAAGTTAGGTCGCTTTAGCGTCATGAGCATGAACGTGCATAAAGGGGTTTCTCCTTTGCACAGAAGATCTACTATTCACGAACTGCGCCAAAAAATGCGCAGTCATCATCCAGATTTACTTTTCTTGCAAGAGCTTCAGCAAGAGCATAAGGGCAGAATTAGGCGATTTGGCCACTGGCCATTGACTGAGTTGACCCATTTTTTATCTGAAGATTTTTGGCATGACTGGCATTACGGAAAAAATGTTGAGTACCCCGATGGTCATCATGGCAATGCCATTCTTTCAAAGAGACCATTACATAAAGGCGAAAATTACGATATCTCAGCTTATCGATTTGAGAGACGCGGCTTACTTCATAGTGTTGCTCGGCTGGAGGGGGTTGCAAGTCCGATTCATTGTTTTTGCGTTCATCTAGCCTTATTTGAAAGAGGGCGAGAACGTCAATTAAATGAAATTATTCATTACATTGATTCGCTTGCCGAGGGTGGACCGACTATAGTGGCGGGAGACTTTAATGATTGGCGCAAGCGCGTGAGTGCGCCAATGCAAGCGGCTGGCTTTACTGAGGTTTTTGAAGTGCTTACAGGTGCACCTGCAAAAACATTCCCTAGTATTAAGCCGTTACTCGCGATGGACCGTATTTACGTACGCGGTTTAAAAATTCATTCTGCGCAAGTGTTGCATGAATGCATGAAATTATCTGATCACCTAGGTATTACTGCGGAACTTGAAATCATATGAATATTTTAAATTACCTTATGGGGCCTATTTTTGGATTCTCCTTAATTTGGGTCCCGCTCGCACATGCCATTATTGTGATTCTGTTTGGATTCAGATTGATTTCCGTCAGAAGGCCAGTGGGTGTTGTGCTTGCGTGGTTTTTGATTGTGGTTCTCTTTCCATTAATTGGTATCAGTCTTTACATTTTGATTGGGGAACGTCCTGTTGGCCGTAAGTTGACCCGCAAAATCATCCGAATGGATAAAGAGTACGCGGCTATTACTGAGAATATGCGCCAGCGCTATACGGCAGACAAACAGCTGTTGCCATTAGAGGGTAGAGCCCTGAGCTTATTGGCGGAATCCAAAAATGGTTCTCCTGTCATTGCTGGTAATCAGATTGAGCTGTACACCAGTTCGCTGGAGATCTTGCAACATTTTATTGATGAGATAAATCAAGCTAAGAAAACATTGCATCTCGAGTTTTATATTTGGGCTCTGGGCGGTGATGCTGACCGAGTTGGCGAGGCTTTGATCGCAGCTGCTAAACGAGGTGTAGTGTGTAAGGTCTTACTAGATTCTTTGGGTAGTAAAGATTGGTTTAAATCAAGTTGGCCCGGGCGTTTTAGAAGCGCTGGTATTGCTGTAACCGAAGCATTACCGATCCAACTAGGACGCTTTCAGTTTCGGCGGGCTGACTTACGACTGCATCGCAAAATCTTTGTGATTGATAACACGGTTGTTTGGACTGGTAGTATGAATATGGTCGATCCACGTAGCTTTAAGCAAGACTCTGGTGTAGGTGAGTGGGTAGATGCCATGGTCAGAATTGAAGGCCCAGTCGCCTCCCAATTTGAGCTGACTTTCTCATTTGACTGGAGTGTAGATAATCCAAAGATCACCCATTTTAATAATGTGGCGCCAAGCCAAACTCCCGTGATAGGCCAGGTATTAGCGCAAGAGTTTTCTTCTGGACCGGTATATCGCGATGATATTTTGTATCAAGTGTTGCTCTCGGCGATTATGGATGCGCGTCAAGAGCTAACCATTACTACACCTTACTTTGGTCCGGATGATGGATTAATTCAGGCATTGATGGCTGCGGCTGGTCGTGGTGTCAAAGTGACTTTGATCGTGCCTAAGTTAAACGACTCTGCCTTAGTGGCTTGGAGCAGCCGTAGTTTTTATACCGACCTCATGAGTGCTGGCGTCAATATTGCCGAATTTGATGGAGGACTTTTACATACTAAGAGTATGTTGATAGATAAAAAGGTCGCTATTTTTGGTTCGGTGAATTTCGATCAACGCAGTCTACGTCTGAACTTTGAAATTAGTTTGATTGTGTATAACTTGGATTTCTGTGCCAAGCTTGAGACTTTGATTGAGTCCTATCTAGCCCAATCCAAGTTGGTAAATCCCAGAGCTTGGGCTAAGCGGCCGCGCTGGCGGGTGTTGCTAGAAAATGTCGCGCACTTAGCCTCACCCTTGCTCTAAATGGCGCCCTGAGAGCGGAGAGTAGCAATCTCGGTAGAGGAGAGTCCCATGTCTGTCAGAATGGCATCGGTATGCTCTCCTACGGCTGGAACGGGGTCCATGCGATAGTCATAGCTATCGTTGATGCCTGGAGGCAACATTGCAGCAATAGCGCCATTCGGTGTGCCGATTTCGGTGAAACGTTTACGGGCCTTTAATTGCTCATGCTGCCAAAGACCCTCCATATCATTCAGATGCGCATTGGCAATTTGGGCTTTTTCTAGGCGAGCAATTAATTGTTCTGCCGTGATTTGACTAAAGCAAGCATCAATTATTTTTAGTAGTTCGGTGCGATTCTCATTACGCTTAAAGTTTCTATCAAAGCGTTCATCTTGAGCTAGCGCAGGATTTTCTAAGACCAGCTCGCAAAATTGCGCCCACTCTCGCTCATTTTGTAGCCCTAGCATCACTATTTTGCCATCACCTGCTTTGAATGGACCGTATGGGTAAATAGTAGCGTGGGAAGCACCGTTTCTAGATGGCGGATTTGCGCCTTTGTAGGCGTAGTACATCGGGAAGCTCATCCATTCGCTTAAGGCTTCAAGCATAGAGATATCAATGACTGTCCCTTTACCGGTTTTCCCTCTTTGTAGTAGCGCGGCCAAAATATTCGAGTAGGCATACATTCCTGCCGCAATATCTGCAATTGAGTTACCAGCTTTACTCGGTGTTTCTGGTGTGCCGGTAATGGATAAAAAGCCAGCCTCACTCTGAATCAAGAGGTCATATGCTTTCTTATCACGATAAGGGCCATCATTGCCATAGCCAGAGATCGAGCACAGGATCAGACCAGGGTTGTCCTTTTGCAAAGCTTGTGCTGTCAGTCCCATACGGGCAGCTGCACCTGGCGCTAAATTTTGGATAAAGACATCAGCAGTCTTTAATAGGCTCTTCAGTATTGTGAGGGCAGACTCTTGTTTGAGATCGAGCGTTAGGCTTTCTTTAGAGCGATTGACCCAAACAAAGTGAGAAGAAAGCCCCTCTACTTGAGTGTCATATCCCCTGGCAAAATCACCGCCCCCAGGACGTTCAATCTTAATAATGCGTGCCCCTAAATCAGCCAGCTGACGCGTGCAAAAAGGCGCAGCAATGACATGCTCGAGAGCAACGACAGTGATGCCATCTAGAGGACGAATACTCATCTTGTTGCCTATTAAAAAGAGCGAGGCAGACCGAGGATATGCTCGGCCACATAAGAATAAATAAGGTTAGTCGAAATCGGGGCTACTTGATAGAGGCGGGTCTCACGAAACTTACGCTCTACATCGTATTCATTTGCAAAACCAAAGCCACCATGGGTTTGCAGGCAAACATTGGCCGCCTCCCAAGAAGCTTTAGCAGCAAGGTACTTTGACATATTGGATTCCGCACCACAGGGCTGATTTGCATCAAAGAGTTCGCATGCCCTAAAGCGCATCAGGTTAGCCGCTTCAGTCTCAATAAAAGCATCTGCAATCGGAAACGCAATGCCTTGGTTTTTACCAATTGGACGATCAAAGACCACGCGCTCATTAGCATAGCGACGTGCTTTATCCACAAACCAGTACGCATCACCAATGCACTCAGCTGCGATGAGGACGCGCTCAGCATTGAGGCCATCCAGAATGTATTTAAATCCTTTTCCTTCTTCACCGATTAAGTTCTCGGCAGGTATCTCCAAATTATCAAAGAAGACTTCATTGGTTTCATGATTGACCATATTGGCAATCGGTTGAATAGCCATGCCTTTACCAATAGCGTCTTTGAGATTAACGATAAAGATGGACATACCCTCAGATTTTTTCTTTACCTCTGCCAGTGGGGTGGTGCGCGCTAACAGAATCATTAAATCAGAATGCTGAATACGAGAGATCCAAACCTTCTGACCATTCACAATGTATTTGTCACCTTTTTTGACGGCAGTAGTTTTAAGTTTGGTGGTATCCGTACCAGTGCTCGGCTCAGTTACTGCCATGCTTTGAAGGCGTAGTTCACCAGTGGCGATCTTAGGGAGGTAGAGCTTCTTCTGGATATCGGATCCATGGCGTAGCAAGGTGCCCATGTTGTACATCTGACCATGACAAGAGCCCGCATTGCCACCTGAAAAATTGATTTCTTCCATGATGACGGAGGCTTCAGCAAGTCCTAGACCTGAGCCCCCGAATTCCTCGGGAATTAAGGCAGCTAGCCAGCCCGCATTTGCCATCGCATCTACAAATGCCTCGGGATAAGCTCTTTCATGATCCACTTTTTGCCAATAGGCGGAGTCAAAGCTGCCGCACAGATCGCGAAGAGCTTCCCGCATGTCTTGATACTGGTCTGGCTTAGGTATAGGGAGATTCATGGGGCAGTCGATCAATCAAAAGGGGTTGGTAGGCAAGCAAGTCCTTCATTTTAAGCAAGTATTCAAAACTACGAGTGAGTCAAGAATGATGGGGCTTGAGGCCTGTTGGGGCATACTAAGCTGATGATTGCACCCCTTATTGATAGCCCACAAGGAGTCTTTGCTTAATGGAGCAAATGCTGGGTCAATTCTTCGAGTTTTTTGGAATGCCATCGATTGGTTTACCAGCGGTATTTATCAGTGCATTCATCTCGGCGACCTTGTTGCCAATGGGATCAGAGCCCATCCTATTTGGCTATGTTTCTATCAATCCTCACTTGTATTGGCTTGCGATAGCTGTGGCTACTATCGGCAATACTTTAGGCGGCATGCTCGACTGGTGGCTGGGATTAATTAGTCGGAATAGCTTCGAATCTTTGCGGGGGCCTACTAATGGCAGAATGCAACGCTGGCTTGAAGAGCGGGGCCCAAAGATGCTCTTGCTTTCTTGGCTCCCCGGATTTGGTGACCCCTTATGCCTGGCAGCAGGCTGGTTAAGACTCCCTTGGTTGCCTTGTCTTATTTACATGTTTATCGGCAAGCTGCTACGCTATCTCACCATGACTTGGTTACTCACCTTAGTACCTAATAGTGTTTGGCACCAACTAGGACATTGGCTTAACTTGATCTAAGAGAAGTTTAAAAGTAGGGAAGCGGAGAGGCTTAGCTAGACAGCACAATACTTTTGCTGAATCTCTTCATTATCGAGAAGATTCTGTGCAGTATCTTGGAACACAATTTCCCCCTGATCCAAAATGTAAGCCCGATCAGAAATTTTTAACGCTTGTTGAACATTTTGCTCAACCAACAGGATGGTAAGACCTTGCTGTTTTAGTTTGGCAAATAACTCAAACATCTCATCTACCAAAACCGGCATGATGCCCTCTGAGGGCTCATCCAATAGGATGACTGTAGGCTTAGCAATCATCGCTCTTGCAATAGCTAGCATCTGCTGCTCGCCCCCCGACATGGATGTGCCATCCTGATTGAGTCTTTCTTTTAAACGAGGAAAGGTCTCAGCGATTTCATCTACTAGGGCGCTCATATCGCCACGATTTTTTTTAGCAATAACTCCGAGCTCTAGGTTTTCTTTAACAGTCAGCCCAGGAACAATACGTCGATCTTCTGGAACATAGGCTAGACCCAAATGAAATCGTTCATGCGCAGGGAGATCTAAAAAGGAGACACCATTGATTGAGGCCTTACCTTCTCTTTTAGGGAGTAAGCCCATTAATGAGCGCAAAGTGGTGGTCTTGCCCGCACCATTCCTCCCCATCAAAGTGACAATTTCACCTTTATTCACTTCCAAGGAGATGCCCTGAAGAATGTGACTTCGGTCGTACCAGGCATTTAAATTTTCTATGCGCAACATATCTATACCTTAACCTTGACCGAGGTACACACGACGTACCTCTGCATTATTTTGAATTTCTTCAGGACTACCTTCCGCTAAAAACTCACCATGATGAAGAACAATGATGCGTTTGCATAAACCCATAATGAGTTTCATTTTGTGCTCAACTAAGATGACTGTTCTCTCGGTCGCGAGCGTGCGAATGAGATCCATCATGACCAGCGTCTCTTGCGGAGACATGCCCGCAGTAGGTTCGTCCAGCAACAGCAGGCTAGGGTTACAAGCCAAAGCCATCGCAATCTCCAGAGCGCGTTGCTGACCATGAGCTAGATCAGCAGTTTTCTTGTTGCGTAAATGCTCCAAATTAACGCGCCGTAATAGTGCATCAGCTAGTTCGATGGGCTTTGAATAGCTCTGGGCATTCCGTAAAAAGTCATAGCGTGCGGTTTCCATTTGGGCGGCAATACGCACATTCTCATGAACAGTGAGCTGTTTAAATACATTGGTAATTTGAAAGCTCTTAGAAATACCAATGCGAGCAAATTCATGTTGCTGCATGCCGGTAATATCTTTACCGTTAAATAAGATCTCACCACTTGATGGTGGGAATGCGCCACTAAGGACATTAAAGAAAGTGCTCTTGCCTGCACCATTGGGACCAATAATCGCGGTGAGAGAGCCAGGCATAAAACTAGTGGAGACATCTTGCAAGGCCTTGAACTTCCCAAAACTCTTACTGACATGACGAGCTTCTAGGATTGGAGTTGGGGATAGATTTGGGCTATTCATGATTTTGAATCCTGATTCAGGTTTAGCTTACTCAAAATAGTTCCCCAAATTCCTTTTGGAAAGAACAATACAAAGAACATGAAGACAAGTCCAATAACAGCCATCCAATGCTTAGTAAAGGTGGTGACCACATCCTCCAAATACAACATCACAGCAGCACCCACAAATGGCCCAAAGAAGGTACCCATTCCGCCCAAAATACTCATCATGACCGCTTGTCCAGATTGCAGGTAATGAAGCGAGTCGATAGGAACAATCGAGAGGTGCAGAGCACGTAATGAGCCTGCGAGACCACAAACTGCCGCGGACAGCACAAATACCAACAGTTTTGTACGCGTCACATCAAACCCGCAGGCTGCAGCGCGTTTTTCATTTTCCCGAATTGCTTCCATGACTGCGCCCAGTGGCGAGTTGAGAATGCGGGAGATAAGCCAAATCGCCAATACGATAAAGAACAAGATGATGTAGTACTTCACCAGCGGATTCAGAAAATCAACCGGGATACCGAGGATATTAAAAGTATCAACGCGTACCCCGCGCAGGCCATTTTCACCACCCGTCAAACTTTCTGCCTTATAAAAACCATAGAAAACAATTTGACCTAAGGCGAGAGTGACCATGGAAAAGTAAATACCTCTGGTGCGAATCGCCAAGAAGCCCATGAGAAGCCCCCCGATAGCAGCCCCAATCACACCCACCACAATTGCGGCTCCCCAGGGCATCGAGTAGTGAACGATTCCAATACCAGTGAGATAACTACCAATACCTAAAAAGGCAGCATGACCAAAAGACAGCAAGCCCATGTAACCAAACAAGAGATTAAATCCCATGGCAAACAAGCCAAAAATCAAAATGTTAATAGCCAGTGCTTCATACGGCATGATGAAGGGGAAGACCATCAAGAAAAGAGTGCTTGCGAGCACGCGGTGACGTGCAATCAGCTGAAAAAATGATTTCATATATATCAGGGGATTAACCCATTGCTCCCGCTTTACCAAATAAACCTTGTGGACGGATTAAGAGCACTACCGCCATTAAGACAAAAATAGAGAGTTCGGAAAGGTCCGGGAAAAAGAGTGAGGTCATGCTGTAGACCACGCCAACTAAAAGTCCAGCAACTACTGCGCCTACTGGCGAGCCCATGCCGCCAACTACCGTGACTACAAAGGATTCTGCCAAAATCGGAATCCCCATCTCTGGATTTACTGAGCGAGTAGGTGATGCCAATATTCCAGATAGCCCAGCAATGGCGCAACCAAGACCAAAGACAATCAGCCATACCTTAGCGATGTCCACTCCCAGTACTTTGACGATCTCTTGGTCAGCAGCACCAGCTTTAATAATCAGGCCGTAGCGGGTTTTTTGTATCAAGAACCACACCCCAAAAATAATGACTGCAGTAGCTGCGATGAGGAAGATGCGATATTTTGGAAAGAATCCAACGCCAACATCCATAGTGCCCTTGAGTCCATCAGGAGTCACAGACGGCAATCCTTCAATCCCAAAGGTAACGCGCATTGCTTCAATTAGTACATAAGACAAGCCAAAAGTGAGTAACAAAGGATAGTCAATGCCGCGACCATAGAGAGGGCGCACTAAAAACCGCTCAGTGATGAGACCTAACAGTCCTGTGGCAATCGGAGTCAAGATTAAGCTAAACCAAAAATTACCGGTAATGCCTAAAAAATAGACTCCCATAAATGCGCCAACCATAAAGAAGGCACCATGCGCAAAATTGACGACGTTGAGCATTCCAAAAATAAGGCATAAGCCTAAGGCTAACAGTGCATAGATACTGCCCAGAGCAATTCCGGTCAGTAACTGCATGCATAAAAGTTCGAATGTAAGACCAGTCATATATGTACTCAGAAAAACTCCCCGTCAACACTGAGTATCGGGGGAGGGTTCATAGCAAATCCGATGACCTGCCATGAAATTTCAGATTTAAGCCTTGTGGCCTAGCTCTGCACAACTACGCATATTTTTCTCGGTAGTCGGTTCAATAGTCAAAATATTAAAGACGTCGTACTTGTCCTTCATATTCTTTGATTTTGATTCAACAATGATGACCGTCTGTACTGCCTGATGGTCACACTTGCGGTAGTACTCAGGACCTTTATAAAAGTCATACTTCAGATTCTCTAATGCAGTGATGACCTTCATTGTGTCGGTAGACTTGGCATTCTTCACGGCAGTAAGAACAGTTTTGACTCCGGCATAGCCTAGCGCACCGTAATCAGAAGGCACTGATCCGTTGTACATCTTGCGGAATGCATCATTGAATGTCTTAGCAGTAGCAATACGATCTTCTAGACCCCAGTAGTAAGAAGTGCCACCAATAATGCCTTCGAATGCCTCTGGGCCACCAGCCAAGCGGGCGGTATACAGCAGGACTGGAGTGACAATCTTCATGCTTGATTTCAAACCAAAGTCGGTACATTGCTTGGCAGAGTTGACTAAGTCACGACCGAAATTGCAGAGCACCAAAATATCGGGATTTAAGGCTTTAATACGTGGCAAGAACGCAGAGTAATCCGAGGCGCCCAGTGGGTGACGGATATCTGCCAGAGTAGTAGCGCCCATTTCCTTGCCTACGCGCTCAAATGCACGCACCATCTCATGACCGTAAGCATAGTCAGCGGTTAAGAAGACAATTTTTTTGCCAAAGCGGGGAATAGAGTAGCGCGCCAAGGCACCGGCAGTCATCGTTGGATTGAGTGCTTCGTGGAATGTATAAATACTCCAATCCTTGACCTCATTAATGGCATCAGACTGACTAATCGAATTGAAGAGCACTTTACGCTCTTTGCAAACCGCATTAATAGACAGTTGGGTTGCAGCTGACAGCGAGCCTACAACAAAATTGACTTTGTCTTTTTCAATTAATTCCAGAGTACGTGTGGCTGCTTCACCTGGGTTGAGCTTATCGTCACGAACTAAAAGTTCTGCTTTACGACCGTTAAAGCCGCCAGCATCATTAAATTCCTTGATGGCTAATTCGGCTGCCTTCACTTGATCCTGCGCTTCGGCAGAGAAAGGCCCTGTCAAAGGAGTCGGAAAGCCAATCTTGATAGTTTCAGCTTGAGCGCTTGCCATATTCATCCATAGCGGAGTGCTTGCAGCAGCAGCGCCACCGATCAATATCTTTCTTCTGGTTTGACTAGTTACTTTTTGTTTCATGGTTATCTCCTCCATTTACAACAGTTTATTAATAAGACCGCTTTTAATTACATAAATCTTAACTGAATGTTTCTGGTAGAACGCAAAACTACTTCTGAATCAATTAATGCAACTCCGGAACTGCTTTACCCTCTGCTAGCAAGGTACTGATGTCAATTGCTGTTTCTGCCATGACGGTATCCGCATTTCGTCTAAGGCTATTGCCATCCCTAGCACCCTTGCTTCCTTGCGCTTGCATATAACGCCCAAGATATTGTGCTCTAGCGACTACTTGTTGGCCGAGGGATAAACGTTCTTGACTATAAGCCTCGAGCGCTGCAGGTGTCGCTCCCAGCTTTGCAATATGGCGTGCAATAGCGATTGCTTCATCTCCTGCCTTAGTTACCCCCATGCCAACATGCGGACGTCCAACAAAAGCGGCGTCACCCATCAGAGCAATACGTCCAAAGACAATTTGCTCTGAGCGAACATCGTAAATTGCTTGCAAGAATGGCGAGGCAGTTTTCTCAATAATCTCTGCATACTGGGGTGCCAAAATCTCACGTGCTATGACGCGCATGTCAGCAATATGCTTCCATGACACCTTGAGAGGGGGGATGCCAGTTGGGTAGTAATGACCATCAGCATCAGTGAGGAGCTTGACTAACTCACTGTCCTCAGATGCAGGCCGATACCAAACAAAGTTGTAACGGCGCTTTCCTGGCCTAGTGTCATTACCAGATCCCGCCACTGGATAGCCCAGCATCTGCTCACCATTGGGTAAGCAAAAGCCAAAGAAGTTAAACAGGGTATCGAGTGTGTAACGGGATAAGTGGCTTTCATCACAGACACCGCGCCAAGCAATGTATCCGGCATATTGAGGCTGAATATTGGGGGCAACCTGTGAACGCACTGTAGAGCGGATACCATCAGATGCAATCAAAAGCTCGGCTTGATAATGACTTCCATCCTCGCATGTCAGCTGCACACTATTGGCATCTTGACTTACTGTCTTGACTTGTTTGCCCTGCAAATAGCGCTCACTCGGAAAGTTCTCTTTAAGTAAGTGATACAGGCGGCTCCACGAGGTCAGGATTTGCTGAAGGGGCATCTCTCCAAGGCTTTCTCCACTAACGCCCAAGGTAACTCGTGTGGATACTGCGACACCCAGACTACTATCAATAGAAATTCCTGCTTCTCGTAATGCATCTGCTAGCGCATCATGCGTGACAATCCCGGCACCACGACCATCTAGCGACCCAATGGCTTTTTCAAGTAAGGTGACATCGTGACCTTGCCGCAGCAATATGTTGGCAGCAAATAAGCCCCCAAGAGATCCGCCGATAACGAGAATTTTTGCCATGTCTACTTACGCAGCCTTGGCATCCAGCGCAGCTTTTTCTGCAGCAGGGTAATTGATTTCAACCACAACACCATTAGGATCATCCATAAAGATTTGGTGTAATGCAATTGCGGGTACTGTACGTTGTCTGCAGGGTACACCTAGCTTTTCTAATAGTGCGAGTTTTGCCTCTAAGCCTTTTGCAAAAAAGGCGATATGGTCTACAGCCCCCGAGCCATATAGAGAGCTGGGGTCACGTTCACCCAAATATTGCTTAAGGCCATTAGGATTATTTTTATCAATTGCTATTAAGTGCACTACGGCATTAGCCCAATCATTCTCATCACCGTTATAGAGCCAAACTCCTGGAAATGGAAAATCTGGTCTCGGACCAACGGTAAAACCAAATATGTCGCTATAAAACTGGGTGGTTTTCTCAATCTCTAAACTGCGAATAGAAAAGTGATTTAGGCTTAAGTTCGTCATATTATTTTTTCCCACTAGTAAATAGAGCTTGCGCTGAGAGGAGATAGGAGCGAATCCGATCCTGGATGATTTCTTGTTCAGTATTGGGGTTGCTGGAGTCATAGATTGCTTGACCATAAATCCAGCGCCGTATGCCAATATAAAAGATGCCGCCATGCAATCCCATTAAGAGCTCAAGCTCCCGTTGGCTTGGCTTGCTCTTGGAGCTGAGCTCACAGTATTTGCGAGTTTCTCGAATCAGTCTAGGTATCAGCCGAGAGCGTAGTAATTCAAAGAACTTATCGCTAATTGAGTGGTCGCTCAAGCCAGAGAAAATCAAAATACGCACAAAGTCATAGGTCAGTACGGTATTGGAATAGTCAACATAAAAAGCATTGAGTTTCTCTTCTGGCGTTAGCTTTTTATTATCAAGGAGCTGTTCCCATTCAGGCTTCCAGCGGGACTCGAAGACATCTTCATAAACTGCCTTGATCAGAGCGTCCTTTGTGGGGAAGTAGTGATAGAGCAGGGTATGGGTGACCCCAAGCCCTTTGGTCAGATTTCTGAGTTGGCCATCAATTCCATGTTTTGCAAAGTACTCAATTGCACGGTCGAGTATTTGCCGCTTGCGATCCACAGTACTCATTCTGCGACGAACTGGCGCAATCGCCTCAGCCGCATCGGTGGCGATACTGTGTCTAAAAGTGGGATCTAGAGTCAAACTCATTTTGTCAGGGTTTATCCGAATTTGGTCTTATTGACCAAAAGTTAAATAATGGTACATTGTTGAACAAATGGTAGACAAGACTCTATTCGTACAAACCCCAAGGAGAAGCAATGGAACTTAACGGTGAGCAGTTGATTACTGCCCCAATTCCCGAAGTATGGAAGGGCTTGAACGATATTGACGTTTTGGCGAAGTCCATTCCTGGGTGTGAAGAAATTAGCCGCATTTCTCCTGAGGAGATTCACGCTAAGGTGATGTTCAAGATTGGCCCAGTAAGGGCAAGATTTGCTGGCAAGTTACTTTTAAGTGACGTGATTCCCGATCAGTCCTGCTCGATGGCATTTGAGGGCTCTGGTGGTGCAGCAGGGTTTGCCAAAGGCCGTTCACGAGTGGAATTAAAGGCTGCTGAGGGCGGAACTCTAGTCTCATACACAACCGAAGCGTCGATTGGGGGAAAGCTGGGTCAAATTGGTGGACGCTTAATTAGTGCTTCAGCAAAAAAAATAGCAGATGATTTTTTCCAGCGTTTTGCAAAAGAGCTGGGTGGCGAGCTTACCCCGGTTGAGCCGCAGGATGAGCCCAAGTAGTTAGTCTAAATAAACATAACTGATATCAATACAAAGGTAGTTGAGGAGATCTTATGAAAGCAGCAGCATTTGATTATGCAAAACCTAAAGCCTTAGGTGAGGCCTTGGCTTTGCTCGCTGAGGCGGGTGAGGATGCGCAACTGATGGCGGGTGGGCAAACATTATTAGCTACGCTGAATTTGCGCCTGTCTGAACCCAGTGTCCTGATCGATATTACCCATTTAGATGAACTCAAGGGCATTGCAGTGATTGGTGACCAGCTCCGTATTGGGGCTTTAGTAACCCATACGGAAATTGAAGAATCTAAGTTGATTGCTCAGCATGCACCACTTCTGAAAGCAGCGGCGCCACATATTGCCCATCGTGCGATTCGTAATCTCGGTACTTGGGGCGGATCTTTAGCTTACGGAGACCCTGCTGCCGAGTGGCCTGCTTGCAGTTTGGCCTTGAATGCGACGATGTTAATTGCAGGCCCTGATGGAGAGCGTCGGATCTGTGCACGAGACTTTTTCATCGATTTGTACACCACTTCCTTAGAGCCCAATGAAATTCTGATTGCAACTGAAATTCCACTTACCAGCAATGAGCAAGTGTTTTATTTCCATGAATTGTCACGTCGACACGGAGATTATGCAGTTGCTGGTGCGGCACTCGTTGCTAATCGACAAGGCAATGTTCTGACTGATTGTGCTTTTACCTTTTTCTCTGTTAGTGCAACGCCAGTCATGGCGTCCAAAGCCCAAGTCCTCGTTAATGGAAAGCCGCTGACGCCTGAGCTGATTGCTAATGCGGTTGCCACTGCGAAAGCCGAAATTGAAGCGATTGCAGACATCACTAATAGCGTAGAAACAAAACAGCATTTGATTGGGGTTTTGTTAGAGCGCGGCTTAAAGCACTTAATTGCTTAAAAATACAATACAAAAACACAACACAACATATATGGATCAAGTTCGAGGACTGAAATGAGCTTAAAGAAAAAAATTACGATGACCGTTAACGGATCGCTTGTGAATGCGGAGATCGAGCCGCGCCGCCACCTAGTCGATTTTCTGCGTGAAGACCTCCATCTCAAGGGGCCGCACTTAGGTTGTGAGCAGGGTGCTTGCGGCGCATGTACCGTTAAGGTTGATGGAAAAATTATTCGTGGCTGCTTGTATCTAGCGGTGCAAGCAGATGGATGTGTAGTAGAAACTATTGAGGGCTTAACCAAAAGTGGCGCATTGGCAGATCTGCAAGAAGCCTTCATGCGTCATAACGCTATGCAATGTGGCTTTTGCTCTTCGGGTATGTTGCTTGCCGCTGCAGAGTTAGTTGAAAAACAACCCAAAGCTTCTCGTGAAGAGGTGCGTGAGTGGATCTCAGGAAATTATTGCCGTTGCACTGGCTACCACTCGATAGTGGATGCGATTATGGCTGTCCTTGAAGCTCGTGCTAAGGGCGAAAAAATTAAACCCGTTGTTGCTCACGCTTAAGAAGACTAGGGAAACTGATTATGAATAAGCCGATTGATTTAAAAGGGTTAGTGCTTGATCCCGTAACGAACGATCAGCGCTACATTGGTAGTAGTGAGCCTAGACATAAAGCCCGGCGCCTTTTAGAGGGTCAAGGTACTTACGTGGATGATATTCAATTGCCCCGAATGGGTCACGTTGTTTATTGGCGCTCTCCTGTAGCCCACATGAAAATTGGCAAAATTCATAGTGAGGAAGCCAGCAAAATGCCGGGCGTATTGGCGATAGTGGATGGCGTAAAGATGGCAGAGCTTTGTAAGCCATGGGTTGCTACCCTAGGCCACCTAGTAGGTATGAAATCTGCCCCTCAATATGCTTTAGCGATTGACAGAGCATGCTGGCAAGGTGAGCCAGTAGTGGCAGTAGTGGCAGAGACTCGTGCGCAAGCAGAAGATGCTTTACAGCTCGTTGATGTTGAGTGGGAAGAATTGCCCGCGGTGGTTTCAATGGAGACTGCATTAGATGCAGATACTCCAGTCATTCATCCGGAGCTAGGTGACAACCTGTGCTTTACCCGTACCTTAGATGTTGGTAAGGTAGATGAAGTATTTGCAACGGCAGATATTGTTGCGGAGGCCACCTTTGGATTTGGTCGCCATACTGGCGTGACCTTGGAGCCAAGATGCCAGATTGCCGACTACAACCCAGGTGATCGTCGCCTGACGGTATATCACTCCCAGCAAGCGCCGCACATGATGCAAGATTTATATTGCCGTCAGTTCGGCTTATCAGAATCCGATGTACACGTCATTTGTAAAGATGTCGGTGGATCATTTGGTATTAAAGTGCACGCCTATCCTGACGACTTTGCGACAGTAGGTTTAGCAATGATGCTAGAGCGACCAGTCAAATTTGTTGCAGATCGCCTTGAGTCATTTACCAGCGATATTCATGCGCGTGAGCATCGCATCAAAGGGCGTATCGCAGCCAATAAAGAAGGCGACATCTTAGCCTTTGAGATTGATGATCTGACAGCGATTGGCCCGTATTCGATGTTCCCTAGAACGAGTGCTATCGAGGGCAACCAAGTTGTGAATTTGGTTGGCGGACCCTACAAGCACCAAAACTATCGAGCTAAACTCAATGTGGTGTTTCAGAATAAAACGCCGACCTGCCAGTATCGCGGTGTTGGACATCCGATTGCCTGCGCAGTCACTGAAGGCTTAGTAGATTTAGCAGCGCAAAAATTGAAGATGGATCCTTTGGAGTTTCGTAAGCGCAATGTAATTCCTGATGATGCCTATCCTTGCAATGGTATCTCTGGCATTAAATTAGAAGTGCTGTCACATGAACAGTGCCTGCGCACGATTGAAAAGATGATGGACTATTCTGCCTTACGACAAGAGCAGGCTGAGTTACGTAAACAGGGCATCTATCGCGGTATTGGCTTTGCAACCTTAATTGAGTTAACCAATCCAAGTCCTGCCTTTTATGGTGTCGGTGGTGCACGGATTGCTTCTCAAGACGGAGCTACTGCGCGACTAGATCCTAGCGGCGTTGTTTCCATTTTGATCGGGGTTGGTGAACAGGGTCAGGGTACTGAGGGTATTTATGCTCAGATTGCTGCGGATGCTGTTGGCCTCTCCATCAGAGATGTTCGGATCATTACTGGCGATACCGATGTCACCCCTTATGGTGGTGGTACCTGGGCTTCTCGTGGTGCTGGGGTAGGTGGTGAGGCTGTTTTGCTGGCCTGTCAGGCCTTGCAAGAAAATATCTTAAAACTTGCCGGCGCAATCTTGAATAGACCACTTGAGGAATTATCAGTGCGTCGGGGACATGTTTTAGACAAAGCTACCGGTGAGCAATTATTACCCTTTAGTGAGATTGGGCGGATTGGTTACTTCCGTACGGATACTTTGCCAGCAGGATTCTCTGCCGATTTAATGGTAACCCGTCATTACACTCAAAAAGAATATCCATTTATTTTCACCAATGGTGTGCAGGCTTCTTACGTTGAAGTAGATCCTGATACGGGATTTGTAAAGCTTTTAAAACATTGGGCCGTGGAAGATTGCGGTCGGGTATTAAATCCGATGTTAGTAGATGAGCAAGTGCGCGGCGCGATTGTGCAAGGTATTGGTGGCGTTTTGTTTGAAGAATGCCTCTATGACGAGAGTGGCTTACTGCGTAATGGCAGTATGGCCGACTACTTAGTACCAATGGCAAATGAAATGCCAGATATCGAGGTTGCTCACGTGGAAACGCCAACCCAATCATCTAAGCTGGGAGCCAAAGGCGCTGGTGAGGCTGGTACTGCTGGCGCCCCTGGAGCGGTTCAGAATGCCATTAATGACGCTCTGGCGCCATTGAATGCAGCCGTGTTTGATCAGCCCATTACTTGTGAAAAGATTCTGAAGGCGCTTGGGAAGATATGATTAGTAGCTTAGTCACCCAGTAACCCAGAATAGCGAATAGGAATATGTCACAACTAAAAGGTAAAACAGCACTCGTTACTGGCTCAACTAGCGGTATTGGTTTAGCAATTGCGATTGGATTGGCAAAACAAGGCATCAACATCATGGTGAACGGCTTTGGTGATAAAGATGCCGCCATTGCCGCGATTAAAGCTTGTGGAGTTGAGGTCGATTATCACGGTGCCGATATGAGTAAGCCTGCTGAGATCGAAGATCTGATTAAACAAACAGAGAAGCGCTTTGGCACCCTTGATATCTTGGTCAATAATGCGGGCATTCAGTACACAGCGAATGTGGAAGATTTTCCCGCTGATAAATGGGAATCCATTATTGCAATTAATTTAAGCTCTGCTTTTTATACTTCCCACCATGCCTTACCTGGGATGAAAAAACGCAACTGGGGTCGTATTATTAATATTGCCTCGGTACATGGTTTAGTAGGATCGATTCAGAAATCAGCCTATGTTGCCGCCAAGCATGGCATTGTTGGCTTAACCAAAGTGACTGCTCTTGAGAATGCCAAAACAGGCATTACCTGTAATGCGATTTGTCCGGGGTGGGTTCTGACCCCCTTGGTTCAAAAGCAGGTGGATGCCCGCGCGGAACGTGAGGGAGTCTCGATTGAGGTGGCTAAAAAAGCACTGGTTTCTGAAAAACAACCCTCCGGTGAATTCGTAGCTCCAGAGCAATTAGCGGCGCTGGCGGTTTTCTTATGCGGTTCCGATGCCTCTGAAGTACGAGGGGCAGCCTGGAATATGGATGGTGGCTGGACTGCCCAGTAAGACTGTAGTGAGGCCTACTAGTCAAAGTGCCAGAATCGTTTATAGTTGCGTTGAATCTTATTACTTAGGAGATACCTTATGTCATCCATTTTGTCCTCATTAGGGCGCACAGTTACTGCCGGTTTTGTGCTCCTTATTCTTATCGTCTTGGCTATGGGTGCAAATCTTGCCTCCTTAGAGTTGTCATTCCTATTCCGCTGGATACACATCATGGTAGGCACCATGTGGATTGGTCTGCTTTGGTACTTTAACTTCGTGCAGATTCCATCAATGGCAAAAATTCCAGATGAGCAAAAGCCAGCAATTGGAAAAGTCATTGCGCCAACAGCATTGTTTTGGTTCCGTTATGCTGCGTTGTTGACTGTGCTCAGTGGTTTAATTTTGTCTATCTTGAACGGTTATGCGCACCAAGCATTCACATTACAAGCGCCATTCCGTGCAATCGGTTTGGGTATGTGGATCGCCTTGATCATGGCGTTTAATGTCTGGTTCATTATTTGGCCAAACCAAAAACGCGCTTTGGGCATCGTTGCTGTTGAGCCTGATGTCAAAGCAAAGTCTGCACGTTTGGCAATGTTGACCTCCCGTTTCAACACAGTACTTTCTGTCCCAATGCTATTTTTGATGAGTGCTCAGTCACACAACACAACTTGGTTTGTGATGGCCTCATAAGGATATTCTGTCTTAGATCAAACAAAAGCCCGCTGACGCGGGCTTTTGTTTTGTTGCGGAACTAAGTACTGCTGCCACATAGGTGACGGCAATCAGCCATTTAAGGCAAGATGGGAGGCAACTCTTTTGTCAGTGCGCCACGTTGCGCAGTAGCCGCCCCCAAAAGTGCAAAGCCCAGTAGTTTTCCATCAACAGATTCAAATCGAGCTTCAATGCCGCCATCAACCGTGTTCAGCTTCCAGTCACCAATGGCATCTTTAACCGGCGGAGATACGATGGTAGGTAGTGCAGGTGTCTTCACCATGACTGGCATTGCAGGGTAGGAGAGGGTTGCTGCCTGTCCTAACAGAATCGGTGCTAGCACCCGCGCTGCCTGCATGATCGGCATGACATAAGGCAGAACCAGGCCATCCACTTCTGCACAGTCACCAATCGCAAACACATTCTTGGCACTAGTTTCTAGTTGGCGATTGACTGTAATACCGAGACCTGTGGCAATGCCGGCGGACTGAGCTAAACCAAGGCGAGGTCTTAAGCCGACTGCTGATAGAAATACGTCACTGGTAATAGTGGATCCATTCGCTAGTGAAATAACTAGGGACTGACCATTGCGATCAATCGATTGCACGGTGGTGCCAAAATGCCAACGGACACCTGCTTCACTCAGCTTTGCTTGAAGTGCCTGTGCTGCCATATCGGGGAGCAGACGGCTTAATACTTGAGGTGCTAAATCCACTACATCAACTTCGTATGAGCCTAACACTAAATCATTAGCGAATTCACATCCAATCAGACCAGCCCCTAAGATCACAATTCTTTTTTTATCTTGAATAGCTTTACGAAACTGCGCATATTCTTCTAAGTCATTAACTGTGATGACCTCATGAGCCGCATTACCCTGTAAAGGCAGGCGAATTTGATCGGCACCTAAACCCAGTACTAGCTTGCTATAAGCAATTTTGCCTTTAGAAGTTTCAATAGTTTGTGAGGCAGCATCAATCGACAAAACATCAGCATCAGCCAGTACAGTAATTTCTAGTTGCGCTGCCATCCCAATAGCATCAGTTGAAACTAATTGTTCAGCAGACTTCTGACTAGCCAAAGCTGTTGAGAGCATCGGCTTTGAATAAAAATATCCTGGCTCTCGTGTTATCAAGGTAATCGGCACAGTCTTATCGAGCTTACGTAGCTCTCGAATGACGGTATAGCCAGCTAATCCACTGCCAATAATGACTAGGCCCGTTTGCGACGATTGATTCTGATGATCCAAAGCTGAGCTCCTAAGTAATGCATTAAGTAATAAAACTATTCAGTGGTGAAATACGCTAGATTAAGAAATTTGTACCATTTCAAAATCAGATTTGGCTACGCCACAGTCTGGACACTCCCAATCATCGGGGATGTCAGCCCAGGCTGTACCCGCTGCGATACCGTCTTCTGGTAAGCCCATTGCCTCTTCATAGACAAACCCACACACAATACATTGCCAAGATTTCATATTAATTCCTTAAATGAGTTGAAGCTATTTTAAATTTAATTTCGTTTTAGTTCTGAACTTGCTTACGCCAGAGCAAATGCTTGGGCTTTAACCAAAGCTTTTTGATAATGATTAGCATGACGCTCCTCTACATTAGCTAAAGCTGCAAAGCGTTTAGCTGCTTTGGCTAGCATTGCCTGAAATTGCTCAGCATGCTCTTTGGATTCAGCTATTTGCTCATCAATTTCAGTTACGGCTGCTGCGTTCCCTTCGGCTTCTGCTGTTTTTCGGAAAGAGGGGTACATCTCAGTGTATTCATAAGTTTCACCTTCAATGGCGATCTCTAAGGCACGCGCTGGGGTGATGGTACTGGCAGGATAGAGCAAATCAAGGTGACCAAAGGCATGCATGACCTCTTGATTCGCGGTAGCTTCAAATATTTCAGCCGTTTCAATATCGCCGGCACTGCGTGCCAATTTAGCAAAATAACGATACTTAATGTGTGCCATCGATTCTCCGGCAAAGGCAGATTCCAAGTTCTGGATGGTTTTAATTTCTGGGCGGCTCATATTTCATTCCTTTATTAGTGAGTAATTGGTGTTTAAGCACCATGGAATGAATTCTGAACCTCAATACATTATCAGTCCAATGAATTAATATGATATTATTGATCTATTAATTCGATTATAAGGCTGATCACTGTTTATGGCCACTCTCCCTTCATTGCGACAGTTGCGTTACTTTGCGGCAATTGCCCAAGAGCTCAATTTCACGCGAGCGGCAGAAGCCTGTTTCGTGGGTCAATCTACTCTTAGCGCAGGCTTAAAAGAGCTGGAGGACAGTCTGGGTGTGCGCTTGGTGGAGCGGGATAGGCAGAATGTGGCCATTACTCCAATTGGTTTAGAGGTTCTGGTGAGGGCAAAGGCCATCCTAGCCTCATCTCAAGATTTAGTGGAATACGCTAGCGCTTCTGGCAAGCCCATGGCTGGGACCATTCGCTTGGGTGTCATTCCTACCATTGCCCCATTCTTATTGCCCAATGTTTTGCCAGATATTCGGGAGCGTTACCCAGACTTAAAAATTGCTTTGCGCGAGGATTTAACTGCCAATCTGCTGGCACGATTAGCAGATCACCAGCTGGATTTTGCATTAATTGCTCTGCCATATGACACTGCAGGTCTTTTGGTTAAAGCGTTATTTGTTGATGAGTTTTACTTGGTTGCGAGAGCCGACGATCCGGCATTGAAAGTCAAAGGTATTCATCTACCCACCAAGATGACAGAGCGGCTGCTATTGCTGGAGGAGGGCCATTGTCTGCGCGACCACACTATGCAGGCGTGCAAGTATCCTGACATTCGTCATGCGGACGGCATGGAGGCAACTAGCCTACTGACTCTGCTACAAATGGTGGAGTCTAATTTGGGGATTGCCTTACTTCCAGAGATGGCCATCAAAGGTGGCCTGTTAAATGGCACGAGCTTGCTTGCCCGCCCGCTAGCCCCGCCTGCGCCGAACAGAATCATTGCCCTAGTTGCTCGCACATCTACTGCCCATATTGCAGAGTTCGAGGCACTGGCAAAAACTATTGAGCAGAAGTTTCAATCTAACCCTAGCAGCAGTCGCTCACATGAAAAGCGATCCTAGGTAAATTTAAAATACTGGTAAATAAGCTGTTAATCAATTTCCCTGCTACGATCAATCCCAAATAAATATGTACCCTAAAGAAAGTAATGCATGTCTAAAGAAATTATGTTTTCCCCTGTCAAGCTAGGCGCTCTGCAGTTAAAAAATCGTCTGGTGATGGCGCCCCTGACTAGAATGCGCGCAATAGATGGGGATGTTCCCCATCCATTGGCAAAAACGTATTACGAGCAAAGAGCCAGTGCCGGATTAATTATTAGCGAAGCAACCCAAATCTCTCCTATTGGTAAAGGTTATCCCGCAACTCCTGGTATTTATTCTGCCGCGCAAACTGCAGTTTGGAAGGAGATTGTGAGTGCGGTTCACTCCAAGGGTGGCGTCATGGTTTCTCAGTTATGGCATGTTGGCCGAATCTCCCATTCATCTTTACATCCAGAACAGGGTATCCCACTCGCTCCTTCTGCAATTGCGCCTGCTGGTCAAACGTATGGTGCTGATTGGAAGTTGCATGATTACGAAACTCCAAAAGCAATGACGCTGGAAGATATTGCCCAACTCTTAAGTGATTTTGAAATAGCCGCTGCCAATGCCAAAGCGGCAGGTTTTGATGGTGTGGAAATTCATGCGGCGAATGGCTACTTACTAGATCAGTTTTTGCAAGATAAAACGAATCAACGTACTGACGAGTATGGTGGCTCGATTGACAATCGGATGCGCCTTTTAGGTGAGGTCATCGAATCAGTTGCTAAGGTATTTCCAAGTGATCGGATTGGTGTGCGCTTATCTCCTTACGGTAGCTTTAATGATATGAGTGATAGCGACCCAATCGCCCTGTTCAATGCAGTGATACAAAAATTGAATGGCTATCAATTAGCCTATGTTCATATGATTGAGCCACGCTCAACTAGTGCGGGTGGTAATGATCAAGTCAATGCAGGGGCACCAATTACTTCAGAGATTTTTAGGGCAGCTTATCAGGGCCAATTTATTAGTGCTGGTGGCTATGATCAAGCAATGGGTGAAGCGGTCTTAGATGCAGGCTTAGCTGATGCAGTTGCGTATGGACGCCTGTATATATCTAACCCAGACTTAGCTGAGCGGTTTTTACAGGGCGCGCCTCTCAATGCTTATGATCGTGCGAGCTTTTACGGTGGGGCGGAAGTGGGGTATACAGACTACCCCACACTGTAAAAAAGATTTTTTTTATTTCAGTAGATCAAGTTGTAACTACCAAAGGCCTCGATTGAAAAATGGAGGCCTTTATTTTTTATCATCCGGATCTTTTAAGAGATCGTAGTGATTGGCAATGAGCAGTAATGCAATCGATGCACATCCCATTGCGAAGAATTCCCACTGATGCAGCATGGCAGTACCTGTTACCGTCATTAAGATAGTCCAGCCGATAGCCATCTTGGCTTTTTTGCTCAAAGGTTTCATATATCAGAATTGAAGTTAGTGATTATTTAACGCTCAGTCTGGCTTTTGCACTGAGTTCGTTGAGGGGTCCGCGTTTATCTAGTTGAGAGAGCCTCAGCGCTTCTTGTTCGAAATCAACTTGAGCTGGGTGAAATTCAATATTGCCCAGGTGAATGACATAAGTCCATACCAACTCACGGCCTCTGTCTTTGTAGATATCCACAACACGCTTCATTTTTTATCCCTCGCTGGCTGAGCCAAATCCATTTTAGGCTCAATACTCTGCTTTAAATCAATTAAATTGCGTGGGTCTATACGAATGACGCCACCACGAGGACTATCAATATCAGCAATCAGAAAAAAAGCAATCGCTACCATAAAAGGAAAAATCATAAAGAGGCTGACGTTACCCCTAAAGTTTCTGGCGCCAAAGCCCACCAAAATATTTGCCCCAATGGCAATTACTGCCATGAGCCACCATGCGGCAGTAGGGATACGATTCCACCAGGCTGCTTGAGTAAATCCACGCGCATTAATGACATCATTCATACCTGAAACCACCAATGCAAAAGTAGGCGAAGATTGGGTGCGTGCGATTGGTAATAGCTCATTCCAAAGAGCTTTTTCTAAATTGGCAGTGCGTTGGTTAATTTGTTGAGCGGTCTCCCGATCTTGTTTAGAGTAAAACAAGATACGTTGGTCAAGGTATTCATTAAGAAGACCTTTAATAATTTGTGCACTCTGGTTCGGCAGGAGATCAGCTCTTAAAAACTCAGTCCCAATCGCATTTGCCTCAGCCTCTTCATAGGTCTGTCTTAAGTCGTAGCGAGCAATGGCCATCGAGAAGGTAAAGCCGATGATTAAACCCAGCAAGGTCAGTGTCGCCGTCTGAATAATGCCAAGATCAGCTGATGTCTCCGTATCTTTGGTGCGGTACTTACTTAAAACGGTACTACCAAACCACACTGAGCCGGCGAGAACGACAGCTGCAATGCAAAATACCAACAGAGGGGAGTTAGCTAAATGTGGAATATTAAAAAGTTCCTGGATACAAAATATCTTTGGTCACATTGTGAATATCACGGTGTCCTGTAAAGGCCATAGTGATGTCGAGTTCGTTATGAATGAGTTCTAAACATTTGGTAACACCTGCTTCACCCATGGCACCCAAGCCATATAAAAAAGGGCGCCCAATCAGAGTACCGCGGGCGCCTAGAGCCCAGGCTTTCAAAACATCTTGTCCAGACCGAATGCCACCATCCATCCATACCTCAATATCTTTGCCAACGGCATTCACAATGCCAGGCAATGCCCCGATACTCGAAATCGCACCATCTAGTTGACGACCACCATGATTAGAAACAATTAAGGCATCTGCCCCAGAGTTGGCAGCAAAACGAGCATCTTCTTCATCAAGGATGCCTTTAATAATCAGCTTGCCACCCCAGAGTTTTTTAATCCACTCGACATCATCCCAGCTCAGACCAGGATCAAACTGTTCGGCGGTCCAAGAGGAGAGGGAGGACATGTTGCCAACACCGGTGGCATGGCCAACAATATTGCGAAAGGTTCTGCGGGGGGTCATGGCCATTCCCATACACCAGCGTGGTTTGGTCATCATATTTAAGATGTTTTTCAGCGTCAGTTTGGGAGGTGCAGACAAACCATTTTTTAAATCTTTATGACGTTGTCCCAAAATTTGTAAATCCAAAGTTAGGACTAAGGCAGAGCACTTAGCAGCTCTGGCACGTTCAATTAGGCGCTCGATAAAGCCACGGTCTTTCATGACATACAGCTGGAACCAAAAAGGCTTAGTGGTGTGCTCTGCCACATCCTCAATAGAGCAAATACTCATGGTGGATAAGCAAAAGGGAACGCCAAATTTTTCTGCGGCGCGGGCGGCTAAAATTTCCCCATCAGCACACTGCATGCCGGTTAAGCCAGTGGGTGCTAGTGCAACCGGCATCGCAACCTCTTGACCGATCATGGTTGTTTTGGTGGTGCGATTGGTCATGTTTACGGCAACGCGCTGACGCAGTTTGATTTTCTGAAAATCCGATTCATTGGCTCGGTAGGTAGATTCAGTCCAAGACCCAGAGTCTGCATAGTCATAAAACATCTTCGGGGTCCGTTTTTGATGCAGGACTCGTAAATCTTCAATATTGGTGATGACTGCCATAAAACCCCTTTATCTATTTCTGATGCAAGATTGCTATTGCTAATTTAAGCTCTATCTTAGCAATACCAGCCATTTGTTTCTACAATGCATAAGCTTTCTCACTCTTGGCACCCAAAATGCCCCTTATTTTTGCCTCTGTACTCTTAAGTGCCACTGAATGCCCCAAATCCCCCTGTCAACCGTCTTTTACCTGACCCTTGCAACGATCTTGTGGGCTGGAAATGCGATAGCTGGACGGGTCCTGGTGGGCAGCGTTTCGCCGATCACATTAAACACGGTGCGTTGGGGTCTCGCTGCCTTGATGTTGCTACCTTTGGGTTGGCGAGTTTTAAAGCCAAGTAGTGCGCTATGGCAAAACAAAGCTCGTTTTTTGGTCTTGGGTTTTTTGGGAGTCGGAAGTTATAACGTACTGCTTTATCTTGCACTACAGACCTCGACGGCAATTAACGTCACCCTGATTGGTGCGAGTATGCCGATTTGGATGCTCTTGATCGGTGCGGTGTTTTATCAAGTAAAACCAACCCTCTTACAGCTTTTCGGAGCAATTGTCTCTTTGGTGGGTGTTACTGTTGTCTTAACGCGGGGCGAGCCGACCAGCTTATTGAGCATGCAAGTAGTGATGGGGGATTTGTTCATCATGTTAGCCACGATTTTGTGGGCCTTCTACAGTTGGATGATTAGCCGCCCAGGCAAGAGTACTGAACGCCAATGGCCTTGGGCAGAGTTTTTGATGGCACAGGTATTGATTGGTTTTTTTTGGACGATGCTCTTTGAAGGCGCAGAAATTGCCACTGGGTATGCTTACCTTGATCTCAATTATTGGACGGGGGCATTAATCCTATTTATCGCTATTGGCCCCTCATTGATTGCTTATCGCTGCTGGGGTTTAGGAGTGAATGGGGCGGGCCCCACAGTTGCATCATTCTTCGCTAATCTCATTCCTTTATTTACTGCGCTACTCTCGGCCGCCATCCTAGGGGATCCGCCCAAACTGTTTCATGGTCTTGCTTTTGCCTTAATTGTGATCGGGATCTTGGTTTCTTCCAGTAGGCAAAAGAGCAATGAACCCATCTAGCTTGCTTTAAAAGCCTGTTTTACAGCTCAAAGTACCCCAATAGCGCTAAATCGGTATCATTTAGGACTAAACACGATTTACTAGGAAATTACGATGCCAGGCTTACTCCCCCATGTTGATCCAGATGGTCTTTTAGAGTTTTCGGTTGTTTATACCGACCGCTCCCTAAATCACATGTCTGAAGAATTCAAAAAAGTGATTGTGGATATTTCTAGCGTCCTCAAAGATGCTTATAACGCTAGCTCTGCTGTGATTGTTCCGGGTAGCGGTACTTTTGGTATGGAGGCAGTTGCCCGTCAATTTGCCAACAACAAAAAATGTCTCGTGTTGCGTAATGGTTACTTTAGTTATCGTTGGACTCAAATTTTTGATCTAGCCAATATCACCCAAGACATACATGTGATTAAGGGTCGTCAACTAGAAGACACGACTCAGGGTGTGTTTGCACCAGCGCCGATTGAAGAAGTGGTGGCTTTTATTAAAAAAGAAAAGCCTGCGGTCGTATTCGCTCCACACGTCGAAACTTCGGCCGGAATTATTCTGCCTGATGACTACCTTAAGGCGGTTGGTGAAGCCGTGCGTTCAGTCAATGGTTTATTTGTACTCGATTGCATTGCCTCAGGTGCGATGTGGGTTGATATGAAGGCCTGCAATGTCGACCTAATTATTACTGCGCCTCAAAAAGGTTGGAGTAGCTCACCTTGCTGTGCAATGGTAGCGATGAGTGATCGCGCTCGTGAGCAGATTGAATCTACCCAAAGCACTAGTTTTTCGATGGACTTAAAAAAGTGGCTTCAAATTATGGAAGCCTATGAAAAAGGTGGCCATGTGTATCACACCACCATGCCAACCGATGCCCTCAAGATTTTGCGTAATGTGATGAAAGAAACTCAGTCCCTAGGTTTCGCTGCTCTCAAAGCAAGGCAACAAGAGTTGGGTGATAAGGTTCGCGCTCTCATGGTTTCGAATGGATATCACTCTGTTGCTGCAAAAGGCTTTCAAGCCCCTGGCGTAGTAGTTAGCTACACTAAGGATCCCGATATTCAGTCGGGTAAGAAGTTTATTGCCCTTGGTTTGCAAACTGCCGCTGGCGTACCGTTGCAGTGTGATGAGCGTCCGGATTTCCGTACATTCCGGATCGGTTTATTTGGCCTAGAGAAATTAGCCCACATTGACCGCGCAGTAGGTCATCTTGCCGGAGCACTAGAGAAGATTACCGAAAAAGAAGCGCAGCCAGCTTAAACATCGGTATGGATTTATCCCATAAGGCCGTCCTATGACGGCCTTTGTATCATTTAAGAACACACTTTTGTGGAGCCTCAAATGCAAATACCCTTTATTAAGCTGATATTCGCCGCACTCATCTCTAGCTCTATTGCTCTGTCACCCCTGCTTGCAGTGGCAGCTGAGCCATTCCCAGTAGAAACTAATCAGCCATTGAAGACTCAACAGAATTCGAGTAAGCAGGTCAAAAAGGATAAAAAAGCAGAAAAGAAGGCGAAGAAAAAATCAAAGAAGAAGGCTAAAGCAGCCCAAGATTCAGCATCTCAAAATTAAATTAGCAAGCAGGCTAATTAATAAGTTCAGCTTCCTTGTTTGGGGCATCGTTACGTACTAGTAGCCACATTGCTCCCATCACCAAACTCATGCCGCCAATCTGCATCCAGGTAATGGGTTCAGACAATACAATCCAACCCATCAAGAGCGTAGAAACGGGGCCGAGTATTCCAGCTTGCGCAACTAAGGGTGAGCCAATGCGGTTAATTGCAATCATGATCAACAGCATAGGGATGACAGTACACAAGCTTGCATTGATTAAGCTCAACCAATAAATCTGCGGTACTTGCACAAATACTGCCGCAGAATCATAAATTAAAATTTGAACAACACTGAGCAGGGCTGATGCGGAGCTGGCATACACAACCAAACGCACACTACCTACGCGTTTCACCATTTCACCAGAACCAATCATATAAATCGCATAGGAGCAGGCGCTGCCAAAGACTAATAAGGCTCCCAGTAAAGCCATTGAGCCAGTTGCACTGGCATCTTGTATGAAGACTACGATCACACCCAAATAGCCTACCAGCAGGGCATACCATTGCAAACGACTAATGGATTTTTTTAATACAAAATAAGAAATCAGCAACACGATCGTGGGGGTGAGATAAAGAACAATGCGCTCCAGTCCAACGGAGATATATTGCAACCCTAAGAAGTCAAGGTAGCTAGAAAAAAAGTAACCCATGAATCCTAAGGCGAATATTTTTAATTGATCTCGTAATGTGAGTGGGCTCATCGTTTTGCGTCGCACTTCCCACCAATAGATTCCCCAAAATAAGGGCAGCGCCATGAGCATTCTGAGTGCAATAAGCGTTTCAGCAGTTGTGCCGTAAGTAAACGCCAGCTTGACCAGAATAGCTTTTCCAGAAAATAAGATCGAGCCAAGACCAGCCATAAAGAGGCCATAAACGTAACGGCGATGTTCCAGAATTCCACTGGCAGTTTGCATACTGTTTTATAACAGTTTATTGAGAAGCGACCGCATCTCCAGAATGACCTCTGTTGGAGTAAGTCCAATTGGCCCCACTTGTTTTGCTACCAAGTGATCAGCTGCCGATGCATGTAGTTGAACTCCAAGACAGCTTGACTCCCACAGACTGAGGTGGTGGTGTATACCTTGAGCACCAATCGCGGCAATACTGCCCGTAAGCACATCACCCATGCCGCCGACAGCCATGCCCGGATTGCCTTGCTCGCATTGCAATGCTGCATGAAGGGGGGAGGCAATCAGCGTGCGTTGACCCTTCAGAATCACTATCGAATCTGTGAGTGTGATTAAGTCTGCAAGAGCCTTCAGGCGATTTTCTTGTACCACTAACGCAGTGGTATTGAGTAAATGTGCGGCCTCTCCGGGGTGAGGTGTAATCACACTCATACCTGGATAAGCTTGATTACGCTGTTTGAGAAGTTCTAAAAATTCAGGGATGTCTGCTATTAAATTGAGCGCATCTGCATCGATCACAAGAGCTACTTTAGGATATCGCAATGCCGCAACAAGCCAATGTCTGGCCAGTTCAGAAAAGCCGAGGCCTGGGCCAATCGCAATCAGATCTGGTGCTGTGGCTGCGAGTTGCTCCTCAGCATCAAAGCTAGCTAAACGTACCATCAACTCCGCTTGTTCTGCTAGGGCATGTGCTGAGCTTGGATCTAGCATTTCTAGGATAGTCCAGCCAGCACCCAGATGCAGTGCAGCGCTACCCGCTAGCAATAGGGCACCAGCCATCCCAGGGGCGCCACCGATTAGCAGTACTTTGCCCGCATCCCCTTTGTGTTCAGTGGGCGCACGCTTGAGGCGAGTAATGAGCTCGAGTGCTTTTAGTTCAGCTGGGGTAATGAGTGGGCGCAAAGGAAGATATCCGTTGAAGATCGATAGGGTTCATATGCTGGCAAGCACTTGTCATGAGATTAAAGTATAAAAAAACCGCGGCGAACCGCGGTTATATCGCTTCTTTGAAAAAGATTATTTCTTTGCATCTGCTGCTGGAGCCACTGGAGCTGCTGGAGCTGCTGCAGGAACTGCATTTTTCTTAGCATCTTCAATGTGTTGGGCTTCAGCGCCATGCTTTTCGCCACCCATATCAATATCGCCATCACCTTTAATGAGTAAGTAGGCTGTAGCAGCAATTAATACTAGTACTATGATGATGAGTGAACGGTTGCTCATTACTTTTCCTTCAGTTTGGTTTGTATTGAGCTATTTTACTCCTGGATAGATGTTGGTAAATCCGAATAAGCCCTAGGTACTAAATTAAGGCAAAATTCTAGGTATAAATACCCATTTAATGAGACGCTGATTTGGCTTGTTAGTAGTCCGCAGCTAATTTTAAAGGTCAAGACATGACTCCTGTACTACCAGAGCATAACTCTCAAACCATTACTAATTTTTTGAATCTTCAAAAAAATCAGCTGACTGAAGATAGTTCTGATGAGTCTTATCGTTTTGCATTTGAGGACCCCGCTTTTTTAGCCCGTCGTGAAACTCTCGGTTTACGATTTCAGTTGGAGTTATTAAAGCCAGAAGTCTTACTGCATGAGCACGGTATTGACCATACCATTACTGTATTTGGCTCCACTCGCTTTGTGAGTTGCCAAGAAGCTCAAGACCTAGAGAAGAGCGCTAATAACCCAGCAGCAATTGCGCATGCTAAACAAGCTTTACAGCATTGCCGATATTACGATTCAGCTAGAGAGCTCGGAACCATCGTAGCGAAATATAACGCAACGCAGTCTGAAAATCGCAATAAGCTATTCATTGCCACTGGTGGCGGTCCCGGCATTATGGAGGCTGCCAATCGAGGTGCTTTTGAGGCCGGAGATAAGACGATTGGTTTTAATATTAGTCTTCCTAGAGAGCAGGAACCTAATCCTTATCTCACCCCGGGATTGAGTTTTCGTTTTCATTATTTTGCCATTCGCAAGATGCATTTTATGCTCAGGGCAAGAGCGATTGTGGCCTACCCTGGTGGCTTCGGTTCTTTCGATGAACTCTTTGAAGTGCTCACTCTAATGCAGACTAAAAAAGTAGAGCGCTTTCCAATAGTTTTGGTGGGGAAGGCATTCTGGGAGGAAGCTATTCACTTTAATGTGATGCTTGAGCATGGTGTGATTGACCAAGCGGATATGGATTTAATTCATTTCGTAGAGACCGCTGCGCAGGCCTGGGCAGTGATTCGTGGCTGGTATCAACTGGCTTGATGGGTAGGCGGACAAGAGCTGTAAAATCACCCCTAATACTATGACTATCACTCATTCCGTAACCCTGAGCACCGAGCTGGATTTACCAGCTTATCTTTTTGGCATTTCGATGTTGCTGATCGTGATGCTAATTCATGGATTTGCTCTGTTGCAAATTGCAAAACGCTATGAGGTGAAGTCCTTTCTTTATCTCTCAGAACATCGCTATACATCAGTTACCCTGGTGTTTTACATCAGCGTGTTGTGCTTATTTCTGATTCACCTTTTTGAGATTATTTTGTGGGGCATTGCGCTATATCTATTCAAGCTCTTGCCTAATCTTGGTGAGAGTATCTTATTTAGTGGTAGCACTTACACTGCGATGGGTTTTATGGATGATCCCTTGCCCAGTGGCTGGAAGATGCTGGCAATCATGATTGCTTTCTCAGGCATGTTTGCCTTTGCCTGGACAGCCTCAGTCATGATTTCGATGACCAAAAATTTCCGGCACGCCTACACCCGTTTGCATATGCAAAAACTCAAGTTACCGCCTGAAGTCATTGAGCGCTTTAAGTAAGTCATGATGGGTAAGTCATGAGCCAGGTATGGGATAGCATCGTGATTGGTGGTGGCGCAGCTGGGCTCTTTTGTGCTGGCATAGCTGGTCAGCTAGGCAAAAAAGTCTTGGTACTAGATCATGCGGATATCTTGTGTGAAAAAATCAGGATCAGTGGTGGAGGTAGATGTAACTTCACTAACTTGCATAGCAGCCCCGCTAATTTTCTTTCGCTCAATCCCCACTTTGTCAAAAGTGCGCTTGCCCGCTATCCTGCCAGTGCGTTTATTAAGTTAGTCCAGTCTTATCGGATTGCCTATCACGAGAAGCACCAAGGACAGTTGTTTTGTGATGACTCGGCTAAGCAGATTATACAAATGCTACTAGCCGAGTGCACCAAAGGGAATGTCGATATCCGCCATCCAGTCACGGTGCAATCGGTCTCTCAACAGTCTGGGATATGGAGCATCAAAACCAATGCCGGAACCGAGCAAGCAAAGTCATTGGTGATGGCAACAGGCGGCTTGCCAGTTCCTGCGATTGGAGCTACAGCCTATTCTTTAGATATAGCGAAACAATTTAATTTAAAGGTGGTCGAACCACGTCCTGCATTAGTACCACTCTCATTTACTTCTGGTGAATTCGATCATCTGCTTGAGTTATCTGGCTTAAGCTTGCCAGTCCGAATTGCTGCTGGATCAAAAGGTCAGCGCTATGGCGCCTGTCGTTTTAACGAAGATCTACTGCTGACGCATAAAGGTCTATCAGGCCCAGCAGTCCTCCAGGCAAGTAGCTATTGGACTGAGGGCGAGGTGATTCATGTAGATTGGCTCGGTGCAGTGGAAGCAAATGGTCAATTTAGTTGCGATGAGCTATTTAATCATGAGGACAATCGCCTCAAGCTTACAGAAAATATCCTCGCTTCAGTAATGCCAATGCGCTTAGCAAAAGCCTTTGCGGAACAAAAAAATTGCTTAGGAAAAAAGTGGGCTGAAGTTTCAAAAAAAGACCGTCAAGCTCTTAAAGAGCTGATTACTAATTGGTCAGTTAAGCCAGCTGGAACGCTGGGTTGGAAAAAAGCCGAAGTGATGTTAGGTGGCGTCGACACCCAAGAGTTAGATGGTCAGACCATGATGGCTCGACAGATTCTAGGTTTATATTTCATCGGGGAGTGTGTCGATGTCACAGGTCATCTTGGAGGACACAATTTCCAGTGGGCTTGGGCTAGTGCTTATGCCTGCGCTCATGCTCTTTAAAGTCTATCTGTACTAATTGGGTTGATTGCGCATCCAATCGGCTGTATTAAAGAACGATTTCTCAAGTTGAGCGGCGATCTCGCCATCAATACCGCAGTCTGCCATGGCCTGAAACATGCAAGCTAACCATTGATTGCGTTCCTGCATGCCAATCTGAAAGGGGAGATGTCTAGCGCGCAACATGGGATGTCCGTGTTTAGGCGAGTAGAGATCTGGCCCACCTAGCCATCCTGATAAAAAGAGCTTGAGCTTTTCTCTTGAGTTAGACAGATCACCAGAATGCATTGTGCGCAATTCGGAGAAGGGCTCTTCCAGTGCCATTAAGTCGTAAAAACGGTCCACTAGCTCTTCCACCTTGGCTGCCCCGCCAATCACATCATAAGGATTTAGTTTTTCGCTCATGACCCAATTTTAATGCCAATATCGCCAAAAATTGGCAAGGACACAAATTGGGTATAGAGTGGAATTGTGGATCCACTAATGACTTAATCCCGCTAACTTAACTAAGGAGAGTGGTAATGGATAAAAAAGATATTCAAGCTTGGCAGCAAGAAAAAGCAAAAGAGTTATTTGCTTATTCCCATAAATTATTGGATGCAGCTAAAGATTTGAGCGAGCACCATCTTGAAGAGATGCAGTGGGGCATGAAAAATGCCATGGAGAGCGCAAAGTCTGCAGCTAAAAACGATCTTGCTAAGCTCAAAGAGTTACAAGAATCCGCTACCAAGGAAGCTGCAAAGCGTGTAACGGTTTATCAAAAGAAGGTGAAGTCTGTTTTGAAGGAGATTGGTGATGATGCAGCCGATAGCACCGAAAAGCATTTAGAAAAAGTCCGCAGCTCTTTGGTCAATTGGCTTGAAGATACAGAAGCAAAAATGCCAGGTCATGCCGATAAGCTTTCTAAAGTGGTGCACGATATGTCCACAGCCGGTCAAAAAATGTTTAAGGAAGGCCGAAAAATTGTGGATCAAGTGGCTGATGCTGCTGAGAAAAATATTGAAGAGCACCTCAGAAAATCCTCAGATACAAAAAAGCCTAAGTAAGTTTATCTTCCCAAGCTGGTAGTAAAAAGCCGTCTAATGCATGCACTAATTGACGGCTTTTTCTTTTTCTGATAATCTGAAATGCCGAAATAATAATAAAAATTTCTACAAAGCATGAAGTCCATTCATATCAATCAGTTTAGGTCTATCAAATGAAATGGCTATTGAGCATCTGTACTATGGCCTGGTTTAGCTATAGCGTGGCCCAAACAATGACTCCTATCCTAATAGAGGTGGATGCTGGCAGAGATGCTGGAGTTTTCTCAAAATCACCAGTGGTTCAAAGGGCTATTCTTCTGATGCCCTCTATTAAATCAGATACCGCCTTATTGTTTTACCGTGGCTGGTCTGGTATCGCTAATATCAAATCAGAGAATGATTGGAAGCGGAATCTAAATTACTTGCAGAATAATACGGAGTTATTTTCTCAAGCAGGTATTGCGCTTGTGGTGATGGATTGCCCAAGCGATGAAAATAAAGTTGCGCCTGGAAACACTCCGTTAGCTTGTAATGATGACTATCGAGCCTCTATGCGGCATGCTGATGATGTCAAAAAGGTGATGTCTATTCTAAAAGAAAAGTATGGAATGAGTCAGTTTTACGTTATGGGCCATAGCTATGGAACAATCTCGTCAAAATGGCTTGCCAAAAATTTGGGTAATGAGATTAAAGGAAGTATTCATTCTGCGGCAATGACTCATGCAAATGCGCGCAATCGAATTTATGGCTACTCTGTGGAGTCATTTGATATGAGTTCACTCAAGGCGCCAGTTCTAAATATTCATCATGGCGATGATCAGTGCGTTCATACTCCCTACTCCACAGTAGTGGCTTATTCGAATAAGAATTTAATCACCGTGAGGGGCGGTCAAGGCACGGGGGAAGTTTGTGGTGGAACCCACTTGCACTCCATGGGTGGCAGGGAGGAGGAGACCTCTAAAGCACTTATTCAATGGATTAAAACAGGTCAAATTCAACCTGTCGTTGGAGAGTAGTTGCCGACAAGATCGAACTGTTCTCGGTCTCAACTCATTTCTGTCATAGCTCTTGGTAAATATTGAAAGCTTTCTTGTGTTGGGTGGGGTTTTACACCCATCCCTGCAGCCAGATCTCAGCATCCTTTAACTCACGCCAAGAAATCACTTGTGTACTCTTATCAAAGACGGCTTCTAACTCTATCAATTCAATGGCTTCTTCTGGGAATTCTGGGAGGATCACTTTGCTCACTAAAAAGTGTTTCCGCTTTTGAATTGGTTTCACAGCTGTCCATTTACTCAGAAGTAGCTTCTTAGGACTGAGGGGGTTTTGTTCCTTAGAGGGCATTACACTGAAATTCTTTTCCGTTGCTGATGAGCTTACCAGTGTCAGTCGTAAAGACATTGCTAGCATTTTGGATTTGGACAGTGCACTTGAGTTCAAAATAGCTCTGTGGACCTAGACTGCCACAATAATCATACTCAAGACCTTGAAACTCCATCTGCGCCTTTTTTAGAATCATCGGCACTGTCGATCCAGCACCATCTTTACAAGACCAAGTAGTGTACGTTTCTCGTCCACAAGCGCAGATACTAAAAGACAGTATGAGGACAAAGATTGCTCTGTACATGAGGGTCACGGAGATCACAATACCCAGAAGTGATGGGTGCCATCTTTACCCAATTGCTCTACTAGACCAAATTCCCAATCTAGATAAGCTTGCATTGCTGCCGGGTCAACGCTAGTGCCTTCATAGGGACGTTTGTAACGATCGAGTGGCGGCGAAGCCAAATGCGTAGGCCCTTTTTCAGTAGCCAAGCCTGCAGCGATCCACGCGGCATTGCCACCAGATAATACGAAGACCTGAGCTGTTGTGAGTGCCTGGATTTCTGGAGCGGCAAACAGGGCAAGCTCACCTGTAGTACTAGTCAGTACATAGCGACTGACCTTAGGTAATTTATCTAAAGCAGCAGAAAATTGAGAGCGTAGCGCAAACCAACTCCCTGGAATATGTCCTATGACGTAATTTGCATGGGTACTTAAATCGATTAGGATGGTTTGACCGTCACTATCCAGCCAAGATGAGGCTGTCTTCACGTTCACCAGTGGAATATCAGGTGCGGCCGGGAGATTTCTTACCCAAGGTCCTTTTTCAGTGAGATCTGCTTTGGTGATGCCATCGATCACGTAGACATCCCATGCCATTTGGGCTAACCATGAGGCGGGCATATTAGCTCTGACGCCGCCTGGATCTGATAAGACAATTCGCGCACCTCGAACTGGGACCAGCATTTCAGTTTCTTGTACTAATTGACCGCCAGGTGCAGAGTAAAAGCCGGGCAAGTGTCCAGCTTCATATTCTTCCGGTGTTCTGGGGTCAAAGAAATAAGTAGTTCGCTCAGTTTGTAATTTCCATGGTTCTATATCAGCCAGGCTCACGCGTTTTACACCAGCCTGATCGGCAACTTTACGAG
>JBBAQC010000003.1:99876-113857 GCA_040400535.1 Polynucleobacter sp. | reverse complement strand
TACCAGAGCCCCGCAAGATTGCTTTCCCAGTGTTGATTCAACCAAGTCACAATTAAAGGCAGAAGCCCGCCTATCCAGCCAGCAGCTAGATTATGCGGAAGGGTGGCTGCACTGTTTCTAGTTTTAGCTGGAAATAGCTCTGCAAGTAGGGCTGTTTGTGGACCTACTACAAGCGCTAGGATTGCTGATAAGCCAATCAAGACTCCCGCTATCAATGAGATAGATCCATTATTACTTTGTAGTAAATAAAACGCCGGCAGAATGAGAGTGGCGCCCAAGATTAGGCCGCTGACAATAACAGGCTTTCTGCCAATCTTGTCAGAGAGCCATCCTGAAAATACTGTGAGTGGTAGTAAAGCAAGCGTGGCATAGACGCTTAATTGATCAACTAGTTGTGGTGCAAGCTTCACAGTAGTCTTTAAAAAGATAGAGGTGTAAACCTGTACGCAGAAAAATAATACAGCGCCGCCGGCAGAGATGCAGAAGAAAAGCAGAAACATTCTCTTTCTGGTTTCTGGATCTTTCAGGTTATCGCGCAAAGGGTTTTTAGACTGAGCCTCTGTTTTACTAAGTTGCAAATAGACCGGCGTCTCTTCTAGAGCCATGCGCGCTTTAAATGCAATCAAGAGCAGAATCAATGAAACCCAAAATGGCACTCGCCAACCCCAGGATAGAAATTCTTCTGGAGTGAGGTAACTCTGCAGTAGTGCAATCTGTAGTGTTGAAATCAAGATACCTAACGGTCCCATGAGTTGAAGGAAGCTAGTCTTAAAGCCGCGATTGGAGTCACCAGCATGCTCAGTGAGGTAGACGGCGCTACCACCGATTTCACCACCTGCGGAGAGTCCTTGTAGCAGTCTTAAGAAGACCAGCAGGATAGGCGCCCAAATTCCGACTTGGGCATAGGTTGGTAAAAAGCCTACGCAGACCGTAGCAAAACCCATCAAGGCAATGGTGATCATGAAGACAGGGCGACGGCCAATACGATCGCCAATACTGCCGAAAATAGCGGCCCCAATAGGTCTCACCACCATGCCCACTCCAAAGGTTGCTAGGCTTGCTAATAGGGCTGTACTGGGATCGCTTGAGGGAAAGAAGAGAGGGCCAAAAACTACGGCTAAGGTAGCAAATGTCAAAAAGTCGTACCACTCTAGAAAGGTGCCAAAACAAGCTGCAACAGCAACTTTTCTATAGGAGTGCGATGAGGTCTGCGTTTCTGATGCGTGAGTAACGGTCAATTTTTATTCCGAGTCTGTGGATGACTCAATCAATGGCGTAGGTAAATTTTTACTGGGTTTGACACCAAGTTCACGAACCTTCTCTGCCGTACGAATCAGATTACCTTTACCAGACTTGAGTTTACTAAAGGCATCGTGATAACTCGTTTGCGCTTGATCTAGTCGTTGGCCTAATTTCTCAAGATCATCTACAAATCCAACAAATTTGTCATAGAGCGTGCCACACTGTTTAGCGATTTCTAGAGCATTGCGATTCTGGTGATCTTGTCTCCACAGATGCGCGACAGTTCTTAAGGTGGCCATCAAAGTACTTGGACACACCAGCACAATATTTTTGGCTAGGGCCTCTTGATACAGATTAGGCGCTGTCTTCAAGGCTAGCAGGAATGCGGGTTCAATGGGTACAAACATCAATACAAAGTCGACAGAGCCAATACCGTATAAGGAGCTGTAGTTTTTGCTCGAGAGCCCTTGAATATGCTGGCGCAGTGACTGAATGTGGGCCGCCAACTCTTGCTCTGAGATTATCGGGTCAGTTGCTTCGGCATGGCGTGCGTATGCCGTAATCGAGACCTTACTATCCACTACCAAGCTTCTACCCTCTGGCAGCTTGACCACGACATCGGGCTGAAGGCGTGAGCCGTCTATTTGGGTATGACTATCCTGTACTAAATACTCTTCACCCTTACGCAGACCAGAAGACTCGAGAATGGACTCTAGAACCAGCTCACCCCAATTGCCTTGGACTTTGGAGTCACCCTTCAGCGCTTGAGTAAGGGAGCGGGTCTCATCAGACATACGCAGATTGAGACTGGCTAGACGCTCAATCTCACTCTTGAGAGCAAAGCGCTCGCGTGCTTCGTTGCCGTAGGAGGTGTTCACCTGCTCTTTAAATTCAGATAGCTTGGTTTGGAGTGGTTTCAGTAAAGCATCTAGACTAGCGACATTTTGCTCTGCAAAGCGCTTGGACTTATCTTCTAGAATTTCATTGGCAAGATTTTTGAATTGGCTAGTGAGCGCCTCTTTAGCCTCATTGAGGGATTCAATTCTGCCAAGACCTTGTTTGCGCTCTGAATCTAATGCTGCCTCAAGGCGAATGGCATTTTGTAATGCCTGATCACGCTCCGCTCGAAGACTGACTGCTAAAGCAGCGTCTGTTAAGTTTTGTTGCTCTACTCGTTGTAGTGCAGAGCGCAAATTGAGGGCATAGACAAAAAGGCCTGCGCATAAACCTAATGGCAGGCCGAACAACAGTAAAGAGCTTAAGTCAAAGGTCACTGGCGTGATCTCGCGACACTCTTGAGTAACTTAAGCTTGAACTAATTTCTTGAGTTCACCGCTTTGAAACATCTCCGTCATGATGTCAGAGCCGCCAACGAATTCACCATTGATGTAGAGCTGGGGAATAGTTGGCCAGTTTGAAAATTGTTTAATTCCCTGACGAATCCCTTCATCCTCTAAAACGTTCACAGTGTGAAGAGTTTCAACGCCGCTAGCACGCAAAATATTGATTGCATTGCCAGAGAAGCCACATTGTGGAAACTGGGCATCGCCCTTCATGAAGAGCACCACTGGGTGGCTTGAAACGATTTCTTGAATTTTTGCTTGGGTATCCATAATTTTTTCCTGAATTTACTTGATGTCGATATCGCTAAAGCAGTGATTAATTCACCATAGGAATGATTTTAAGGCCTTTTTCGTCCAGAGGCAGCACGGCTGTGCCCTGCTAAATCGAGGTGAGCCTGCACATCAATCAAACCTGCCAATTTCATGAGCTTCACCACCACCTCAGATTGATCAAAGCCATGCTCTACAGCGATTAAACCGCTAGGCTTTAAATGTTGATCTGCCCCAGAAATAATGATCTCTAGGCAACTGAGACCACTGGCGTAATCAGTCAGGGCTGAGGGGGGTTCAAACCTGAGGTCCCCTTGGGTGAGGTGAAGGTCTTGATTGGCGATATAGGGTGGATTGCTCACAATGACATCAAACTGACTTTGGGGACCTAAAGCCCCATACCAGCTTCCTTGCGCAAACTCGACTTGCCGGCTGAGATCAAGTAACTGGGCATTTTGTTTTGCAATAACTAAAGCCTCTGTGGATTGATCGGTTGCCACAATCGAAGCTAGCGGGACCGCGCTCGCAATAGCTAAGGCAATAGCACCAGATCCAGTGCCCAGATCCAATACTTTGGTGGGTTTATTGAGTTTAGCGATTTCAGTAAGGGCAATTTCTACGAGGAGCTCAGTTTCTGGGCGCGGAATGAGTACTCCAGGACCTATTTGTAACTCAATATTGTGAAAGCCCTTCTTACCCAGAATGTAGGCAATCGGTTCACCATGGATCCTTCTGGATACCAGGGCTTTCCACTCGGTATCTGCTGCCTCATTCAGTACCATATCGTCACGAGACAGTAGGGCTGAGCGAGGCAGTTGGTAGTGCTTTTCTAGAATATGCGCCAGCAGGATACGCGCTTCATTTGCTGGCAATGCGCAGTTGCTAATGCATTCGCGTAAAGACTGGCTAATGCTCATCCTACTTTAATTAATTATCGCCAAGTGCCGCCAGGAGCTCGGCTTGATGCTCAGATGCAAGCGCATTGCATAGATCGTCTATATCACCATCCATCATGGCATCAATTTTGTACAGCGTGAGGTTGATGCGGTGGTCGGTAATGCGACCTTGCGGAAAGTTATAAGTCCGAATGCGATCACTACGATCACCAGTGCCAACCAAAGACTTTCTGGTCTGAGCTTCTAGCTGATGTTTTTCTCTTTCACGGGCATCCATGATGCGAGAAACTAAAACTTTCATCGCTTGTTCACGATTGCGGTGCTGACTACGATCATCTTGGCACTCAACTACGGTGCCAGTGGGTAAATGGGTAATACGTACCGCAGAGTCCGTCTTATTAATATGCTGACCACCAGCACCTGAAGCTCTAAAAGTATCAATGCGCAGTTCAGCAGGATTAATTTTGACTGCTTCAAGCTCATCGGCCTCTGGCATTACAGCAACCGTACAAGCCGACGTATGAATACGTCCCTGAGTTTCTGTTTGGGGAACACGTTGCACGCGGTGACCACCAGACTCAAATTTGAGGCGTGAATAAACAGACTGACCAACTAAGCGCAGAACAACTTCTTTATAACCACCCAGATCAGATTCAGCAGCGTTCACTACTTCTACTTTCCAGCCCTGACGCTCAGCAAAGCGGGTATACATTCTGAGTAGGTCGCTGGCAAAGAGGGCGCTTTCATCACCACCAGTACCTGCCCGAATTTCTAAAAAAACATTGCGCTCATCATTGACGTCTTTTGGTAGCAATAGTTTTTGTAGGGCAGCTTCAAGCTCTTCCATAGTAGCTTGAGCTTGCTTTTGCTCCTCATCAGCAAAGTCCTTCATCTCCGGATCTTTGCGCATCTCTTCAGCTGCTTGAACATCCGCCTCAGCTTGTTTGTATAGCCCAAACTTTTCTACTACCGTGGCAATATCAGAATGCTCACGTGTGAGTTTCCGATAGTTATCCATGTCCTTGGTGGACTCTTCGGTAGTTAATAAGGAATTGAGTTCAGCTAAGCGTGTATCGAGGTGGTCTAGCTTAGCCCGCATGCTGGGCTTCATCTAATGGTCTTCTGGCTTGGAGTGCGAGGCGAATAATATGGGAAGCAACTTAATCAGGGCGTCACGCTCAGCGCCATTGGAATGTTGTAAAGCATGTAATGAGCCATGTAAGAACTTATTGGTGAGTCCTTGTGCCATCGCATTAAGCACCTCTTGAGGATCATCGCCGCGCATCAATCGTTTCATGGCACGATCCAGTTCAAGTTGCCTTAGATGCTCACCTTGTTGCTGAATATCCTGAATGAGTGGCACAGTCTTGCGACCCTGCATCCAGTGCATGAAATTACCCACACGATCTTCGATAATCGCTTCAGCTTGGCTTACTGCTGCTTGACGTAAAGAGGCGCCTGTCTGAATCATCACACCTAGGTCGTCGACTGTATACAGATAGATATCACTTAAGCGAGCAATCTCAGGCTCGAAGTCACGAGGAACGGCCAAATCAATCATGACCATCGGTTTACGACGACGTTGCTTAAGTGCGCTCTCCACCATTCCTAAACCGATAATCGGTAGCGATGATGCAGTGCTGGAAATGATAATGTCAAATTCATGTAATCGACTTGGCAAATCAGAGAGTTTGAATGATTCTGCCTCAACATCTTGAAGAGAAATCGAGTCTGCTAACTCTTGGCCGCGCTCAATAGTTCGATTGGCGATTGCAACTACTTTAGGTTTACGTGCCACGAAATGCGTGACACATAAACTGATCATATCGCCAGCGCCAATAAACAAAACACGTTGCTCAGTAATACTTTCAAAAATACGCTCTGCTAGTCGAACGGATGCGGCTGCTATCGAAATTGAATGTGCGCCAATCTCTGTCGAGCCACGAACTTCTTTTGCGACCGCAAAGGTTTTCTGAAAGAGTTGATTGAGATAAGTACCAAGGACGCCTGCATCGTTGGCAGTGCGCACAGCATCTTTCATCTGACCCAAGATTTGGGTTTCGCCAATCACCATGGAATCTAATCCGCAGGCTACTCTAAAGGCGTGACGTACCGCATCTGATTGCGGTAGTGAATAAATGTGCGGCTCTAAGCTGCTTGGTGCAAGTTGTTGGGTTTTGGCTAACCAGTCAAAAGTAGCTTCATGTAGAAGACTGGCTGCATCGGCATCATTAGCGGCGCAATAGAGTTCAGTACGATTGCAGGTAGACAAGATTGTGGCTTCAGGCAGGCCGGCCTGATTCGCGCCAACGAGATGTTGGCGAAGATCGTGCAACGCTTCTTGAAGAAATTCAGGGTCAAAGGCAACTTTTTCCCGAATGGCGACCGGCGCTGTGTGATGATTGATGCCGAGTGTCAACAACTTCATAATGGTGATTATAGATTTGATGGCAGTATTCATGGGGGCAGTAATGGGGTTTTTAGCTTTTCTGGTGATCGGTGGCTTAACTGGCGTATTTGCCTTGGTTTTTTACCCAGGAAAACGTCAATCTAAGCCCGGGGCTAAGAAATTCCTCATAGCAGTCTTGGTTGGCAGTATTGCTGCCCTAGCTAGTTCCTATGCGGGGCAATTTACAGGCTTATTTCAGTCTGGGCAGATGCTGGAATGGCTCAGTGCCATAGTGGCAGCATGTTTGGCTGGCTACCTCTATGCAGTACTTTCTAGAAATTCACTTTAGGCTAGGCCTAGCCAAAGTGCTAGGGCTCTATTGACTCGTACCATCATGACGTCATTGAGCTTGCCAATCACAGAGCCAATTTTTTCAGTTCGAATTGACATGATCTTATCAATTTGAACTTGTGATGGCCGGGTTAGCCCATTGGCTTCATTGGGTTCAATATCAAGTCGAAATATTGGAGCTTGCACAATTTCACTTGAAATCAAGGCAACTGTTACCGTTGCATGAATGTCGCTGAATACGTCTGATTGAAGAACTAATGCAGGTCTGGGTTTCCCAAAGTCACCCTGCATAGCAACTGTCACTATGTTGCCACGCTTCATGCTTCATCCAAATCAGCCAATGAATCATCTAGGAAAGACATTAAATCGTTGTCGGCTCGATCGACGGGGGCTACCAGAGCTGATTGGCGACGACATTCTTCAAAAAACCCTGGAGCCTGAGTATCTGGAACCCATAATTGAATAGGTCGTAATCCAGCATTCCTAAGGGAAAGCCGGTGCTTTTGGACTCTGCTTGCGGTGTTTGAGGACATTTGAAAATTCTTTTCTTACGTTACATGTAACATTTTAACTTATTTATTTGTTACATGTAACGTAAAGATGAATCCCCGAAAAAAATAAGCCTAATCTTTTTGTATTGCAGGATGCCTTTATACAGATGCAGCCAAATAGACTGTCGCTTGGTAAACACAAGACGACTTTTATTTAAACCCAATTTTCTAGCCGCAACCCTGGAACGCGCGAAAATTCTTTTTGATTGTTAGTTACGAGTGGTAAATCCAAAGCCAATGCTTGCGCCGCGATCATGGTGTCAAGTGAGCCAATCGCTTGCCCTAGCTTTTCCAATTGGGCTCTTAATTTGGCGTACGCCCAGACACAGCCTGCATCGAAAGCAGCAATGCTGAGCGGCGCTAGAAACAATTCAAGGGCCTGCTTGTTTCGCAGAGAGCCAGTCTTCTCTACTCCAAAGGCCAACTCGGCAGCCACAATACTAGAAATCCCGATCTCCCCAGTACTAAAGGCTTTAAAGCGTTCTAGAACGCTAGAGGGTCTTTGGTTGATGATGTAAATACAAATATTGGTATCGAGCAGGATCAAGGTGCAATATCCACGCGATCTTGTTGCGCGGGCTGCTCACGCGTTAATTCCAGACCTGGTTCAAAGTTGGCTAAAGAAGCGGAAATAGCCGCAAAAAGGCCGTTTTTGGGCAATAGAAGTACGCCACCACCGAAATGCTGGACGGTAACTTCGGTTTCGGCAAAGCGATACTCCTTAGGTAGTCTGACTGCTTGGCTGCGACCTGTTGTGAAAATTTGCGCTAAATCCATGAAACCTCCCCTGTTTATTGATATGTATCAATGATATCTACTTTACTCTAAGAAGCATCTTTCTTGCAAGTAAATTATTGGAATAGGTCATCCTGGCTATGAACCCACTGAATTGGCGACTGCTGGTTTGCAATTAGCCACTCATTGGCTTTAGTAAAGTGCCCACAGCTTGCTTTCCCGCTAGGCTGAAGAAAAGGCCGATCTGTTTTATAGACCCCAAGCCCTGATGGGTGGGAGGACTGCAGAATCAATTGATCTGGGACTGCTTCAATCAGGGGTAACTTGGATTGGGCGTGACCGCCCCATAGCATCCATACTAAATGTGGCTTTTGCTGCGCTAAGGCGCCTATTAGTTTGTCAATGAAGGGTTTCCAGCCCAGGTTGGCATGGCTAGCAGCCTCCCCCAATTTAACGCTCAGGGCAGTATTGAGAAGCAGGACACCTTGCGCAGCCCAAGCATGGAGATCGCCATTGGGAAGGGTGCCAAAGCCCTCTAGTGCCAGTGCTTTACTGATATTACGTAGTGAGCTTGGAAATACCCGGGAATTGGTCGGAATATTATTTGGGATAGAAAAAGCTAATCCCTGGGCTAGCCCTGGGGAGTGATACGGATCCTGGCCCAAAATCACCACTTTGACCTTGGATGGCGGCGTGAGTTCTAGGGCTTTGAAGAAGTTCTGGGGCTGAGGGCAAAACTTCTCTGCATTCTGATGAAGCTCAGCTCTCAGATTGGTCTGTAGTGTTTGCCACTCAGGGGATTCAAAATAATCTCCGAGTAGGGCGCGCCAATCTTCCGGAATATCGGCCGCAGAAAACGAATGCATTACTCAGTGGGGGTGAGTGCGAACTGAGTTGGCAATTGATCATCCTCAAGGGTTGTCATGCACTCATGCTCCAGATCATCTCGATAAAAGCAAATCTGAATCACTTGCCCTGAATTCAAGCTAGATAACACCTTATCCCAGCGCGCAGCAGTAATACGTTCACCATTGATGCTAGCCAAAAGATCGCCAGCGGCAAGGCCCGCTAATTGGGCAGCTCCACCATCGAGTATGTGAGTCACTTTAAGCCAGCCACCTACCTCAGCATGGCGCAAACCCAATTGAAGTTTGACTTTTTCAAGCTTGGAGTGTGCTTTCTGTTTAACCGAAATCACATCTGCATCAAGCCATTTCTGAATTGGAATATCTTCCACACCAAAAATGTAGCGAGACTTTAATTCGTGCCAGGTTTTGGAGAATCCATTCCCAAGTAGTTTGAGTATCAACTCATCCAAGCCATCTTCAGCGATACCATCTAGCGTGACTCCATGGGTTTGCCAAATGAGACGCATCAAGTCATCTAAGGACTGACGGTTACTTGTAAATGCGCGAATCTTAAGATCTAAGCCTAGGGCAAGCAGGGCGCCTTTACCGTAATAACTGACTACCGCATTCGGCGTGTTCTCATCAGCTTGATAGTACTTAGTCCAGGCATCAAACGAACTATCTGCGAGGCTTTGTTTAAGCCTTCCCGGTCCACGCAAAATCCCATTCCAATTATTGGCAACGAGCTTGAGATAGGTTTTGAGGTCAATTCGTTTACTGCGGAATAACTGCAAGTCATCGTAATAACTAGTGAAGCCCTCAAACAACCATAGCAAGCGGGTATGGTTTCTGCGATTGAGTTGATAGGGCTGAAAAGCTTTCGGCTGAATGCGTTTGACTAACCAGGCGTGGAAGTATTCATGACTACAGAGACCTAAAAACTCACGATAGGATGTTTCATCTAAAGGAGTATTTATTTGGGGAATCTGATCGCGACGGCACAGTAGAGCAGTGCTATTGCGATGTTCGAGCCCACCATATCCAGAGAGGACCGCATTCACCAAAAATAAATAATTCTGAAAAGGTGCTTTCTTAGTCTTTGGTTCAAAGAGATTAATGGTGCTGCTGCAGATCGCCTGAAGATCGGTTGCTAAGCGCTCAAGATCCACTTCATGGATGTAACCCTGAATAGCCATGGCATGTGACACACCATTAGATTGCCAATGCGCAATCTGAAACTCACCCATTGCAATGGGATGATCTAGGAGATCATCATAATTTTTAGCGAGATAAAAACCATAGCCTTGACTATTAACTTTGGCTGGCTGTAAGCCTGTCTGAACAGTCCAAGCATTTGCATAACTATCTTTAGGTGGAACTAACACTACAGCGCAAGGCAAAGACTCTTGACCGATGACTGCTAAACAGAGGCTGCTAGGGTTGATGAATGCACGTTCAGTATCCAAGAAGGCGGCGCGCACAGAAGAATCAAATGCGTACACTGTTGTGAGGACTTCTACTGCACTAGTGATCGCAGGTAAACGCCACTGATCATTATCGATTCGCTCTAATACTAGTGGCTTATTTGGTTTATCAAGTGCAAATGCTTCAATCGTTTCGATTTGCTTGCTGAAATCCCGAATCAAATAGCTACCTGGAATCCAGGCGGGCATTTGCAGAATCTGTCCATTAGGCGAGGGATTTTGAATGCGCAATTTCACATGAAAACGGTGGCCATGCAAATCTGCCGACCAAATGGTGTACTGGATTGCAGGAAGATCTGGGGTATTCAATTGATTCATTGGCATTACCACTTACTTCAAACTACTGAATTTCTTTTCAATATCAGTAATCTGGACAGCGCCAGGAAAACGGCTACCATCAGTAAAGAAAATAGTCGGTGTGCCTGTAATGCCATAAGTTTTAGCAAAGGCCGTATTTTTATCTAGTGGAGTAGTGCAATCACTTTTTCCGCTGGGCGCAATGCCATTAATCATCCAATCAATGTAGGCTTTCTGGGGGTCGGCAGAGCACCAAATTTGTTTCGACTTTTGCGCAGAGTCGGCTGACAGAATCGGAATGAGATAGGTGTAGATAGTGACGTTATCTAGTTGTTGTAATGATTTATCCAGGCGCTTGCAATAACCGCAATTGGGGTCAGAGAAAACGGCAATCTGACGACTACCGTTACCACGCACTGCTTTTAATGCATGCGCTGGGTTGAGTTCAGACCATTTAATGCGATTGAGATCAGCTTGTTTTTGTTCGGTAATATTTTTTCCCGTAGCGATCTCAATGATTTCTCCTTGAATTAAATACTTACTATTAGCGTCAGTGTAAAAGACCTCATTTCCAACCAGCACCTCATAAATTCCGGGGATAGGCGATTGAGAAACACCTTTGATTTTGGTATTTGGGCCAATCTTCTTTTGCAATTCAGATCGGACTTGTTGATCTGATTGGGCGTGCACGATTCCTGCCAAAAAAGGAAGGAGGCCAGTAAATGCAATAGTCAAAAATAATTTATTCAAAATCAGCATCCCCAAGTGCGCGTTCTATCAGACGCCGTTTAATAAAGTGACTGCGATTAACCATACCTAAACCCCAATTACGCAATTGTTTTTCAGCGCCACTACTTGCCGAGAATAGTTTCTTCAATTGATCTGTTACCCAAAGCAGTGCGCTGGTGTCACCTTGACGTTGGCGTTCATAGCGGCGCAGTAATACTTTGTCATTGAGCATTCTGAATGACTCACGCTTTCTCAAGATGTTGAGCAGTGTTGCAACATCTCTTAGGCCGAGATTGAGCCCTTGTCCTGCTAAGGGATGCATGACATGAGCGGCATCCCCAATCAAAACTACTTTAGGATTTTCAGTGGGACCAATAAAACGACTGGCACGAATTCTTCTGAGCGGAAAAGCGGCTGGTGTTGAATTCAGAGTAAGCTCGCCAAGTTGCGAATGGATTGCACCCTTGGCAATTGAGGAAAATTGCTCGGCCCAAGCAGCTGAATCGAGTTTTAAAAGGTCCGCAGCATTTTCGGGAGAGGTTGACCACACCATGGAGACTTGCTTGTTCGGTAAGGGCAGCATCGCTATGATGTCGCCGCCTGGCAAAAACCATTGATAAGCAGTTTCTAGATGGGCGTTGCTGCAAATCCAATTGGCTACTACAGCGTTTTGTGAGTAACTTTCTTCTTTTGCGGATATGCCTATTTCGGCCCGTATGGGGGAATGCGCTCCATCAGCAGCAATGACTAGTTTGGCTTGCAGGCTAGAGCCATTTTTGAGTTGCAGGATGACTCCATCAGAATTGACTTGAATGTTTTCAACTACCTCACTAACACGCTCTAACTTTTTTTGAAAGCGTGAGGCCTGATCTAGATTATGTTCAATTACATTCGCTTCACCAATCCAGGCTAGCTGAGGCGTTCCTGCTTCAAAAGCAGATAGATGTAGCTGATCGTGTTTTTCTGCGCGATCACCAAAAATTTGCATATCGCGAACCGGTTGTAAACGGTGTTGGTCAATGGCATCCCAAATCTGTAGATGCGCCAGTAATTTTTGAGTGCCCGGAGAAAAAGCATAAATTCGTTGACCCCATTGACTACCTTCAGGTGCTGGAATGCTTTGCCCTAAGTCAGGAGCAATTTGACTTGTTTGAAACCCGAGCTGAGCTAGACCCAAAGCACAAGCCTTGCCCACAATGCCTCCACCGACGACCACTACATCAACTACCTGTATTGGGGAGGTTTTTTTGGGCAATTTAGCAATGAAATCTTGTTGAACTTCGGACATATCTCGATGATATCGAAACTAGCCATTTACAATACGGCTATGTCTTTAAAATGTGGCATCGTCGGCCTGCCTAACGTCGGCAAATCTACCCTCTTTAACGCGCTTACCAAGGCTGGAATCGCGGCGGAAAACTATCCTTTCTGCACGATCGAGCCTAATGTGGGTGTGGTCGAGGTTCCTGACCCCCGTCTTGCCGCTTTGGCTGAGATTGTCAAGCCCGAGCGCATCCTGCCCGCAGCTGTCGAATTTGTCGATATTGCGGGATTGGTAGCTGGCGCTTCTAAAGGTGAAGGCCTGGGAAATCAGTTTTTAGCTAATATTCGCGAAACTGACGCCATTACCCATGTGGTGCGCTGTTTTGAGGATGCAAACGTGATCCACGTTGCAGGTAAGATTGATCCGATCTCCGATATTGGGGTGATCGATACCGAGTTAGCCTTATCTGACCTAACGACTGTTGAAAAAACCCTTCAGCGTTCTAGTAAGGCTGCTAAATCAGGTAACGATAAAGAGGCGGCTGCCTTAGTGGCTGTGCTGACCAAAGTGCAGGCGCACTTAGATCAAGCTCAGCCGGTGCGCAGCATGAAGCTCACGGAAGAAGAAAATCTGCTCTTAAAGCCGCTCTGCTTAATTACGGCGAAGCCGGCAATGTATATCGCCAACGTCAAAGAAGATGGTTTTGAAAATAATCCCCATTTAGAGGCGGTTATTCAGCATGCGGCCAAAGAGGGTGCTCCGGTAGTGGCCGTCTGCGCCGCAATCGAGGCTGAGATTGCCGACTTGGATGATGCCGATAAAGTGGAGTTCCTTGCCGACCTAGGTATGGAAGAGTCTGGATTAGATCGCGTGATTCGTGCGGGATATAAGTTATTGGGGCTACAGACCTACTTTACGGCAGGTGTTAAAGAGGTTCGTGCTTGGACCATTCATCAAGGTGACACCGCCCCCCAGGCTGCTGGAGTCATTCATACGGACTTTGAGCGTGGCTTCATTCGTGCGCAAACGATTGCTTATGAAGATTTCATTCAATTTAAAGGTGAGCCCGGAGCAAAAGAGGCTGGCAAGATGCGCGCCGAAGGTAAAGAGTACGTAGTTAAAGACGGCGATGTTTTGAACTTCCTTTTTAACGTCTAAAGAGTTACTTCCAAAGAAAAAGCCCTTATTGTTAAGAGTAAGGGCTTTTTTGCTTTCAGGGAGCCTAAATCAACTCGCTTTGACGGCTTTTTCTAGGCACTTGGATATTTCTTCATAGCGTTTAATAGCGATCTTAGTGGGCACTACCTCTTTTTTGCGCCCATCTTCATTCGCAGCCATCTTAATGTATCCCATGGCACTGAGGTTTTTCAAACGTCCGTGCAACGTGGCTTGGGAGCCAAGCTCGGATATGGAAATCAGATCACCAACCAAAAGAGAGTGATTGGCATAAAAGCTCAAAACAATTCGATCAAGCAAGCTCTCCTCTGTCGAGTCGAGTTTTTTCCCTGGGTTGATGCGGTCTAATGCATCAATCAGATTCATAAACCGAATATAGGGAGAAGATTTAGTTGTAGGCATTGTT
>JBBAQC010000003.1:34281-99776 GCA_040400535.1 Polynucleobacter sp. | reverse complement strand
ATATCCTATGCATTTTGTTTAGAGGCCTATGTATCTTGTTCGCAACTTGTATGTGTTTATAGAATCAACCATACTAGCGACAATGGAAAAGATTGATCGCCAATGGTTGGCTGGAGTTTTTATCAGTGCGCTTGCTTACGCCGGCCTTTTCTATATCAACGATTGGCTTACAGCGCATCTGAGTTATGGCCTTGGAGTGAACTGGATCTACCTGCCCGCTGGCTTACGTTTGTTATTGACGCTCATTTTCGGTTTACCTGCAGCCTTAGGAATTGCGATCAGCTCTTTTCTTATTAGCTATTCAGGAGATTTTTCTCAAGAGATAGTCACTTGTATCGGGATAGGATTGATATCGGGTTTCGCCCCTTACCTGGCGAAAATATTGGCGCTGAGGAATATTCAGCTTCAATCAGATCTCAGCAACCTCAATATCCAGCACTTGTTAACATGCATTTTGATTTACTCATTACTTAGTGCAGGTTTACATCAGTGGTGGTTTGTGGCTCGAGGTCTTGATGAGACTGGCAGCATGAGCCACTTTCTAGTGATGCTGATTGGTGATGTGCTGGGTACGGTAGTACTGATTGGCTTGATTAAGTTTGCTTTAGACCGAATGAAACCCTCTAAAGTCAGTTAGCTAAAGAGTTCACTGAGGGCTACTCCGGGATCAGCTGCTCTCATAAAGGCTTCTCCCACTAAGAATGCATTGATGTGATGATCACGCATCAATTGCACATCAGCGCGATTCATGATGCCCGACTCCGTCACCAGTATTTTTCCAGCGGGAACCATTGACAACAAGGATAGGGTTGTTTGAAGGGTAACCTCAAAAGTTTTCAGGTTGCGATTATTGATTCCAAGTAATGGCGTCTTCAATTCAAGCGCTTGCTCTAATTCAGGGGCGTTATGAACCTCAACCAGCACATCCATACCAAGTTCGTGCGCACACGCTTCCAACTCTTTCATTTGATTGAGCTCTAAGCAGGCCACAATCAGCAAAATAGCATCAGCACCTATCGCCCTTGCTTCATAGACTTGATAAGGATCAATCGTAAAGTCTTTGCGCAAAACCGGGATTTTACAAGCAGCTCTTGCGGCCTGAAGGTAGGCATTCGCTCCCTGGAAATAATCCCTGTCCGTGAGAACAGAGAGGCAGGCAGCGCCATTTTTTTCGTAGGACTGAGCAATCTCCGCTGGCTGAAAATTGTCTCGCAAGATTCCTTTGCTGGGGCTGGCTTTCTTAATCTCTGTGATAACGCCAGCTTTGCCTGCTGCAATCTTTCTCTCAATAGACTGAATAAAGCCTCGGGGCTTGAAGAGCGCATCCAGATTACTTTCTTCGGCCTGATCCCGTTGATTGGCTAAAGAGATCTTTTTTGAATCAGCAGCCAGTTCAATTTTTTTGGTAGCAACGATTTTGTCGAGGATATCGCTCATGAAGATCTTTATTAATATTGGGTTGCAGCTATAAATTGGTCCAGCTTTTGACGGGCAGCGCCAGAGGCAATAGCAGCTTGCGCCAGCTGAATGCCGCTAGCAATACTCGGTGCCACATCAGCCACGTAAAGGACTGCACCTGCATTAAGACAAACAATATCACTCGCTGGGCCAAGCGTTTTATTGAGCACATCTAAAACAATCGCTTTAGATTCTTCGGCATCGGCCACCTTAAAGCTATTGCTAGGCGCAGTCTTCAAACCAAAGTCTTTTGGATGGATTTCATATTCACGTACTACACCATCCTTGAGCTCACCTACTAAGGTGGGGCCCTCAAGAGAAATCTCATCTAAACCATCGCGGCCATACACTACCAGTGCATGATCCATTCCCATTGCTTGTAGTACACGTACCTGAATACCGACTAAGTCTGCATGAAACACACCCATCAGAATGCGTTTAGCATCAGCCGGATTAGTGAGTGGACCCAAGATATTGAAGATCGTGCGCACACCTAATTCTTTCCGAATGGGTACAACATTTTTCATGGCGGGGTGATGGTTGGGGGCAAACATAAAGCCCGCACCCACTTCTGTAATACATTTTGCAACCTGCTCTGGCGAGAGCGATAGCTTCACACCTAGGGACTCTAAAATATCGGCACTGCCGGATTTGCTGCTCACGCTGCGGTTGCCATGCTTAGCAATTTTTGCACCAGCTGCTGCAGCGACAAACATCGCCGCTGTAGAAATGTTAAAGGTATGGGCTCCATCACCGCCAGTGCCTACTACATCCACTAAATTTTTTCTATCTGCTACCTGCACTGGTGTCGCGAATTCACGCATCACTTGGGCAGCTGCAGCGATCTCTCCAACAGTCTCCTTTTTGGTACGCAGAGCAACTAATAGACCGGCCACCAAGGTCGGTGGCATCTCGCCACTCATGATCAGACGCATCATTGCCGTCATTTCATCGTGAGAGAGTTCGCGATGTTCAATGCAACGTTGCAATGCTTGCTGAGGAGTAATAGACATAGGGATCGACTGTATATCAGTGAGTTATTTGGCTTGCAAGAAATTCTTGAGTAGTGCATGACCATGCTCAGAGAGAATCGATTCTGGATGGAATTGCACACCCTCTACTGCAAGTTCTTTATGACGAACGCCCATGATTTCACCATCGGAGGATGTAGCAGTGATTTCGAGCACTGCTGGCAATGAGCTCTTCTCAATTGCAAGAGAGTGATAGCGGGTTACTTTAAATGGGTTGGGTAAATCTTTGAAAACGCCAACACCAGTATGGTGAATATCGTCGGTCTTACCATGCATCACTTTTTGGGCGCGAATAATTTTGCCGCCAAAAGCTTCACCAATCGCTTGATGTCCTAGGCAGACACCCAGAATCGGAATTTGTCCTGCATAGCGCTGAATTGTGGCTACTGAAATACCTGCTTCTGCAGGGCTGCAAGGCCCAGGAGAAATACAAATGCGTGCAGGCTTAATCCTGGCAATCTCTTCTACAGAAATCTCATCATTACGAAAAACTTTGACCTCTTGGCCAAGTTCGGCAAAGTATTGAACAAGGTTATAGGTAAATGAATCGTAGTTATCAATCATGAGGAGCATCGAGTCCTCCTTGTACTAAGTCTGCTGCCATCAACACGGCACGGGCTTTGGCTTCAGTTTCTTTCCACTCGGCAGTAGGGTCAGAATCTGCAACAACACCAGCGCCAGCTTGCGAGTGCAAAACGCCATCGCGAATCACGCCAGTACGAATGGCGATCGCCACATCCATGTCGCCTGAGAAAGAAAGGTAGCCTACTGCGCCACCATAGACACCACGTTTCACAATTTCCATCTCATCAATAATTTCCATCGCCCGAATCTTTGGCGCGCCAGATAAAGTGCCGGCTGGAAAGGTTGCACGTAGAACATCCATATTGCTCATATTGTCGAGTAATTCACCTTCAACAGAGCTCACAATGTGCTGTACGTGAGAATATTTTTCAATCGACATAGAGTCTGTCAATTTAACTGTGCCGGTCTTTGCAATACGACCCACATCGTTACGGGCTAGATCAATCAACATGACATGCTCTGCAATTTCTTTTGGATCGGCAAGTAATTCTGTAGCAAGGCGCTCATCCTCTTCTGGTGTCGCGCCACGAGGGCGTGTACCTGCTAACGGACGAATGGTCACGATCTTCTGACTCTCACGCTGCTCTTGGCGTACTAAGATCTCAGGTGATGAGCCCACTACCTGCAGATCGCCAAAATCATAGAAATACATATAAGGCGATGGATTTAAAGAGCGCAAGGCTCTATAGAGCGACAGCGGTGAATCTGTAAATGGTTTACTAATCCGCTGACCAATCACTACCTGCATACAATCGCCAGCCAAAATATATTCTTTAGTTTTAAGAACGGCGCTTTCAAAATCTGTCGCTTTGAACTTACGAATTAATTCTGTTTTAGCGCTTGGTAAGGATGCGGGCATGCTGACAGGTTTGCTTAAGCAAGCAAGTAATTCTTTTAATCGAGTGTGGGCTTTTTCAAAACTATCTGTGATGCTCGGATCTGCGTAGACAATTAGATAAATGCGACCAGCAACGTTATCAACAACTGCCAATTCTTCTGTCAGCATTAATTGAATATCTGGTACGCCGAGTTCATCAGGAAGTTTGTGCTTAGCTAAACGAGATTCGATATAGCGAACCGTGTCATAGCCGAAGTAGCCAGCAAGTCCACCGCAAAAGCGTGGCAGGCCAGGCTGTAGCGCTACTTTGAAGCGTTTGAAATAAGCATCTACAAAATCTAGTGGATTGTCATGATTACTTTCAACCACCTTGTCGTTGAAGAGAACTTCAGTGAGTGGAGTATCGGGTGTGCCTACAGTCCTTAAAACAGTTTTTGCAGGAAGACCAACAAAGGAGAAGCGACCAAAGCGCTCACCACCTAAAACAGACTCTAATAGGTAGGTATTCTTTTGTCCAAACGCTTGAGTGAGCTTAACGTATAGCGAGAGTGGTGTTTCTAAGTCGGCTAAAACTTCTTTGACCAAAGGTATGCGATTGAAACCCTGTTTTGCGAGGGCAAGAAATTCTGCGTGCTGCATTACGCTTTTCCTGACTTCGCTAGTTCTGCGCGCATCGTTTTAATGATCTCAGCATAGTTTTCTTTGCCAAAGATTGCGGAACCAGCAACAAAAGTATCTGCACCTGCTTTGGCTATTTCTGCAATGTTGTCGACTTTAATACCGCCATCTACTTCAAGGCGAATGTGGCGACCAGTTTCGAGTTGGTAACGATCTAGGCGAGCGCGCACTTGTGTGATTTTATTCAGCGTACTGGGAATAAATGACTGACCACCAAAACCTGGGTTGACTGACATCAGTAAAACGAGATCCAGTAAGTCTAGGGTGTGGTCCAAATAATCTAGTGGTGTAGCTGGATTCAATACTAGGCCAGCTTGACATCCTTGATCACGAATGAGGTTGATTGTGCGATTGACGTGCGGACTCGCTTCTGGATGAAAGCTAATCAGGTTTGCTCCTGCTTTTGCAAAATCCGGTACGAGGCGATCTACGGGTTCTACCATTAAGTGCACATCAATCATGGCGGGTTTGCCATTTTTCAATGCATGAGGGCGAATGGCTTCGCAAACCAAGGGGCCAATAGTCAGGTTAGGAACGTAATGGTTGTCCATGACATCAAAGTGGATCCAGTCAGCGCCGGCCAAGAGAACATCCTGTACTTCTTTGCCAAGACAGGCAAAGTCAGCTGACAAAATGGAGGGGGCAATGACAAACTGGCTATTTGAGGGTGATTTCTGGCTATCCATCCCTAGATTCTAGCTTGCAGTTGGCCAAAGGATAGAGCAGAATTCGAGCATGAATCCTCATCAAATCACCATTACGGTCAAAACTCAGTATTTGCCAGAGCAGTCTGACCCAGATAACCGGCAATTTGCCTTTGCTTACACTGTCATCATCAAGAATACGGGGACAGCCAGCATCCAGCTGATTGCCCGCCATTGGTTCATCACCGATGGGGACAATGATGTCCAGGAGGTTCGTGGCCTAGGTGTGGTGGGGCAGCAGCCCCTTTTACGGGCTGGGGAGCAATTTGAGTACACCAGCTGGGCTACTTTGCCGACGCCAGCCGGAACCATGCGTGGAGAGTATTTTTGCGTCACTGAAGAGGCTCAGTTTTTCCAGGCCCCCATCCCAGAGTTTGCCTTGGTGATGCCTCGAACCTTGCACTAGATTCTCGCTTTGCTATTTTTTGCCCTTACCAGTCCAAAGGACAATAAATAGTAAGAGGGCTAAAGCGAGCCCCCCCTCTAGAGCAAACAAGATCATGGGGTATTTATCGAGTAAATTGGCAATCATGATTTTTATATCCAGATTAGTGAGTCACAACAATGTTTCAAGGGCATTTATTTGCAGTGTATTCGCTATCAGCATTGCCGGTTTATTAGCGGCTTGCTCTACGCCCCCGACCCGAGGGACTGCTTCCCGCTCTGATGCAGGCGCCCCGACCATCTACAGCTCGCCTATAGCTAACTTTCGATCGGTGACTTGGAAAGACTTGCCAGGCTGGCAAGAAGATGACTTCACTCAGGCTTGGCCTGCTTGGCTCAAAAGTTGTGATGCTTTACGTAAGCGTAATAGTGAGATTAACTGGCGGCAGGTGTGCTCCCAAGCATCAGCGGTCTCAGGGCGAGATAAGCAGGCGGTGCGCCAATATTTTGAGGAAAACTTTCAAGCATATGAGGTGCGCAATACTGCCACCGGTGGCGAAACTGGGCTGATTACAGGCTATTACGAGCCGGTCATGAACGGTTCCCAAACTCGCACCGCTGCCTACACCGTACCCTTGTATGGACTACCAAGTGCTTGGAAAAACGTTAAGCCAAACCCAGCACCGCCGCGTGCAGAGCTCATGAGTTCTGGGATTCTCCGAGGCTCCGAAATCGCCTGGGTGCAAGATCCTGTCGCAGCGGCATTCATGCAAATTCAAGGCTCTGGAAAAATTCGTCTGGAAGATGGTCGGGTACTCAGACTAGGTTATGCCGGCACCAATGATCAGCCGTTCAAGTCTTTTGCGCAGTGGTTGCTTGATCGCAAGGAAATTACCCGCAGCCAAGCAACCATGCAGGGCATTTCTGCATGGGCTAAGCGTAATCCAAGTCGTATAGAAGAAATGTTGAACGCCAATCCTCGCTTTGTATTCTTTAAAGAGTTGCCCAGCAATGTCAGTGCTGATCTAGGCCCTATTGGTGCCTTGGGTATATCTTTGACAAGCGAGCGCAGCATTGCCATTGATTTAAGGGCAATGCCCTTGGGGGCTCCGGTATTTTTAAGCACCACTAAACCACTCAGTAGCCAAACCTTACAAAAGCTGGTGATGGCTCAAGATACGGGTAAAGCCATTGTCGGCGGGGTACGAGCGGATTACTATTGGGGATCAGGTGATTCTGCAGGCGAATTGGCGGGGCGCATGAAGCAAGATGGCAAGATGTGGTTATTACTACCCCGCTGAGCGAATATTTTTTGAAAGAAATCGATGACTTACAACACTATATTGACTGAAGTAGATGGCAAAGTTGCCTTAATTACTCTCAATCGCCCACAAGTACTCAATGCCCTGAATGATGAGTTGATGAATGAGCTGGGAACTGCCATGATGAGTTTTGACGCAGATGATGGTATCGGTTGCATCATTGTTACAGGCAGTGATAAAGCATTTGCCGCGGGCGCAGATATTGCGACGATGGCCAAGTATGGATTCGCTGATGTGTATCGTGGCGATTTTATTTCGCGTAACTGGGAGCAAATCAGACGAGTGCGCAAGCCAGTTATTGCAGCAGTGTCAGGCTATGCTCTTGGCGGAGGTTGTGAATTAGCGATGATGTGTGACACCATCATGGCCGCTGACAATGCTAAGTTTGCTCAGCCAGAAGTGAAGCTGGGCATTATTCCTGGTGCTGGTGGTACCCAACGCTTACCCCGCGCAGTCTCAAAAGCCAAGGCAATGGACTTGGCCCTCACTGGCCGCATGATGGATGCCATTGAAGCGGAGCGCTCAGGTCTCGTTGCCCGAATTTTTCCTCAAGCGGAGTTACTAAAAGAGGTAAAGGCCATTGCTAAAACAATTGCAGACATGCCATTACTTACATCGATTATGGTGAAAGAGGCTGTCAATGCTGCCTATGAGACTACGCTGGCAGAGGGCATTCACTTTGAGCGACGCCTATTCCATGCTTGCTTTGCGACTAAGGATCAAAAAGAAGGTATGGCGGCTTTTATAGAAAAGCGACCTGCTCAATTTACGAATTCGTAATTTACTAAAAGACAGGCGCCCGAACTGATTATTTTTCTAAATAGTGTTGAGCTAGCTTGACCCAGTAGCTCACGCCCACCGGAATCAGTGCGTCGTTGAAGTCATAAGAGGGATTGTGAAGATGGCATGGCCCCATGCCGTGACCTACGGCGCGATGATCACCATCGCCATTACCTAAGAATACATAACAGCCAGGCTTCTCCAGCAACATGAACGCGAAGTCTTCAGCACCCATGGTGGGATCAATTGCGGTATTGACATTTTGCGCGCCCACCAATTCACTCATGACTTCGCTAGCAAACTTCACTTCTTTGTCATGATTAATAAGTGGAGGATAGTTGCGAGTAAAACTCACCTCTGCTTGACAGTCAAATGCGCAAGCTACGTTATGTGAGATTTCTTTTAAACGTTGTTCAATTAAATCTAAAACCTCGAGAGTGAATGTGCGAACCGTACCGCCAATAAAAGCGCTATCAGGAATGACATTACTCGTCTTGCCCGCATTAAACTGAGTTACCGATAAAACGGCTGCATCCACTGGGCGTTTATTGCGCGTAATAATACTTTGTAGAGCTTGCACAACTTGAGTCCCTGCCAGTAAGGGGTCGGCACTATTGTGCGGTAATGCAGCATGACCACCCTTGCCACGAATAGTGATTTCAAAAGTATTGCTTGAAGCCATCATGGGGCCGGAGGTGACACCAAAATGGCCTTCCGCAAGACCGGGCCAGTTATGTAAACCAAAAACCGCATCACACGGAAATTGTTTGAATAGACCATCATTAATCATTTCTTGCGCGCCAGCACCACCTTCCTCGGCTGGCTGAAAAATGAAAATCACTGTGCCTTTAAAATCCCGATGATTGGATAAATACTGAGCCGCGCCCAAGAGCATCGCAGTATGACCATCATGGCCACAGGCATGCATCTTGCCGGGATTTTGTGAGGTGTGCTCAAAGGTGTTGTGTTCTTGTAATGGCAGGGCATCCATGTCGGCCCGCAGACCAACCATCTTGCCAGGACCTAGATCACCATCAATTCTGCCGACAACTCCAGTTTTTCCGAGGCCACGATAAACGGTGATACCCCAACTCGAAAGTGCTTCTGCTACAAGATCGGAGGTACGATTTTCTTCAAAGCGTAGTTCGGGATGCGCGTGGATGCTGCGGCGAATCTCTTGTATGGCCGATGCGGAGTCGATAATTTCTGGAAGTAATCGCATAACTTCATCTTATCTGAATTTACTCAGGAAGCCTTATATGCTCTGCAGCAAAGCGCAAGGCCTCTAGGGAGTAGGGGGTATTTTCAGTTTTTTCAAGCGGCGCTGGAAGATGAGGAATGACTCCTAAAAAAGGTGCAAAAATTCGATCTTTTAAGGTTTGGATATTCTCTTCTAGCAGCGGCATTTCATCGGAAAGCGTATTGGCTACCCAGCCGGCAATAGTAAGCTGACGTGACACTATTGCTTCACAAGTCAGTAGGGCGTGATTAATACATCCCAAGCGCATGCCCACAACAAGAATGACCGGCAAATCCATGGCCTGCGCTATATCTGCCAAGTCATCCTGCGCATTTAAGGGGACCAAAAAACCACCTGCACCTTCAACTACTACCGAATCAAATGTGGGAATGAGTGTTTTCCATGCATCCAGAATGAGAGTCGCATCTAACTGCAAACCATTTTTCTGCGCAACCAGGTGCGGCGCTGCCGCTTTATCCAAAATATAAGGACAAAGACTTTGCCCGTGAGGGCTCAATCCTGAGGCAATCCGTAATGTCTCCAAGTCTTCATTCTTTTGCTCACCATTGGAATCAATATAAGTGCCAGCAACTACGGGTTTAAACCCAATCGTCTGATGGCCCGCATCTTGCAGTTTCAAGATCAAAGCGCCGCTGACTAAAGTTTTCCCTACCTCGGTATCGGTGCCGGTAATAAAAAAACCGACTGGGGTATCCACTCTCATAAGCCAGCTTTCACTACATACTCGATCTTTTTTAATGTCTTCATGAGGCCATGTAAGTCCTCAACACTATGGTTTGCAGAAAAGGTAATGCGTAAACGTGCACTTCCGACAGGAACAGTGGGAGGGCGAATCGCTGGTATCCAATATCCTGCTTCATCTAATAGCTTAGCTGCCGCTAAAGCATTAGCATTACTGCCTAAGATGACTGGTTGAATTGGGGTGGATGAAGACGTTTTTTCCCAGTCTGAAAAAGTCATTTCATCGCGCCAAATCTGAATTAATTGATGTAATTGTTTGCGACGCGTAATACCCTCAACACCCTCGATTAGTTCAAGACTCATGAGAAGGGTATGCGCAATGGCAGGCGGTGTTGCTGTGCTGTAAATATAGGGACGCCCTTTTTGGATGAGCCACTCAACGAAGGTGTTAGTTGCGCAAATAAATGCACCGCTCACACCGGCTGCTTTACCAAGCGTACCGATATAGATAATTCTTTCTGAATGTACTCCGGATTGCTCCAGAATACCGTGACCTTGTTCCCCAAGGACGCCAAAACCATGTGCATCATCTACCATCAATAGGGCATCATATTGCTCGGCAATATGGAGTAGCTTTTCAACGGGCGCAATATCGCCATCCATACTAAAGACACCATCAGTCACAATCAATTTGAGTGGATGATCGTCTTGCTGTAATGCCTCCTCCAAACTAGAAAGATTTTGGTGGTCAAATAAGCTCACTTGAGCTTTTGTTTGAGCGCTTGCTAGACGAACGCCATCAATTAAGGAAGCATGATTGAGTTTGGCGGAATAAATACTCGCTTGTCCTTGCTCAGCAAGTCTGACTAAGGCGGTAATCGCAGTAATATTCGCAAGATAGCCAGTGCTAAAGAAAAGCGCTTTTGCATCAGGTATATGTTTAGCTTCACAAGCCGCTAATTTTTTTTCAAGCAAGTCATGGGCAATGCTATGACCACTAATTAAATGCGAGGCACCGCTACCAACCCCATATAGCTTGGCACCTTCCGCCAGCGCAGAAACTAATTTTGGGTGATTTGCTAAACCTAGGTAGTCGTTACTACAAAAGGTGTTGAGTTCCCGTTGATTTATGCGAGCCTTGGTATCGCAGGGTGTTTCAGTAATACGTAGTTTACGTTTTAGTAACTGCTCATCGAGAGCGGCAATTTGATGTTCTGCCATAGCGCGCGCAAGAAATTTTGAGCTCATGCCAACACCTGATCTAGGGCGCGTTTTACAGAGGCGCCCATGTGCATCGTTTCGTCAGCAGAAAGAATGTACGGAGGCATGACATAAATCGTATTTGCAATGGGTCTAATCAGTATTTTTTCCCTCAAGCCAGCTGCAAACATCTCGCGAGCAAAGGAGCTTGGGTTTTTAAGGTATTCGTGTTTGATATCGAAAGCGAGAATCATACCTTGCTGTCGCCAATGGCTAATACGAATATCTTCTTGAGCCCATATAAATGCTTTTGCAAGATCAACACTTCGAGCGATATTTTTTTCAAGAACAGATTCAGTCTCAAATATTTCTAAGCAAGCAAGAGCGGCAGCACAGGCTAATGGATTGCCGGTATAGGAGTGGGAGTGCAAAAAACCTTGTTGTGTTTGATCGCTGTAAAAGGCACGATAAATTTTGTCTGTGGTCATGGAAAGCGAAAGTGGAAGATAACCACCGCTAATGCCTTTAGACAGAGTTAAGAAATCAGGCCATATGCCAGCGTGTTCACAGGCAAAAAATTTTCCTGTACGACCACAGCCTACTGCGATCTCATCAGCGATGAGGTGAATGTCGTAGCGGTCACAAAGGGACCGTACTAAGCGTAAGTATTTTGGCGAGTGCATTGCCATCTGTCCGGCACACTGAACCAGTGGCTCAACAATCATGGCAGCAATATTGTGGTGCTCAACTTTTAGTAATTCCTCTAACTTTTCGACAGCGTGTCTAGCCACATCGTCAGCACTTTCACCTAATTTGGCTTTACGTATATCCGGCGAAGGCACTGTGAAAACATCATTTAATAGCAAGCCGTAGGCCTCACGAAAGATCGCGACATCAGTTACTGCGAGTGCACCTAAAGTCTCGCCGTGATAGCCGTTTTCTAGGCAGACAAATTTTTTCTTTTGGGGTTGATTGTTCAGTCGCCAGAAGTGGTGGCTCATCTTCAATGCAATTTCTACCGCAGACGCGCCATCAGAGGCATAAAAAATATGGCCTAAATATCCATTTGTTAAGGCAGATAACTTCTCGGATAACTCCACGACGGGTGGGTGCGTAAATCCGGCGAGCATGACGTGCTCAATTTTCTCGAGTTGATCAGTAATCGCTTGGTTGATGCGGGGATTTGAGTGCCCAAACAGATTGGTCCACCAAGAGCTAATGCAATCGAGCAGAGAATTTCCCTGGTCATCAAAAAGCCAAGCACCCTTACCTTTAGTAATGGCAATTAAGGGCAATGACTCGTGATGCTTCATCTGGGTACAGGGATGCCAAACAGCATCAAGGCTGCGATCAACCAGGGAGATTTGATTTGGATCGGAATTAGGCTTCATCTTTGGTATTTGACCACTAGTTTTTCCTAATCCAAGCTTGTATCTGTTATGTTTATGCCTTGAATTGATCTATTTTCTGGAATTCGACCATGCAGGCTACCCAAACTACTGAAAACCCCCTTACCCAAGTGAAATCTCAAAAAGATTGGCATCAAGAGGTAGATGCATCGGGCGCTTGGTCAGTAGCTCAAATTGAGGCTTTATTTAACCTTCCCTTGAACGATTTGATGTTTAAAGCTCAAGAGACTCATCGCGCAAACTTCCCTGAAGGTGATGTGGAATTAGCAACGCTCTTGTCAATTAAGACTGGTGGATGCCCTGAGGACTGTAGCTACTGCCCTCAGGCTGCCCGCTATGACACTGATGTGAAAGCTAACAAATTAATGGATTTAGAGGAAGTGCTTGAGGCTGCCAAGGCTGCCAAAGCAGCCGGATCAAACCGTTTCTGTATGGGTGCTGCTTGGCGAGAGCCCAAAGATCGGGATATTGAAAAAGTGGCCGCCATGATTAAGGGTGTGAAGGCTTTGGGACTTGAAACCTGCGCGACCTTGGGGATGCTCGAGGCCAATCAGGCTCAAGCCCTTCAAGAGGCTGGCTTAGATTTTTATAACCACAACTTGGACACCAGCGAGGATTTCTATCGCTCAGTGATCTCCACCCGTGGCTATCAAGACCGCTTAGATACTATCTCTAACGTGCGTGCTGCAGGTATGTCAGTGTGCTGTGGGGGTATTGTCGGTATGGGTGAATCCCGTCAGCAGCGCGCGGCATTTTTGGCACGTTTAGCCAATTTAAGTCCCTACCCAGAATCGGTGCCGATCAATCATTTGGTGCCAGTGGCTGGTACCCCTTTAGCTGATCAGAAGCCTTTGGATTCCTTTGAATTTGTTAGAACAATTGCAGTGGCTCGTGTCACGATGCCACGAGCACGGGTACGACTTTCAGCTGGGCGTCAGGAGCTTGGAAGGGCGGTACAAGCCATGTGTTTTCAGGCTGGCGCAAACTCGATTTTTTATGGTGAGCAACTACTCACTACCGGCAATCCCGAGGCGGAGCAAGACCTCGCGCTGTTAGCTGAACTTGGATTAAAAACCAAACAGAGCTGTAAAACAGAAGTTTTGGTCTAAACTTGGAGAGGGTAAATGGCTGCAGTTGACCGCTTTATTATTGAATTCGATACTGCCTTACGTTCAGTATTTGGAGGTGCTCAAGCGCACCGCTCTATTCCTATTCCCACTACCAGTGCGGATGATCAATCTTCTAGTCTGTTAAACGTCAAAGAGCGCGAGCACGCTGCCGGCTTGATGCGAGTAAATCATGTGGGCGAAGTTTGTGCGCAAGCTTTATATCAATCTCAAAAATTAGTAGCTCGTGACCCTGAAGTTCGCAAGATGCTAAATCACTCTGCACGAGAAGAAATGGACCACTTGGCTTGGTGTGAAAGCCGTCTTCAAGAGCTAGGCTCTCATACGAGTTATCTCAACCCGATTTGGTATGCGGGATCCTTTGCAATCGGCTTGGCTGCTGGCTTAGCGGGCGATAAGTGGAGCCTAGGATTTGTTGCTGAAACCGAGAAGCAAGTCGAGAATCATCTTGAGAGCCATCTCGAAAAACTACCCGTAGAAGATCAGCGCTCCCTGGCGATCGTTGACCAAATGCGCAAAGATGAAATCGAGCATGGGCAAGAGGCAATTGCTGCTGGTGGCGCAGTCCTACCTGAATCCATTAAGCAGTTAATGCAGGCAATCTCAAAAGTGATGACAGCGACCGCTTACAAAATCTAGCTGTAAATCAATTATTGTGAGTATTTTTATTTTCACTACTGTTTATTAATACAGTATATTTATCTATTATTAGGCTTAATAGCTAAGATCTATTCTTAAGTATATTTTCCAAGCCCTTGTTTCAAGTAGTATTTTTAGATTGACTATTTTCTCAAGACATCACGCTAAGTGTTTGTAATTGCTAGAGAATTTCCTAAAAAATTACCCAAAAACACTTGACCCCTTTATAACGATCCTCTAAAGTGGGAGGAAGTGTGAAAAAGTGGGGTAAATGGTGTTTCAAGGTGCTTCAGCTCTCAATTTGGATGCAAAAGGCCGCATGTCTGTGCCGGCAAAGCATCGTGACGCCTTGTTAGTTCAGGGTGAGGGTCGAATTACGCTCACAAAGCACCCCGACGGCTGTCTGCTGTTATTCCCCCGTCCTGAGTGGGAAACCTTTCGCTCACGCGTTGCGCAATTGCCGATGGATGCCCATTGGTGGCGTCGAATTTTTCTCGGTAATGCCGCAGAGGTAGATTTGGATAGCGCTGGAAGAATTTTGGTGAGCCCAGAACTACGATCAGCTGCCGGTATCGAAAAAGAAGTGATGCTGCTCGGAATGGGCAGCCATCTTGAATTGTGGGACGCCGCTACTTATGCCGCAAAAGAACAGGCTGCCATTGCGCAAGGTATGCCTGAAGCCCTGAAGCAATTTAATTTTTGATGACAGGGTGCCATGAACATAACTCATCGCCCAGTATTACTGGCCGAGGCGGTGACGGCGCTAGTCAGTGGTCCACGCATCAGCTCTCCAGAAGCATCAAGCAATCTACTATTAATCGATGGAACCTTTGGTCGCGGAGGTCATACGCAAGCACTGCTCGCACAACTTCCTGCCAGCGCACGAATGATTTCTTTCGACAAGGATTTAGAAGCGATTGCGGTAGGAGAGAAAATAAACGACTCCCGTTTGCGAATAGTGCACGACAGTTTTGCGCAGATGGATCAGTATGCAAAGCCAGAATCGGTCGATGGTATTTTATTAGATCTGGGGATCAGCTCTCCACAAGTAGACGAAGCGCATCGGGGTTTTTCCTTTCGCAAGGATGGTCCGCTCGATATGCGAATGGATATCGAGCAGGGCTTGACAGTAGCGCAATGGTTGGAACAAGCCGCACTAGAGGACATCACCCGCGTGATTAAGACCTACGGTGAGGAACGTTTTGCATTTCAGATTGCTAAAGCTATTGTGGCTAAGCGAGAAGAAGGTTTGGCTCCAAAAACAACCTTACAGCTAGCAAGCTTAGTAGCCAGCGTCGTTCGGACTAGAGAGGCGGGGCAAGATCCCGCCACCAGAACTTTTCAAGCCCTACGTATTTTTATTAATCGTGAGTTAGAGGATCTAGAGCTTGGCCTAAAAGCAGCACTCAATTTACTTAAGCCTGGTGCACGCTTAGCAGTGATTAGTTTTCACTCCCTAGAAGACCGTATCGTTAAGCAGTTTTTGCAATCCCATTCTAAGATCGCAATACCACGTGGTTTGCCTATTCGCGATAAAGATTTACCGCAAAGCGCCTTAGAAATTATTGCCCGTGTCAAACCAAGTAATGAGGAGGTGCGAGAAAACCCTCGCGCCCGTTCTGCCATTATGCGAGTTGCTGAAAAACGCTTGGGAGCGATTGCTTGAATCGAGCCACACTGACTCTCCTGATTTTGCTTTTAGTTTGCGCGCTATCTTTGGTGGCGGCGCAACAGCGTGCGCGAAAATTGTTTATTTCTTTAGAGCGCGCACAAATTGAGGAGCGAAAGCTTAATCAAGAGGGCTTACGTCTTGAATATGAGCAACGTAACTTATCGAAGTCTGCACGGATCCGTGATGTAGCTCGCAATCAATTGCGTATGGCTCCCATATCTCCAGAACGTACTCTGTACTTAAAGGAGGCTAGATGAGGCCGGTAGGTTTTTCAACTACGCCAAATTTAGTATTGCGTCTGCCAATGTGGCGGTCACGCTTGATGCTATTTATGTTGTTCTTTGTCTTTATGTTGCTGTTGCTTCGCGCCTTTTGGATTCAAGGTCCAGGGAATGCATTTTATGAGGCAAAGGGAGTGCGCGGTACACAGCGTGAATTAGAACTACCAGCTTCTCGTGGAAAAATATTGGATCGCAATGGCCAAGTAATCGCTACGAGCTTGGAGGCAAAGTCAGTGATCGCCTATAACGATACTGTGCCCGATGACTTAGCTGCAGATAAGGTGCAAAAGTTAGCAAAGCTATTGGAGATTAGCGAATCTGAATTACGAAAAAAACTCAAAGAAGATCGTAAGCAGATTTTTTTAAAGCGCCAGGTTGACCCCAGTGTTGCACAACAAATTAAACAGTTAGAAATCCCAGGTATTGGCTTGAATAATGAGTACCGCCGTTTTTATCCAGAGGGTGAGGCGATGGCACACGTGGTTGGTTTTACTAACGTGGAAGATCGTGGCCAAGAGGGCATGGAACTTTCTCGTGAAAAAGATTTGGCTGGGCATCCAGGTGCTCGGCGTGTAGTGGTAGACCGCCTAGGGCGTGTTGTAGAAGATGTTGCCATTTTGCAATTACCCCAAAATGGCAAGGATCTACAACTTTCTATCGATAGCAAGATTCAGTTTCTGGCATACAACGCAGTAAAAAATGCGGTCGAACAACATCGTGCTAGCGCTGGCGGTGCAGTAGTTTTGGATACTCAGACTGGAGAGATCTTAGCTTTAGCAAATTACCCAAGCTATAACCCCAATGACCGTAAAAAGTTAAATGGCGAACAATTACGAAATCGGGTCTTGACGGATACATTTGAGCCTGGCTCAACTATGAAGCCCTTAACAGTTGCGATTGCTTTAGAAAAGGGTGCTATTACTCCCAATACCAATATGGTAATCGGAGCCAAATATTTAGTAGGGCCTAAACCAATCACAGATACCCATACCTACAGTAATTTGACTGTTTCTCAAATTATTCAAAAATCAAGCAATATTGGCACAGCAAAAATTGCAATGCATGATTTATCAGCAGAAGAGATGTGGAACTTCTACACATCCGTTGGTCTGGGTCAGGCTCCCAAGATTGGTTTTCCTGGGGCCGTAGCTGGAACAGTGCATCCTTTTAAAAAGTGGATGCCAACTGATCAGGCACGCATTGCTTTTGGTTATGGGATCTCTACTTCACTCTTTCAGGTAGCTCGCGCCTATACGGTCTTTGCGCGAGACGGTGAATTAGTTCCATTAACAATTGAACGCAGTCCAGCGTTAAAGCATGGAACCCATGTTATTTCTGCAAAGACCGCTATTGAGATGCGTGACATGATGGAGTCGGTCACAGTGCCCGGTGGAACAGCGATTAAGGCTCAAGCTGAAGGTTACCGAGTGGGCGGAAAAACGGGTACAGCGCATAAATTGGTTGGTAAAGGTTACGTTAACAAATATCGCGCTTACTTTGCCGGCCTTGCGCCAATGAGTTCGCCACGTATTGTGGTTGCCGTCATGATCGATGAGCCCACTGGCGGAAGTCATTATGGAGGCGATGTGGCTGCCCCCGTCTTCTCTACTATTGTGAGCGAGACTCTGCGTACTCTAAATGTTGTACCAGACAGCAATCTAAAGCAAATGGCGCTGCAGGATAAAAATCCTACAGAAACCCAGAGTGCTTCAGTCAAAACAAACACAGTGGTTTTAAAAAGATGATGACGATGGTAAATAGAGAACCCCATCTCTTGATCTCCCATTTACGTGATCTGACATCAATAGATGCCAAAGTGAGTGCTGATAGCCGTCAAATTAGGCCTGGTGATATCTTCTTTGCCTATCCTGTAGGGCGCGGTAATACTCTGCGCGATGGTCGTGATTACATCGCTGCTGCTTTGGCAAATGGTGCGGCGGCTGTCGTATTTGATTCTGCTGATGGTATTGCTAAGGAATACTGCGATCGTTCAGAATGTTTCGCGCTTGAGAATTTAGCAAGCCTGGCCGGACAGCTGTGTGCAGAGTGGTATGGCTATCCCAGTCAAAAATTAAATATGATTGGTGTAACGGGTACGAACGGCAAAACCAGTATTACTCAGTGGCTAGCACAAGCACTGAATGAGTCAAATCATCGGACCGCAGTCATCGGTACTTTGGGCACAGGATTTCCTGGCCATTTGACTCAGACTGGTTACACCACACCAGATGCACCGCGTCTACAAACTCAATTAAAAGAACTGCTTGATGCTGGAGCGCAGCAGGTGGCCATGGAGATCTCTTCTCATGCACTCGACCAAGGTCGAATTTCTGGGCTTGAAATCAATTGCGCTGTCTTTAGCAATCTTAGCCAAGATCATTTGGATTATCACGGAACCATGGGCGATTATGCCGAGGCAAAAGCGAAACTTTTCCAGTTGCCTGGACTAAAACATGCCGTTATTAATTTCGATGACACATTTGGGCGTGAGTTGGCCATCAAGTTACTGGCAAATGGCAACCTTCAGGTATGGGCTTATTCATTAGATAAAAATGCTTTTACCGGATTTGAAAAATTTGGCGATCGATTAAAGCGAGTATTTGCAAAGAATACTTTGCTAATAAGCAATGGCTACGAATCTCAATTCAATTGTGATGAGGCGGGTTCAAGCACTGTGCAAATTGCAGTGCTCGGCGAATTTAATCTCAGTAATTGTCTTGCTGTTTGGACAGTGCTGCTCACTCAAGGCATGAGCCCAAGTGATGCTTCTAAGCGTATGAGTAAGCTGAGCACTGTTCCTGGTCGCATGGAACTAATTCAATTGAATAAGGCTCAAAAAACTGAGGGCCCATTCATTGTTGTGGATTATGCGCACACACCAGATGCACTCTCTAAAGCTTTGACTGCCTTGCGTCCCATTGCAAGTCAACGCGGTGGAAAAGTCTGGTGCGTATTTGGATGTGGTGGTGATCGAGATTTAGGTAAGCGATCCAAGATGGGGCTTATTGCCCAAGAGCTCGCCGATCAAATTGTACTTACTAGCGATAACCCCAGATCCGAAGTTCCAGAATCTATCATTGCCATGATTCGATCTGGTATGTCAGGCGATCTCAGTAATGTTCAAACATTGCCGGACAGATCGGCTGCAATTATGGCTGCTGTTCGGCACGCCGATATCAAGGATGTCGTCTTGGTCGCAGGCAAGGGACACGAATCTACTCAAGAAATCAATGGTAAGAAATTTGATTTTTCTGATCAAGAGCATATTCGATTAGCTTCAGGTGGTGGCATATGAGTACACCTATGACTACTCTTGCCCAGGTGCATGCCATGTTGCCAGGCAGCCAATTGATTCATGCTGATAATCAGACTGCGCAAGAAATAACTGTTTCTTGCGTAGGTAGTGATAGTCGCCAGATTCAGTCTGGGGAATTATTTGTTGCTTTATCGGGTGAACGTTTTAATGCGCATCATTTTTTGAATGAAGTAGCTGCAGCAGGTGCTGGCGCAGCACTCATTAGTAACCAAGAAATGTGCCCAGAAAATTTAGCTGCAGTATGTGTTCAAGATACTAAGCAAGCTTTAGGCGCGCTGGCGAAATCATGGCGTGCACAGTTTTCTATGCCAGTAGCTTTAGTAACAGGATCTAATGGCAAAACTACTGTTAAAGAGATGATTGCCTCCATTTTTAAGGTGGCAGCTGGTGAGGAATGTACGCTAGTGACTAAAGGTAATCTCAATAATGATATTGGCTTGCCCTTAACCTTGCTCCGTATGCGATCAACTGATCGTTTGGCAGTGATTGAGTTGGGAATGAATCATCCTGGTGAAACAGCAGAATTAGCTGCAATTACTCAAGCGAGCATTGTTCTTATTAATAATGCACAACGTGAGCATCAAGAATTTATGGCAACCGTAGAAGCGGTTGCAAAAGAGCATGCCAGTGCCTTAAATATGTTACCTAAAGGTGGTGTTGCAGTATTTCCAGCAGATTCTGAATTTACCAATATTTGGCATCAAGCTGCCGTAGGACACAAAGTAATTGACTTTGCATTATCTGTTGATGCTTCCTCAATGCAAGCTGCTGTTGTCGGTAAATTATTAACTAGCGGAAAAATAGAGATTGCGACAGAGCTGGGAAAAATTGAGGTTCAGCTCAATACTTTAGGAAATCACAATGTCCGTAATGCACTAGCAGCGAGTGCCGTTGCTATTGGCGCCGGTTTGGATTTAGACAACATTAAGTTAGGTCTAGAGTCCTTCATGCCAGTAAATGGCCGTATGCAATCAAAACCGTTAAATACAAGTCGTACTTTGATTGATGACACCTATAACGCTAATCCAGATTCCGTCAGAGCTGCTATCGATGCGCTCAAACAATCTGGTAATCATGCTTGGCTAGTGTTGGGTGATATGGGTGAAGTTGGCGATCAAGGCCCTGCATTTCATGAGGAAGTTGGTGCCTATGCTGCTGAGCAGGGTATCAGTAAGTTGTTTGCCCTCGGAGAGCAGTCCAAATTTACGGTACAGGGTTTTAATGAATCGCAGAAATCTTTGATTGCTGATAGTGCTGCGCATTTTTCAACCTTAGATCAACTGCTAGAAGAACTGAATGTGGCATTAGCACATCAAGAATCAAACCAGCAGATGCATTTAGATATTTTGGTCAAAGGATCTCGTTTTATGCGTATGGAGCGTGTAGTGCAGGCCTTATTAGCGGAGACTAAAACATGCTCTTAATGCTAGCTCAATCATTGCAAGATGAATTTGGATTTTTTCGGGTCTTTAACTACATCACCTTTAGAGCGGTAATGGCAACAGTGACTGCCTTACTGATTGGCTTAGCGGCTGGTCCATGGGTTATTCGAAAATTAACTGCCTTGAAGATGGGTCAAGCGGTACGCACAGATGGCCCACAAACGCATTTGGTCAAATCAGGTACCCCCACGATGGGTGGTGTATTAATTCTGTTGGGGATTTTTATCTCCTGCATGCTATGGGCAGACTTGAGTAATCGTTTTATTTGGATTGTGATGATTGTGACTTTTGGATTTGGCTTAATTGGTTGGGTCGATGATTATCGCAAAGTAGCCCGCAAAGATCCCAAGGGAATGGCCTCGAGAGAGAAGTTTTTTTGGCAAACCTTGATTGGTCTCTTTGCTGCCATTTATTTAGCCTTTTCGGTATCAGAGGTGAATAACCTCAAGGTCTTACAGCTTTTCTTTGACTGGATTCAAAGTGGGTTCGCATTGAACTTACCCGCTAAATCAAACTTGCTAATTCCCTTTATAAAAGAAATTAGCTACCCCTTGGGCGTAATGGGTTTCATCATTTTGAGTTATTTGGTCATTGTTGGTAGCAGCAATGCTGTGAATCTTACTGATGGACTTGATGGCCTAGTGATCATGCCGGTGATTTTAGTTGGCGCTGCTCTGGGCGCATTTGCTTATGTCATGGGTAATGCGATTTATGCAAAATACTTACTGTTTCCATACATTGCAGGCGCAGGAGAGCTGTTGATTTTTTGTGGCGCTATGGGTGGCGCTGGATTGGCATTCCTTTGGTACAACACACATCCTGCCCAAGTATTTATGGGTGATGTAGGTGCGCTCGCTCTAGGTGGTGCGCTTGGCACTATTGCCGTTATTGTGCGTCAGGAAATTGTGCTCTTTGTGATGGGCGGTATTTTTGTTGCAGAAACCTTATCGGTGATGTTGCAAGTCTTTTGGTTCAAATACACCAAGAAACGCTTCGGTGAAGGCCGCCGCATTTTCAGAATGGCTCCACTGCATCACCATTTCGAATTGGGTGGCTGGCGCGAAACACAAGTTGTGGTGCGCTTCTGGATTATCACTATTTTATTAGTCCTCATTGGCCTTTCGAGCCTGAAATTAAGGTAAGCCAAAGAATATGTATAACTTAGATCAAGCCTTCGCCAATCCAGCACTCATATTTGATGAGGGCTATGAAGCACCTCAACATTTCCTAATATTGGGATTGGGGGAGTCTGGTTATGCCATGGCTAAGTGGTGTTTACGAAATGCTGCGAAGGTCAGTCTCGTTGATACGCGCGATCGTGAAGAATTGAATGAAAGACAAAAGGCTTGGTTAGTCGACTTGGAATCTGCGGGGCTCAAAGAGCCTTGTTTTGGCCCCCTTGATCAGGTGAATTTAGAAGGCGTCGATGTCATTGGGATTAGCCCTGGCTTATCTCCGTTTCAAGAACCGGTAGCTTCTTTCCTAGCTAGCGCTGAGGAACTTAGTATTGATATTTGGGGGGAGATGGAATTTTTTGCCAGAGCCATTGCTGCATTAGATCGCATGGCTCAGGTCGAACAGTCTCAATATAAGCCTGCTGTATTGGCTATCACTGGAACAAATGGGAAGACAACCACGACTGCGCTGACGGGCCGGTTGTGTGAGCGCACTGGTAAAAAAGTTGCTGTTGCTGGAAACATTAGTCCAGCAGCATTAGATAAATTGATGTCTTGCTTAGATGAGTCTGATCAGATTGCTGATATGCCTGAGATTTGGGTGCTAGAGCTCTCTAGCTTTCAATTGGTTTATACAAGCACTTTTAATGCAACTGCAGCAACCGTTTTAAATATCACGCAAGATCATTTAGATTGGCATGGTGATATGCAGGCCTATATTGATGCAAAAGCAAACATTTTTGGACGAGATACGATTTGCATATTGAATCGCGATGATTCCTTGGTAATGAATTTACTGACTAATGAGCAAAAAGCCAATAAATCAGTGATTACTTTTGGTGCCGGCCGACCCGATGAGCAAGGCGCCTTTGGAATTGAGCATGACCTGAGGGCAGGTGGAATCGATTGGTTGGTCTGGGCTGAGGTGGATGAAGATCTTGAGCCACAAGCTAAGCGCCGCCGTAAGGTAGCTGTTGTAGAGGCTGAGCCATTACGGCTTAAGCGCTTGATACCCGCTGAGGCTCTCCGTATTCGTGGGCGCCACAATGCATTGAATGCCTTGGCTGCATTAGCCTTGGCACGTGCAGCTGGATTACCCATGAATATGTTGTTACACGGTTTGCGTGATTACCATGGCGAACCTCATCGCGTTCAAAGTGTTTCTATTGTGTCGAATGTTGAATATGTAGATGACAGTAAGGGTACCAATGTCGGGGCAACGGTGGCTGCATTAAATGGTCTTAGTGCAAATGAATCTGGAAAGCGGATTTGGTTAATTGCAGGTGGCGAGGGTAAAGGTCAGGACTTTAGTCCCTTACGCGATCCTGCACAGCGATTTGTAAAAGGCGTATTCCTCATTGGTAAAGACGCTAATCTGATTGCTGAGGCTTTAGTGGATAGCGTTCCATGCACTATTAGTGGAACTCTACAAAATGCAGTAAGCCAAGCTGCAAAACAAGCCGAGTCTGGTGACATCGTTTTATTGTCACCAGCTTGCGCTAGCTTTGATCAGTTTAGTGATTATGTGGCACGTGCTGAAGCATTTACTGCACAGGTTCAAGAATTAGGAATGCAATTCGAAGGAGTTCATGCATGAATTTAAGGGAAAAATTCTTTCCTGAGAATCGCTTGGGCTTTGGCCGCTTTTGGAATTTCTCCAGAGGCGGAATCAATCATTTTCGTAGTGGTTTGAGAGATGCAGTTTCGGGTGTTGAGCAAACCCGCTCACGTATGATGGATTATGACCAGTTGTTGGTGTGGGCGGTATTGTCATTAGCCTTGATTGGTTTAGTCATGGTTTACTCTGCATCAATTACTTTGGCTGATGGCCCTAAATACGCAAACTACAGTAGCAATTTCTTTTTAATTCGCCATTGCATTTCCTTGGGCATTGCTATGGGCGTGGCTATTTTTGTATTTAAGATTCCCACGACTGTGTGGTATCGCTATGCCCCAGTGATTTTTGGTTTCACGGTTTTACTATTAATTGCGGTGCTGATTCCTGGTATAGGCAAGGGCGTTAATGGAGCCAAGCGCTGGATTCCATTGGGCCCTATGAATTTTCAGCCATCCGAACTAATGAAGTTCGCTGTGGTGATCTTTGCTGCAAGTTACACAGTGCAGCGCCAAGAATATCTACATTCATTTGTAAAAGGAATGTTACCAATCGGGGTCGCTGTTGCTTTAGTTGGCGGCTTACTAATGGCTGAGCCAGATATGGGTGCTCTGGTCGTGGTGTCTCTCATTGCTTTTGGAATTTTATTCTTAGGCGGTATTAACGCGAAATTATTTGGCGGACTACTGGTGGTAGGAATTTTAAGTGCGGTTACTATTATCGCCCTATCGCCTTTCCGCCAAAAACGCATCATGGCTTTCATCGATCCATGGCAGGTCGATAATGCTGCAAATAAAGGGTATCAACTAACCCATTCTCTGATGGCATTTGGTCGGGGTGAGTGGTTTGGCTTAGGTCTTGGTGGCAGCGTTGAGAAGCTACATTACCTTCCTGAAGCGCATACCGATTTCATCATGGCGGTGATCGGTGAAGAGCTTGGATTTGTGGGTGTAGCAGTCATTATTTTCTTGTTTTACTGGATTGTAAGACGGGCATTTCTGATCGGCCGTACCGCATTGCAATTAGATCGTAGTTTTGCTGGTCTTGCTGCCAAAGGAGTGGCGATTTGGATTGGCTGGCAAGCATTTATCAATATGGGCGTGAACTTAGGTTTGCTTCCAACCAAAGGTTTAACACTACCTTTAGTAAGTTATGGTGGTTCAGGAATCTTAATGAATGCGGTTGCAATCGCAATGCTTCTGCGGATTGATTATGAAAATCGAGTCTTGATGCGCGGAGGTAGATTATGACCAAGCCGTCTATCTTGATTATGGCGGGAGGTACTGGAGGCCATATTTTTCCCGGTCTTGCGGTCGCAGAATATCTTCGTATTTGCGGCTGGCAGGTATCTTGGCTGGGCAACCAAAATGGTATGGAATATCGTTTGGTAAAAGCTTGTCAATTTCCTTTTGAAGCGGTTAATTTTGGTGGTCTTCGTGGCAAGGGAATTAAGGCCAAGCTACTGTTGCCATTCAATCTAGCAAGAGCGAGTTTTCAGAGTTGGAAAATTATGCAACGCTTAAAACCCAATGTGGTTTTAGGAATGGGTGGATATATTACTTTCCCTGGCGGCTTGATGACTAAGTTTTTGAAAAAGCCTTTAGTCCTACACGAAGCTAATTCTGTGGCAGGAAGTGCAAATCGTGCTTTGGCCAAAATTGCTATGCGTACCTTAACGGGGTTCCCGGAAACCATGGCACACGCTGAGTGGGTTGGTAATCCGATCCGCGAAGAATTCGAAACCGTAGGTGCTCCAGCAACACGTTATGAAGGGCGCACTGGGCCCCTCTCGATTTTGGTGGTGGGTGGAAGCTTAGGAGCGGCAGCCCTAAATGAAGCTATTCCAGCTGCGCTGGCCTTAATGGATCCGGAAGCGCGTCCTCGGGTCATTCATCAGGCGGGTGATAAACATCTTGCAGAGCTACAAAAGCGGTATGCCGATTTAGGAGTTCAAGCTGATATTCGTCCTTTTATTGACGATATGCCAACGGCTTACGCTCAAGCAGATTTAGTCATCTGCCGCGCCGGTGCAATGACGGTCTCCGAAATTGCTTCTTGTGGTGTTGCATCCTGTTTGATTCCTTTTCCTTATGCAATTGATGATCATCAAACTGCAAATGCACGCTTTTTATCAGATGCAGACGCAGCTATTTTGTTGCCTCAGCAAGATCTTAATCCGCAGGATCTGGCATTAATGATTCAAAACTTGAGTCGCCAAGATTTACAGGTAATGGCTGAGCAGGCCCATGCTTTGGCTAAGCCCCATGCAACTCGACGGGTTGCTGAGGTTTGTGCAGACTGTGCAGGAGTGGGTATATGAAACATATCGTTCACCAAATTCACTTTGTTGGTATCGGTGGTGCGGGTATGAGTGGTATTGCTGAGGTACTACTGAATCTTGGCTATCAGGTATCTGGATCTGATTTGACTGAAGGTGCTGTTACTAAACGTTTAAAAGGTTTAGGTGCAGTAATTCACATTGGGCATGATCCTCAAAACATTGGGACTGCAGAAGCAGTAGTGATATCTACTGCAGTGGCTGGAAACAATCCGGAGGTGCTCGCTGCTCGCGCTGCTAATGTGCCCGTGATTCAGCGGGCTGTCATGCTTGGCGAGCTCATGCGTTTGAAGCAAGGGATTGCGATCGCAGGCACACACGGCAAGACAACAACTACAAGCTTAGTTGCTTCCGTTCTTGCTGAGGGCGGTTTAGATCCGACTTTTGTGATTGGTGGAAAGTTAAATTCTGCGGGTGCTAATGCCCGTTTAGGTCAGGGTGACTTTATTGTGGTTGAGGCAGATGAATCCGATGCCTCTTTTTTACAATTATTCCCAGCCATGGAAGTAGTTACCAATATCGATGCCGATCATATGGATACCTATCAGCACGATATGGCTAGATTGAAACAGGCTTTTGTGCAGTTTATACAACGTATGCCATTTTATGGTGTTGCAGTTTTGTGTGTTGATGACGCCAATGTCCGCGACATTATTCCGTTTGTGTCACAGCCAGTATTGCGTTATGGATTATCTGAAGATGCGGATATACGTGCAAGCAATGTGCGTGCGCAAGGTACTCGTATGCACTTTACAGTTGACCGTAAAACAGTCCGTCGTCATGGCAATAAGCCAGGGCGTCTTGAGGTGCAATTAAATTTACCAGGATTGCACAATGTTCAGAATGCATTGGCAGCAATTGGGATTGCTACTGAGTTAGGTGTTAGTGACGAGGCGATCATCAAAGCTTTATCTGAATTTAGTGGGGTCGGTCGTCGCTTCCAAAAATATGGAGAAATTCCTTTAGCATCTGGTGGCAGCTTCACATTAGTAGATGATTATGGACATCATCCTGTCGAGATGGCAGCTACCTTAGCGGCCGCGCGCGGCGCTTACCCAAACCGTCGTTTGGTATTAGCGTTTCAGCCCCATCGCTTTACAAGAACTCGCGATTGCTTTGGCGAATTCGTGCAAGTGCTCAAAAACTTTGATGCCCTGGTATTAACCGAGGTCTATCCGGCTGGCGAGGCAAAGATTTTAGGTGCAGATGGACAAAGTTTAATGAAGGCCGCTATTGCACAGAATCAATCCATTAAAGGATCCTTAGATAATAAGGCAGTAGCATTTGCCTCCAGTGTTGCAGAGATGCCAAAACAACTCAGTACCCTATTACGTGATGGTGATGTCTTAATCACGATGGGTGCAGGCTCTATCTCTGGATTACCTCAAGTATTAGTGGAGGCCAAGCATGTCTAAAAATGTCGGCATGAGTTCTTGGGGTGAACGTGTGAAAGCTGATCTTGCTCGTCTGGATGTGAAATCCTTAGGTCGAGTTGGCGTGTTATTGGGTGGTCGCTCTGGTGAGCGCGAGATTTCATTAATGTCCGGTGGCGGTGTTTTAGAGGCATTACTGTCAAAAGGGGTAGATGCACATCCATTCGATCCGGGCTTACGTTGCCCAAGTGAGTTAGCAAATGAAAAATTAGATCGGGTCTTTATAGCCTTACATGGTCGCTATGGTGAAGATGGCACGATCCAAGGATTACTCGAGCTTTTGGATATACCTTACACCGGCAGTGGTGTATTGGCCTCAGCATTAGCAATCGACAAAATTGCCACTAAGCTTGTCTGGCTTAGCAGTGGTCTCTCTACTCCGGAGTTCCAGGAGCTCAAGGCTGATAGTGATTGGAATGCAGTGGTAAAGCATTTGGGACTGCCATTAATTGTGAAGCCTGCACATGAAGGCTCTTCGCTGGGTTTAACTAAAGTGAAATCTGTTGAAGAGTTACCTGGTGCTTATCAGCTAGCCGCAGCCATGGACAAAAAAGTGATTGCTGAGACTTGCATTATTGGTGATGAGCTCACTTGTCCGCTAGTTGGATATGGAAATGATGCCGAGGCTTTGCCTGTAATCAAAATTATCCCGCCACAAGCCAATTATGATTTTCATCATAAATACTTTTCAGATGAAACCCAATATCTATGCCCAACCGGCTTAGCCCCAGAGGTCAATAGCGCAGTGCAGGATCTAGCTTTAGCTGCCTATCGTACGCTCGGCTGTAGAGCTTGGGGTCGCGCTGATGTAATGCTAGATCAAAAAACTGGCAAGCCCTATTTGTTGGAGATGAATACCTCTCCAGGCATGACATCACATTCCCTAGTTCCAATGGCTGCAAAGGCAGCAGGGGTTGAATATTCAGAATTAGTTCTCTGGGTCATTAGTCAAACCTTAAAAGGCAAAGGAACTACCCAAGCATGAGCCGGATGAGCGCCCTTTTAAATGGCTTTAGCGAAGTGATTACTTCACTTGCATCCCCGCTTTGGAATTATCCCGAGCGGATGCAAAAGCTGAGCCGTTTCTTAATACGCTGTTTTGTGGTGATGGTTTGTATTGGCATTTTAATTTGGTTGAGTCAGCGGCCAGTCTTTGCTTTACGTCAGGTAGTCATTGAGCCAGTGCTTGGCCAAACACTAAAACACATTAATAAACCTGTGGTGAAGCAACAGGTTTTAGAGACCGTTCAAGGAAACTTCTTTAGCGTGAGATTAGAGGATGTCAAGCGTGGCTTTGAATCAATGCCTTGGGTGCGCCATGCCAACGTTCGCAGAGTATGGCCCAACGGACTGATTGTGAGCATTGAAGAGCAAAAGCCATTTGGCACTTGGGGTGGGGCTGATACCCATACGCTCATGAACACCCATGGTGAATTATTTGCGGGTCGCGTGTCTGATGTGGGTGAAGGTGTTGTATTGATTGATTTTTCGGGACCGGAAGATGCAAGTAAGGAAGTGATGCGTTTGTATCAAAGAGCAAATGCATGGTTTAAGCCTTGGAATACCGAAGTGAAAAGTCTGACCCTCTCTGAGCGCTACGCCTGGCATGTCAAGTTGTCGAATGGCATGAAGGTGGAATTTGGTAGAGATGAAGAAAATTCAGACAAAACCTTAACCGAAGATCGTGTAGCGCGCCTTTTTAAATATTGGCCACAAGTACAAGAGAAATGGGCTAATCGGATAGATGCAATTGATCTACGTTACGCCAATGGTTTTGCAGTACACCTTGCTTCGGCAGGTTTGAAAAAAAATGACGTAGATGGGAAGAAAAGTGAGCAGAAGCAATGAGGATTGAGAATGAGTAAAGATAACCGCGATTTATTGGTAGGACTCGATATTGGAACTACGAAAGTTGTCGCCTTAGTGGCTGAACTAGCCCCTGATGGTCAATTTAATGTAGTCGGCGTGGGTCAAACTGCATCTAAGGGTTTGAAGAAAGGCGTTGTTGTCAATATAGAGGCAACAGTACAGTCTATTCAGAAAGCCTTGGAAGAGGCGGAGGTCATGGCTGATCGCCAAATCGTTCAGGTATTCACTGGCATTGCTGGTAATCATATTGTGGGCTTTAACTCAAGCGGCATGGTAGCAATACGTGACAAGGAAGTGGGCGCAGGAGATGTAGAGCGTGTCTTAGAAACTGCTAAGGCAATTAACATTCCAACAGATCAACAGATTCTTCACATTCTGGTTCAAGAATTCATCATTGACGGACAAGAAGATGTTCGTGAACCTATTGGAATGAGCGGCCTACGACTAGAGGTGAAGGTACATATTGTGACGGGTGCCGTGAGCGCTGCACAAAATATTGTGAAGTGTGTTCGCCGCTGCGGTTTAGAGGTCAATGATCTAATTCTACAGCCTCTCGCATCCAGCTTAGCAGTCCTAACTGAGGACGAGAAAGAGCTCGGCGTTGTCCTAGTTGATATTGGTGGAGGTACAACAGATATCGCTATTTATTGCCAAGGCTCCATACGACATACTGCGGTGATTCCGATTGCAGGCGATCAAATTACCAATGACATTGCCATGGCATTGCGAACCCCAACTATAGATGCGGAAGATCTCAAGATTCAATACGGTATTGCACGCCAAGATATGGCTGATCCAAGCACCATGATTGATGTACCTGGAGTTGGTGACAGAGAGTCCCGCCCAATGTCAAAACAAGCTTTAGCAGCGGTGATTGAACCCAGAGTTGAAGAGTTATTTACCTTAGTGAGGGGTGCTGTTCGGGAATCTGGATATGAAGATATGGTTTCTTCAGGAATTGTCCTTACGGGCGGAACCTCTTTAATGCCGGGTATGGTTGAGCTTGCCGAGCAAGTGTTCTTGCGCCCAGCGCGTATCGGTACACCCGAATATCGTGGCCACTTACATGAAGTACTGCGGAGTCCACGTTTTGCTACTAGCATCGGTCTACTAATGGAAGGTCAAGCTCAGCTCATGCGTGGCCGTCGAGTATCGCAATCAGGCTTATTGCAAAGTGTAGCCTCGCGCATGAAGGAATGGTTCGCAGGAAATTTTTAAGTTTTTCGTCGTCGTCAATGTTGTACTTATTACCTAGGAGGGTATATGGAATTTGAAATGTTAGATCAAGAAACAGCTGGTAAAACCATTATTAAAGTGGTTGGTGTTGGCGGTGCAGGTGGTAATGCAGTTCAGCACATGATTCGCCGCGGAGTGAATGGCGTAGAGTTTATTTGCATGAACACCGATGCGGGCGCTTTACAGCGATCTGAGGCATCTGTGAATTTGCAACTAGGCTCTAGCGGACTCGGTGCTGGTGCAAAACCTGAAATCGGCGCTGCTTCTGCTGAGGAAGCTAGAGCACGCATTGCAGATACATTGCAGGGTGCGCACATGGTGTTCATCACAGCCGGTATGGGTGGTGGTACAGGTACTGGCGCAGCTCCTATCGTTGCTCAAGTAGCTAAAGAAATGGGTATTTTGACTGTGGGCGTCATTAGCAAGCCATTTGACTTCGAGGGTGTAAAGCGTCTCAAGGTTGCAGAAAATGGCGCTGCTGAACTTGAATCTTATGTGGATTCATTAATCGTAGTGCTTAATGAAAAACTCTTTGAAGTCATGGGTGAAGATGCTGAGTTCGATAAAGCTTTTGCATGTGCTGATGATGTATTGCATAACGCCGTATCAGGTATTGCCGAAATTATTAATGTACAGGGTCTGATCAACGTTGACTTCGAAGATGTCAAGACAGTCATGGGTGAGCAAGGCAAGGCAATGATGGGAACTGCAACTGTTTCTGGCATGGATCGTGCGCGCTTAGCAGCTGAGGCAGCAGTGGCTTCACCGCTACTCGAGGGTGTTGATCTATCAGGTGCGCGAGGTGTTCTGGTAAATATTACCGCTAACCGTTCCCTAAAGTTATCTGAGACTCGTGAAGTGATGGCTGCAATTCGTGGCTATGCTGCGGATGATGCTACTGTCATTTTCGGTACAGTCTATGACGAGAGCTTGGGTGATGCATTACGTGTCACTGTGGTTGCCACTGGATTGAATAATCCACAAGCGCGCCAAAGTCATCAGCCCGAAGTAGTGTGGAGGCAAGCAACTGGAACGCATGATGCAATGCCAACAATGGCTGACCTAAATACTTTTGCTCCTAAAAGTGCATCAGCAGCGATGAGTAAGAGTGGCTTAGATTCAGCGCTCAGTACTAGTGCTGGTTTGGTGATGGCTGGAACTAGTACGCCTGCCATGGTAACTCCATCAACTAGCAGTGGTGTGGATTACAGTCAATACGATTTGCCACGAGTTTTCCGAAATTCGCGCGAGGCTACACCAGCACCTACATTAGGTGCTGATAGCTCTCCTCAGGCTAAGTCCATGTTAGAAAAAGGGGCTGATTACTATGAAATTCCTGCTTTTCTGAGAAAACAAGCAGACTAACTAACAGCTCAATACAATAGATCATTGCGTAATGTCAGCGCGGCGCCCCTCCGGACGACGAATCCTGCGCTAGCGTTGGCATACTCTTGAACACTATTTATTAATTGGAGATCTTATGATTGCAGTCGGACAAAAATTACCAAACGCTACCCTCTACGAATTTTTAGATGAAGCGAGCGAAGGTTGTGCAATTGGACCAAATGCATTTGAAGTTGAAAAAATGACTGCTGGTAAAAAAATAGTCATCTTTGCATTGCCGGGCGCATTTACACCGACTTGCTCTGCAAAACACGTTCCTAGTTACGTTGAGCATTTTGATGCCATTAAAGCAAAAGGCATTGATGAAATCTGGTGTGTTGCAGTAAACGATCCGTTTGTTATGGGTGCGTGGGGGCAGAATTTAAAAGTGGGTAAAAAGGTTCGCATGTTGGGTGATGGCAGTGCTGAATTTACGAAGAAGCTTGGCCTTGAGCTCGATTTAACTGCTCGTGGCTTGGGCTTGCGCTCAGATCGCTACGCCATGATTGTTGAAGATGGTGTGGTCAAGACTCTAGACCGTGAAGCTCCTGGTAAGTTTGAGGTAAGTGATGCCGCCTCGGTATTGAAAAAGCTCTAAATAATTATTCCTGAATTTAGACAGAATCATGATGAAGCAACGCACAATCTCCACCCCGATTAAAACCGTGGGGATTGGCTTGCACTCTGGGCGTAAGGTCACCTTATCTATTAAGCCTGCGCCAGTAAATTCAGGAATTGTATTTGTACGTGTAGATACGCCAGAGCAATCGCTTGTACCGGCTACTGCTCTTGCGGTCTGCGACACCCGCCTAGCCTCAGTGATTCAAAAAGATGGGGTGCGCGTTTCGACGGTGGAGCATTTGCTCTCTGCTTGTGCGGGTTTAGGACTTGATAACCTATTAATCGAGCTTGATGGTGAAGAAGTTCCCATTATGGATGGCAGCGCAGCTTCATTTTTATTTTTAATGGAGTCAGCTGGTATCGCTGAGCAAGAAGCATCAAGACAATATGTTGTGATCAAAAAATTGGTAGAGGTGAGAGAAGGTGACAAGCTTGCGCGTCTAGAACCTTTCTTCGGATTCAAGTTGGACTTTACAATTGACTTTAAGCATCCCGCAGTGGATAAGACGGGTCAGCGCTTTGTCGTAGACTTTGCGGAACATGCTTATCGAAGTGAGATCGGCCGTGCCCGAACCTTTGGCTTTGCTCACGAGGTTGAAGCATTGCGAGAAATGGGATTAGCCCGGGGTGGCAGTTTGGATAATGCGATCGTGCTCGATGAACATCGGATTTTAAATAACGAAGAATTGCGTTATGAAGATGAGTTTGTAAGGCATAAAATTTTGGATGCGATTGGTGATCTCTACTTAGTTGGTCATCCAATTGTGGGCTCTTACGTTGCCCACAAATCAGGCCATGCTCTGAATAACGCACTCTTGCGCAAGCTCTTGGAAGACTCTAGTGCCTACGAAATTAGTCATTTTTCAGAGAATAAGGCTCCGGCAGCCTATTCCAAAGAGAATCAACCCCTCTTTTTCTAGGTTTATTTTGGCTTGCTTTGAAGCAGCCGTTCAACTGCCTTACGTAGCTCAGAATCCGGCGCTAATTTATCCAGCAAAGATTCCCAAGAGGCTCGTGCTACAGCGTTGAATCCCTTTGATCTTTCACTAGCAGGACGCTCCTCCCGAGATTTAATCTCCCAAGTAGCCGGTGCTGGCTTTAGGCGCACCTTAATGCTGGCACACGCTACCCCTTTTTTAGCTAACTCATTGATTAAAGTGGGTAAAACTTGCTGAAGGCGAGTAGCAATACTCGCTCCATTGACTAACAAAAAAAGCTCATTTTGGCCGCCAGAACGCCAGCCAGCTTCAATTTTTGGCGCTAAGTGATCTAAATCAAGCTCAAGTAAGACCGCATTGAGGGCAATCTTGAGTTTGGCTAGATCTTCCGTTTTAGCCAAAATACCGCCAAGCCCTTTGGAATCGCGTAAATAGTCCAGCCACTCATGGGCAGCTTTCTTGCGAATAGGTTTAGGGGCGAAATTCATATAAAAAGAGGGTGCGGGTGATAAACTCAAGGTCTTAATTTACTTCAATATCCCATGGTAATCGGTCTTCTTAAAACCCTGGTCGGCAGTCGTAACGACCGCCTCTTAAAACAGTATCGTAAATTGGTTGCCAAAGTTAGCGCTTTCGAGCCTAGCCTGCAAGCTTTGGATGATGCCGCCCTGCAAGCTAAAACTGCTGAGTTCAAGTCACGTTTGGCTGCAGGTGAGTCATTAGACGATATCGCTCCAGAAGCCTTTGCGGTAGTCCGAGAGGCGAGTACGCGGGTAATGAAAATGCGCCATTTTGATGCGCAGATGATGGGTGGCCTTGCATTACACCAAGGCAAGATTGCTGAAATGGGAACGGGCGAAGGTAAAACTTTAACTGCTACGCTTCCAGTGTATTTAAATGCACTTACTGGTAAGGGTGTTCACGTCATTACGGTAAATGATTATTTGGCTCAGCGAGATGCTGACTGGATGTCTGCAATCTACAACTTTTTGGGTATGAAGGTTGGCGTAAATCTGTCCCAGATGGATCACACTACCAAGCAAGTGGCGTATGCGGCTGATATTACCTACGGCACCAATAATGAATTTGGTTTTGACTATCTGCGCGACAACATGGTGCAGGATTTAGGTCAGCGTGTTCAGCGTGGCCTAGCTTATGCGATTGTTGATGAGGTGGATTCCATCTTGATTGATGAGGCGCGTACCCCATTGATTATTTCTGGTCAGGCCGAAGATCACACTGACTTGTATATCAAGATAAACGCATTGCCTGCTTACTTAGAGCGTCAAATCGGTGAAGAAAAAGCAGATGGTACTGGAGTTGAAAAACTTGGCGATTACTGGGTAGATGAAAAGACTCAACAGGTATATCTGACAGAGCGCGGTCATGATAAGGCTGAAAAGGTGTTAGTGGAGCTTGGCGCCTTGAACGATGGCGACTCCTTGTATGCCCCACAAAATATTACCTTGATGCATCACGTTTATGCAGCGTTGCGTGCGCATACACTGTACAACCGCGATCAGCAATACGTCGTTCAAAATAATGAAGTCATCATTGTTGATGAGTTCACGGGACGATTAATGCAAGGTCGTCGATGGTCTGATGGTTTGCATCAAGCCGTAGAGGCAAAAGAAGGTGTGCAGATTCAGAATGAAAATCAGACTTTAGCCACCATCACTTTTCAGAACTACTTCCGCATGTATGGCAAGTTAGCTGGTATGACTGGTACTGCTGATACTGAAGCTTATGAGTTCAAGGAAATCTATAGCCTTGAGACTGTGGTTATTCCCCCGAACCGGATTAGTCAAAGAAAAGATCGTCAAGATCAGATCTATAAGACTTCACGCGAGCGCTATGACGCAGTCATCAAAGATATTGAGGATTGTTTTCAGCGTGGGCAGCCAGTATTGGTAGGCACAACCTCGATTGAGAACTCAGAACTCATTGCGGGCCTACTAGATAAGCGTCAATTACCGCATCAAGTCTTAAATGCTAAACAGCATGCTCGTGAAGCCGAGATTATTGCTCAGGCTGGCAGACCTAAGATGATCACTATTGCTACCAATATGGCCGGTCGTGGAACGGACATTGTGTTAGGTGGCAACGTTGGCAAACAGTCCTCTTTGATTCAGGCGGATGCCAATCTCCCAGATGCGGAAAAAGCTAGCAAGATAAAGTCTTTGCAAGATGAGTGGCAAAGCTTGCATGATCAAGTTCTGACTGCTGGTGGTTTACATATCATCGGTACAGAACGCCATGAAAGCCGTCGTATTGATAATCAACTGCGTGGTCGTGCTGGCCGTCAAGGCGACCCAGGTTCTTCTCGCTTTTATCTCTCTCTAGATGATTCTCTGTTACGGATATTTGCAGGTGATCGTTTACGCGCTGTGATGGACCGCCTCAAAATGCCAGATGGCGAACCTATTGAAGCGGGTATGGTGACCCGTTCTATTGAGTCTGCTCAGCGTAAGGTCGAGGGTCGCAACTTTGATATTCGTAAGCAATTATTAGAGTACGACGACGTTGCTAATGATCAGCGTAAAGAAACTTATCGTCTCAGAAATGAGGTATTAGAAAGTAGCGATGTTGGCGAGTTAATTGCCAATTTACGTGAAGATGTGATGCGTAGCATCTGCGGTTTATACATTCCTCTGGAGTCGATGGAGGAGCAGTGGGATTTACAGGGCCTGGAGAATGTGCTGGCTAGCGACTGGGGCTTAACGATCGACCTGAAAAATTGGGTTGAAAGTTCCGAATCTATGGACGATGAGCAAATCGTTGATCGCGTGCTTGAGGTTGCCAAGGAAACTTACGATGCCAAAGTAGAGCTTTCAGGACGCACATCCTTTGCTGGTTTTGAGCGCTCCGTTTTACTCTACAGTTTAGATACTCATTGGCGTGAACATTTGGCTGCTTTGGATCATTTGCGTCAAGGTATCCATTTACGCGGCTATGCTCAAAAAGATCCAAAGCAAGAGTACCGCCGAGAAGCATTTGAGCTCTATGGTGAGTTACTTAATGTGATCAAGAATGATGTTGTTAAAAGCATCATGACTGTACAGATTCGTAGTGCGAGTGACTTAGATGAAGCCTCTGAGTCAATGAATGAGGATTTAGCCAAACTCTCAGATGTGCAATACCAGCATGCCAAGGCAGATCTCGAGCTAGCGGGGTCAACCGGTGATCATGGTGCAGCCATTGAAATAGCGCCAGCCCCCATTCGCTCTGGCCCTAAGGTTGGCCGTAATGATCCTTGCACCTGCGGTAGTGGTAAGAAGTATAAGAACTGCTGCGGCGCATTAAGTTAAAACAGTCAGAATACACAAGAGCTGCCAGTCTGGGCAGCTCCACAATGCCTCATCTACAATTGTCACACCATGACAGTGAACCTACCACTCCCCCAAAAAGACCAACTAAAGCCTGTTAAAGGTTTTCAGATGGGCATCGCTGAAGCTGGCATCAAAAAAGCCAATCGTAAGGATTTATTGGTAATGACCTTGGCCCCCGGCTCACAAGTTGCTGGTGTTTTTACTTTAAATCGTTTTTGCGCTGCGCCGGTTCAGATTTGCCGAGAGCACTTGGCTTTGAATGGTGCCAAAGGTGAGATTCGTGCTTTGGTGGTGAATACGGGGAATGCGAATGCAGGGACTGGTGAGCGGGGTATGAAAGATGCCTTAGCAACTTGCGCAGAGTTAGCGAAAGAACTGAAGCTCAAGCCAGAACAAATTCTGCCGTTTTCAACTGGAGTGATTCTCGAGCCATTACCGATTGATAAGGTGATTTCTGGATTACCAAAAGCGATCGCGAATTTAGCTGAAGATCATTGGTTTGATGCTGCACAAGCCATCATGACAACGGATACGCAGCCTAAGGCTACGTCCACCACAGTAGAGACTGCAGATGGCTCCGTGACGATTACCGGCATCTGCAAGGGTGCGGGAATGATTCATCCGAATATGGCAACCATGTTAGGTTTCATTGCTACGGACGTAGGCTTTGCGCCAGGTTTGCTAGCCGGATTGACGCGCGAGATTGCTGATCAGTCATTTAATGCCATTACGATTGATGGTGACACCTCTACCAATGACTCATTCATCATCATGGCCACTGGTCAGTCAAGCGTACAGATTCAATCAACGGGTGATGTTAGTTATGGTTTGGTTCGGACCGCATTAATTGATCTTGCACGCAAGCTTGCTCAAATGATTGTGAGGGATGGTGAGGGCGCAACAAAATTTATTACGATTGATGTGCAAGGTGGCAAGACTGAAAATGAATGTCGCTTGGTAGCAGAGGCAGTAGCCCATTCCCCTTTGGTAAAAACAGCTTTCTTTGCCAGCGATCCTAACTTAGGCCGCATTCTTGCGGCCATTGGTTACGCAGGTATCACTGACCTGGACGTTAATCAGGTACAAATGTGGCTTGGGGACGTATGGGTTGCTAAGAATGGTGGTCGCCACCCTGACTACCAAGAGGCTGATGGTCAAAGGGTGATGCAGGCCCTAGAAATTACCGTCAAGATTGACTTGGGGCGCGGATCAGCGCAGCAGACAATGTGGACTTGTGACTTATCTCATGACTACGTTTCCATTAATGCTGATTACCGCTCATAGGAATTCGTGAAATGAATGAAAAATTAGAGCAACTTTTAAGTCACCTTGAGACGTTTTTGCCTAAAGAGTTGACCGAGGATCAATGGCAATCTTCAACTGCTTTTAGATGGCGTCGTCGCGATAGTATTTTTGGGAGTATTGGTTTTTTACAACCAGTTAAGCATGTTGCCGACATTACTTTTGAAGACCTTAAAAATATAGATCGGCAACGTGATGCCATTCGTGACAATACAAAAAACTTTATTCAGAAAAAACCTGCTAATAATATTTTATTAACGGGCGCACGTGGTACTGGAAAGTCATCACTGATTAAAGCCAGCTTGCATGAATTTGCCAGTCAGGGTTTGCGCTTGGTTGAAGTGGAAAAGGAAAATCTAGCTGACTTAGCTGATATTACTGATTTATTAGGTGATCGCCCGGAACGTTTTATTATTTTTTGTGATGACCTTTCCTTTGAGGATGGTGAATCGGGCTACAAAGCGATGAAGTCTGCTCTAGACGGCTCAGTTTCAGCTCAAGTCGATAACATTTTGATCTACGCTACTTCAAATCGTCGCCATCTCTTACCCGAGCATATGAAAGATAACCTAAGCTATTCTCATAGCGATGATGGCGAGATACACCCAGGCGAGGTAGTGGAAGAAAAGATTTCTCTTTCAGAGCGTTTTGGTTTGTGGCTTTCTTTCTATCCACCAAAACAAGATGAGTACCTAGCAATTGTTGCTCACTGGTTGCATCATTTTGGTTTGAGTGAGGCGCAGATAGAAGGTGCTAGAGCTGAAGCATTAGTTTGGGCGCTGGAGCGCGGTTCTCGTTCTGGTCGTGTAGCTTGGCAGTTTGCAAAGCACTGGGCTGGCTCACATTCTGCCTAATCACTGACAGTTCATGAGTGACTCTAATCGCCCTGTTACAGAAGTTGCTGCCGGTATCCTGTTAGATGAAGAAGGGCGCTATCTTTTAGGTCAGCGCCCAGAGGGCAAGCCCTATGCAGGCTATTGGGAAGTGCCGGGAGGAAAAATTGAAGCTGGTGAATCAGTATTTGCAGCGCTGAAACGCGAATTGCAAGAAGAGCTCGGAATAGATATTGAATCTAGCGAAGAGCTGGTCGTCCTAGAGCATGACTATCCCCATGCTTACGTCCGTTTACATGTCAGTATTATCCGCAAATGGAATGGAACTCCTAAAGGATGCGAGGGTCAAGCACTCTCGTGGCAGTTACTCAGGGATGTAATACCGACGGTTGAGCCTTTATTGCCAGCAGCATGGCCTATGCTAGAAAAAATAAGATCGTTAACTAACTAGAGTTGGCAGAGGGTCAGTCTAAAAGGCACATCCTCATGAATAGTCTGCGGCTTTTTATCTTGATCAATTTTTAAAAACCGGATTGATAGTAAATATTTATTAGCACTAATCTCGGAGTAGAGGAAGTCATCTTCTACTGCGATACGCATGAGTTGATGGACCTTACCAGACGGAGCTTGCTGGTAAGAGCCCTGATGCGCAACCACATTTTTGGCTTCGCCAGATTGGCGCAGAAGCTTTAAGAAAATCTGGCACGCCTCATGCCACGGTAACAGCGGCGCAACATATTTTTCTAGTAGCTCCCTGCGCTGACTCGAGGCAGTATTTTTCCAGGCATGATAGCTCGGTAAATCTATTGGACTTGTTCCACCAGGAATACTCAATCGTGTGCGAATAGCATTAAGCCATTCACTTTCAGTGATGGCAACATTAGGCTTGCCCATGGACTGATTAATATTCATTGCAGCTTTATCAATTTCTGCGAGGGTCTGTGTCAGCGCTTCTTGGTCTACTTTTTGCGAATTTTTTAAACCATTCAAAGTATATTTTTGGCGCTCAAACTCTTTGAGTAATAAAGATTTAATGTCACCCCGAGAGCCAATATCGCCCAAATCAAATAGCATGGCAATTGCATTATGGTGAAGCTCGGGGTCGTCTGATCGTAAAAAGTGATTAAAGCGGGCGAACAAATACTCCAGCCGAAGCATGCTTCGGACTAATTCGTTGAAGGGGTATTCGTAGACAATCACAAGGCTATATTCTATGACGAACCTTGGCTCTTTCTCTAAACTCTGAGTAAATGTTGGTGCAGTTCTAGAACTTGAGGCTTGAGCTCATCTAAGGTGCCGTTATTTTCAATCACCGTATCAGCCTTAACCAGACGTACATTTCGGCTGGTTTGCGCTTTGAGAATATTTTCTACCTCCGGGCGTGCCATATTGTTGCGGTGCATCACTCTTTGGATTTGAGTTTCTTCCGAACAATCCACCACAATGAGGTGGTCAATGAGTTTTTCCCAAAATCCTGATTCAATGAGTAAGGGAACCACAAAAACAAGATAGGGCGCCTTGGACTGCGCCATTTGAATAGCTTGTTTAGCGGTTTCCTGCTGAATCAAGGGGTGGGTGATTTGCTCTAAAACCTGACGAGCGCTGGGATCTTCGAAGACTAAAGTCCGCATTTTGGGTCGATTAAGAGCGCCTTGGGGATCGATGAAGTTGGCCCCAAATGCTGTTGTGATCAATGGAATGGCTTTCCCACCAGAGGCAGTAATGTGATGAGAAATCAGGTCTGTATCAATGACCCCGGCCCCGAGTTCACTCAGCAAGTTACTGACTGCAGACTTTCCAGAGCCAATGCCGCCCGTTAAGCCAATCAAAGGAATTTTTCCTTTTAAAGCTTTTAGATCAGCTTGGGCAGCATCAGAGTTGGTATAAGTTGAGGCCATAACAGTTCAATGATGCCAGCAATCGCTAAAAATGGGCCAAAAGGGAAAGCTTGTTGCAATTGATGGCCGCGCCATTTAAGCCAAATAATACCGCCGATAAATCCAGCAGTTGAGGCTAGAAGAAGAATGCTGGGTAGGGCGCTCCAGCCCAACCAGGACCCCAAGGCTGCCAAGAGCTTGGCATCTCCCATACCGATTCCATTGCGGTTTTTCAGTAAGCGATAGCCAGCATTTAATGCCCATAGAGAACCATAGCCTAAGGATGCCCCGATGAGGGCTGAAGCAAGATTAGTAAAGCGCAGGTCTGAAACCCCGTTAAATACAATGCCCAGAATAATCATTGGGAATGTAACGGCATTTGGAAGGCGAAAGGTGTGCCAATCGATGTAAGCCAAATACAGTAAAGCCAGTATCAATATCGATTGAACTATCCAGGTGATTGCTTGGGGATCCACTAAACGATTTGTCCTAAATTGAAGATGGGTAAATATAGGATTATGACTAAGCTGCCAACAATGGCCCCTACGAGAAGAATGAGTGCGGGCTCTAAACTTTGACTGAGTGCATTGAGTTGACTGCTCAGTTGTGAGCTTAGGGTGGTGGCTCGTTTATTCAACATCTCTGCCAGCGCCCCACTCTCAGCGCCGATATGAAGGAGTAGCAATGTTTCTACGTCAAGAAGCCGTGATTTAGGATCTGCTCGTTTGAGCGACTCACCCAATGGCCAGCCACGCGTGAGTTGTTTAAATATCTCTGCACTAAAGTCATGGCTTACCCAGTGATTTGAAGATTGCGCAGTGACTCTAAGCGCATCCGGAAGTGGTAAACCCGTTTCTAATAAATGCCCTAAGATCCGGCACCAATGACTGAGTGTCGCTAACCTAAATAAATTGCCAAAAAAGGGAATATGTAACAAGAGTGCATCACAGTACTTTTGCAGCGAGCTTGATTTGAACCAGATAAAAATAAACCCAGAAATGATGATAAGGGTACCGATGAAGATCTCAAAAAAGGAATTTTGAATGGCTGTAGAAAGAGAAATCAGGATTCTGGTTGGAGCAGGCAGTTCTGCCTGAAAATGCCCGAAGACCTCTTTAAACACTGGCACAACCCAAATCATCATTACCAAAACCAGTAGAAAAGAGGTGGCTAAAGTAATTACAGGATAGGTTAGTGATTGCTGTACTTTTCTTTGCAGTTCGATTTGCGCCTCTAGCTGCTGTGAAATCGTGCGCAGTGCCAAGCAGAGATCTCCCGATCTCTCGCTGACTCTGATCAAATTAGAAAATTCAGGAGAAAATCTACCGTCTTGTGCACTTAAGCAAAAAGAAAAGCTGTTGCCTTTTTGAAGTAGGTCACGAATACTCTCCAAGCAAACCTGCCAGGATTTTGGGGTAGACTGAATTAAGAGGTTAATGGCATTGAGTAAGGGAAGTCCAGCGTGAAGGAGGGCGAGCATTTGCTGGGCAAAATGCAATTGCTCAGACTTGCTCAGTTTTCTTTTAAAAAGCATGCGGACTAATGCCAAGTGCCAAGCTCAGAATCTAGGGAGATCTGGTCTACTAAGCCGGATTTCACTAGTTGCATTCCTGCTGAGTAGATATCTTGAGCTTGAATTGCTTTAAATAACTGTTTTTCTCCCAAAACTTCATGGATACCAATACGACCGAAATAGCCTGACCCTTTGCAAAGGTGACAAGGTGTTTTACTTACTATTGGGTTACATTGTTTGCAGCGTTTTCGAATTAATCTTTGCGAGCTGACGCAGCGAAGGCAGGATTCAATAGACTCCTGGTCTATACCCAAGTTTTTGAGACGGCATAGGGCGCCAATAGCATTGCGCGTATGCAGAGTACTTAATACTAAGTGCCCTGTTTGCGCTGCCTGAATAGCAAGCTGCGCACTGGCACTATCACGAATTTCACCGATCATGATGACATCAGGATCTTGGCGCAATAGAGTGCGAATAATGATTGAGAAATCCAAGCCTGCTTTTGGATGGTATGCGACTTGATTGACCCCAGGCAGTCGGATTTCAATGGGGTCTTCAACAGAGCAAATATTGCGCTGCACTTGGTTGAGTGCGCTAAGGCAGCTATACAAGGTTCTGGTCTTACCACTGCCGGTCGGTCCCGTTACCAGAATTAATCCATTAGTTTGAGTAATAGCCTCTTGAAATATAGCTAGCTGCTCTGGCAGCAAGCCAATGTGATCTAGATCCAACTCCTCCAGGCGGCTGGGCAAAATACGCACTACGGCTTTTTCACCATATAAGGTTGGAAGAATGGATACTCGGCAGTCAATATTGGGGTGGCTAAAGTCATGGCCAATTACAAGGCGCCCATCTTGCGGCAAACGTTTTTCTGCAATATCTAGGCGTGCCAATATTTTGATACGCGCAATCAATCGCTCATGCAAATCAATGGGGTATTGGTTTTGTAAGGTGAGGCGACCATCTATTCTGGTGCGTACAACGGTTTCTTGAGATCTTGCCTCAATATGAATATCGGTAGCCCGAGTATTTAATGCATTGACAGTAATGTCATGCCAGGTCCGAATAATGTGAGAGTCATGTTGTAGATCGATCAATCTAGATTGCGCTGTGCTGGGTAGGTCGGTATAGCTTGACGGTTTTTACACCATGCTCATCGAATTGAATAATCTCAATGACGACATCAGCAATGCGGATACTGACATCGTAATCGGGAATCGCTTCGAGTTTTTCTAGAATCAGGCCATTTAACGTCCGTGGTCCGTCAAGTGGCAAGTCAAGCTGAAGTAGACGATTTAAATCACGTAATGAGGCGGTACCACTAGCAAGGTAAGTGCCATCAGCAAGCCAATGAGGATCATGAGAAAGATTGGAGAATGAGGTGGTGAATTCACCTATCAATTCTTCAACGATATCTTCGAAGGTAACTAGGCCAAGCACTTCACCATATTCATTCACTACTAAGCTTAAGCGTTGCTGGTTGTCTTGGAAAAATTGCATCTGCTGCAGAACGGGTGTCCCACTGGGGATAAAGTAAGGCTCATTCAAGAGGGATCTAAAGTCTTCATGATGAAGCTCCGTATCACCTAGTAATGAGAGTACTTTTTTTACAGAAAGAATGCCAACGATGCGCTCAGAATCGCCATCACATACTGGAAGCTTGTTGTGATAGCAGGTCTCTAATTGCTCAATTACCTCATTAATTGGTCTTGAGAGATCCAGCACTTCAATCTTGGAGCGAGGTGTCATTACATCATCAACCAAGATATTTTCAAGATTAAAAAGATTGAGCAAGATATTGCGATGGTGAGTAGAAACAAAGCGATTCGACTCCAGAACCAAGCTACGTAATTCGTCTTTACTCATCACCCGGCTATCAGTCGAAGTCTCCAATCTAGAAATCTTCATTAATCCAGATACAAAGCTGTTAATGAACCAGAGCAGTGGCTTTAGTGCGAAGGAGAGGGGGAGAATGAACCAGCCAACGTTGCTCGCAATCTTCTCCGGAAACGCTGCGCCAATGACTTTTGGGGTGATTTCACTAAAAATGATGATGAGTAGTGCAACGACTAAAGTGGCGATGGACAACACTAGACCGCTATCGCCAAAAAGATGTAGTGCAATACCGGTGACCAAGATTGGTAGGATGGTATTGATAAGATTATTAGATATCAGCAATACTGAAAGAAGCGAATCAATACGCTTTAATAATCTTTCAGCAAGTGCAGCGCCAGCATTACCGCCATTAGCCATTGCACGTAAGCGATGGCGATTAGAGGAAAGCATGCTAGTTTCGGCCATCGAAAAGAAGCCAGACAATGCGAGTAAAAATAGGACTAGTGCGACTTGACCAATTAAGGGCCAATCATCAAAAAAAGTGTCCATCAGTTATGCCTGCAAAGAATAAGGAACAACCAATATAGCAAAGTGCCATTTCACTAGCTATAGCTGTAACGGAATCCTGTGTGAATTCATTCCTCAATCTGTGTCAGAATCTTCCGCATGCCTGCCCCTAGATCAGCCGAGTATTGCGTGATATCCGCCCCTTTTGGGTGCCTAGGCGTGCAAACAGAGCTAGTGGATGGTAGCTTGATGATCTCAAAAATCGACTATCTCCAGCCAAATACTGCCTTGATTCCCCCAGGAAATGCCTTGGCGAAAGTTTTCTCAAAGCAATGCGCTCAATACTTCAATGACGCTTCATCCACATTTGATGTGCCGCTCAAGCCTGTTGGAACTGCCCATCAGCAAAAAGTCTGGAATGCCACTCTAGGCATTAGTGTGGGAAAGACCATCACTTATGGCGAGATTGCAAAAAAGATTAAAAGTGGACCCCGTGCGGTCGGGACTGCTTGCGGTGCCAATCCTTACCCTTTGGTTACGCCCTGTCATAGGGTAGTGTCTGCACAAGGTCTCGGGGGTTTTATGAAAGAAGATAGTCCGGGTTTTTATCGCCAAATCAAAATTTGGCTCTTAAAGCATGAGGGTGTGCTTTAACGATTCTTTAGAGCTATCTTTCTGAGTTGGTGTGAACGAATATAAAAGAACCATTTCATCATAATGTCATTGTTGGCTGCAATCTTAGTAAAGAAGTAGAAAATCCAAACGGTATTTCTGGAAAGCTTTACTGCAGACGGATGCTTAAATTCTTTTTGAGCTGCAATTTTTTCTAGCGTCATGACTGCGAGCCCGAACGCTAGGAAGCAGAAGCGCCTCATGCCTATCTCATTCTTTGGAAGCAAAATAATGTAGCTCATAGAGTCTTGCAGTTTTTCGTAGGCAATCATGAGAAGCTCTGTTTGACTGATCCGTGCTGGTTTCCAAGAGACTCCACGTGCACGATCCTCTGGCGAGTCTTTCAAAATATTGGTCATTTGTAAGGCTTGGCCAAATGCAATGGCTAGTTGCTCATGACCTTGAATGCGCTTTGCAAACTCTGGGGAGTAATGGCTAAAGATGTCTGTGAGTAACTCTCCCACCACTCCAGCAACCACATAGCAATACCGTTCAAATTCAGGGAGATCTTTGAGTCCCTCCGGCGTTTGTCGATTATGGAAATGCGACATACCATCAGACATGATAGAAACACAACGCCGAATTGCTGCTTGATCCCTTTCAGGAAAGGTCTGAAAAATACGTAGGACAGTAGGGGTATGTGCAATTAAATCGAGCTCCTCAGTATTTGAGTAGCCTTTAAGAGCATCTAAGCAGGGCTCTACAAATGTTGTTACTGAAATAGTTCCCAGAACCGCCTCTAAAAATAGCTGGGATAAAGCTTGCTTCTTCGTAGGATTGAGCTCAGCAGCATCTTCAATGGTGTCGACAATGCGACACAGCAAATAGGTGTTGCCAACCACCATCTCAATCGCTGGGGGTAGTAGAGGGATTGTGAGCGCAAAAGTACGCGATACAGAACCCAAAATCGCCTTTTGATAGGCTAGATCGCTATTGGGAGTCTCTTGAGGATGCATGGTGGAATTCACCCCTGAATTATGTCAGACCAGCAAGCCCAAATTTAGCCCTCATCACTTAAATGACATAAGTAACAAAGCCATATAATTTGTGCAAATTCCTGAAGGAGAAATTAGGCGATGTTGATTTGGTTTGTCATCATCTATTGGGTGATATCGGTGGGTATTGGTCTATGGGCCGCATTACGGGTCAAAAATACCGCTGACTTTGCTGCGGCAGGTCATAGCCTGCCTTTGCCTATTGTTACCGCCACTGTATTTGCTACTTGGTTTGGCTCGGAGGCGGTTTTAGGCATCCCCGCAACGTTCTTAAAGGAGGGTTTAGGGGGCATCGTATCTGACCCCTTTGGCTCATCTTTATGCCTCATATTGGTAGGCCTGTTTTTTGCTCGCCACCTTTACAACCGTCGAATGCTCACCATCGGTGATTTCTTTAGGGAGAAGTACGGCCGTACTGTTGAAGTGCTAGTTACCCTATGTATTGTGGTCTCGTATTTAGGTTGGGTTTCAGCACAAATTAAAGCCCTTGGCTTGGTTTTTAATGTGGTTTCTGATGGCGGTATTACGCAGACGGCCGGCATGTTGATTGGCGCTGGGAGCGTACTGATTTACACGTTGTTTGGCGGCATGTGGTCAGTAGCGATCACCGATTTCATTCAGATGATCATTATTGTGGTGGGCATGCTTTACATTGGTGGAGAGATGGCAACCCAAGCGGGTGGGGTGAGTGTTGTTTTCGATCATGCAGTCGCAGCAGGCCAATTCTCTAATTTTTGGCCTGACATGAATTTAGCCTCCATCCTGGGCTTTACTGCAGCCTTGTGCACCATGATGTTGGGTTCGATTCCACAGCAAGACGTCTTTCAACGGATTACCTCGTCTAAGAATGTCAATATTGCAGTGCAAGCCGCTCTTCTTGGCGGTGTAATGTATTTTATTTTTGCATTCGTACCACTCTATCTGGCCTATTCTGCAGTCATTATTAGTCCAAGTTTAGTAAGTCAATATATCAACACTGACCCGCAGATGATTTTGCCTAAACTCATTCTGAATCATGCTCCGCTGATTGCGCAGGTAATGTTCTTTGGGGCCTTACTCTCAGCCATTAAGAGTTGTGCCAGTGCTACGCTGTTAGCACCTTCCGTCACTTTCGCTGAAAATATCGTGCGAGGGTTTTATAAGCATCTATCTGATCAACACTTACTGAAGATTATGCGCATTACCGTCCTATGCTTTACGGTAGCAGTTACTCTTTTTGCAATTAACTCAGAGCTATCTATTTTTAAGATGGTTGAGAATGCCTACAAGATCACGCTAGTAGCCGCTTTTGTGCCACTGGCATTTGGTGTGTATTGGTCAAGGGCAAATTCATTAGGTGGCTTATTGGCTGTTTTAGGGGGTTTGGTGACTTGGATCAGTTGCGAAATCATGGCCCCTAAAGCAATCCTGCCACCTCAGTTGGCTGGCCTTTTAGTCAGCATCATCGGCATGCTATTGGGTGGATTGATAGCAAGACCCAAGCCAATAGTAAGTTAAGGCACATTAAGTATTGGATTTCATTATTTTATTGCACCCCTAAATGTTCTCCTCTAATATGAGATTAATTAAAAAATTATTAATCTTTTTGGAGTTCTGATGAAAATCTGTGTAATCGGTGGAGGAGGTGCGATTGGGGGTTATCTTGCGGTCATGTTGGCACGGGCCGGCAATGACGTTACGGTAGTCGCGCGTGGTGCAACCTTGGCGGCAATTAAAGAGCGTGGCCTTGCGTTAATTATGGATGACCAGCCTGAGCCATTAGTTGCACAGGTAAAAGCAGTTGAAAAAATCCGGGATGCGGAAGCTCCTGATGTGGTGATTTTGGCGGTAAAAGCCCATCAGGTTGAGCCGGTTATTGAAGATCTTGCTGCAATCATGGGCCCAGATACGATTTTGATTCCGATGCAAAATGGCATTCCTTGGTGGTATTTCCAAAAGTTGGGTGGCGACTATCAAGATCATTCTGTTGAAACGGTTGATGCGGGTGGCGTAGCTAAGAATGCAATCAATCCCAACAACATCATTGGGTGCGTGGTGTATCCAGCTACCTTTACTCAGGCTCCTGGTGTGATTCGTCACGTTGAGGGTAATCGCTTCCCATTAGGTGAGTTAGATGGTCAGCAGACAGAACGTATACAAAAGATATCTGAAATGATGACGGCTGCTGGATTTAAATCACCAATCCTTGAAGATATTCGTTCAGAAATTTGGTTGAAGCTGTGGGGCAATATGACTTTCAACCCAATCAGCTCACTGACTCATGGAACTTTGGAGGGCATTTGTCAATATCCACCGACTAAAGAATTGGCTCGCAATATGATGGCTGAAGCACAAACCATTGCCGAGAAGCTGGGCGTGACTTTCCGTGTAGATATTGAGCGTCGTATTGCTGGTGCAGAAAAAGTTGGTAAACACAAAACCTCTATGTTGCAGGATTTGGAAGCAGGCCGTAGCTTGGAGATTGATGCTTTGTTGGGCTCAGTAATTGAATTGGGAAAAATTACTGAAACTCCAACGCCTTGCCTTAATACGGTCTTTGCATTAACTAAGTACCTTGACGAAAATGTGCAAGCCTCTAAGGGTAGCTTAGCCTTGCCATCTGTTTCTGGTTACTAAGAATCTGTTACAAACAGTAGATTTCATATGTGCAGTAATTGAGTATTAAAAAATCCTCACCACTAAACAGGGTGAGGATTTTTGTTTTTAGTTTGAGTTTTAGATCAACGGCTTTGATCACTTATCATTTACTCGAAGCGATTATCTAAGCGTCCAACACCTTCAATAATAATGCTGACATTACTGCCGGGCTTCATTGAGCCAACACCAACAGAGGTTCCACAGGCGATGATATCGCCTGCTTGCAGTGGTACATCTTGAGATATCAGGCTGACTAACTTTGCTGCGGGAAAAATCATGTCAGAGACAGGATAGTTCTGACGTTCTTGGTCGTTGAGGATGGTTTTAATTGTTAACTTGCTTGGGTCTACATTAGTAGTGATGTAAGGACCAAAAACGCCAAAGGTGTTGAAGCTCTTAGAACGTGTCCACTGCGCATAACCAGGATCGCGATTAAGAATCTCAATTGCGGTGACATCGTTAATGCAGGTATAGCCAAAAATGGCATTAGCTGCTTGAGTCTCGTCTACCTCATGACAAGCTTTGCCGATGACAATACCGAGTTCGCCTTCATAAACTACTTTTCCAGAATAAGACTTTGGAGTACGAATGACTTGATTGGCCGCCAAAAAAGAATTATTGCCTTTCAGAAAATATAAGGGCTCTGCTGGTACAGCATGCTCGAGCTTAGTAACGAGCGCATGAAAGTTATCCACCATGGCAACCATCTTTGATGGGGTGCAGGGGATATCGATCGTGACATCGGATAGTTTGAGTGTCTCGCCAGTTGCCTGAGGATTGTTAAATAGATCGCCGGTGTACACGGTAATCTGATCGCCCTGTACTTGGCCTAAGCCGGTTTTACCTTGATGTTGAAATCTGAGCCATTGAGCCATAATGAATTCTCCTGATGGTTAATATTTACTAAGCAATATCTTACAGGGATGGATTGATGGCTCAGCATTCTGAATTGCAATTTGCGCCCGAATTAGACCAAGCAGTTCGCTATATTGAGCGTACCCGCAATTATTATCTTGGTCTGGGATATGAAACGCCCTACGTTTGGGCGCATTACATTGATGTCCCGTTTGCTCCACTAAAAAAGCCTCTCCATCAATCGACCCTCGGTTTAGTGACTACTGCAGCTCCCTTTGATGCTAGTAAAGGTCCGCAAGGACCTGGTGCTCCCTATAACGCTAACGCTAAGTTTTACGATCCCTATATCCGCTCGACTGATGGGGATGCCGACTTACGTATTGCACATGTCGGTATTGACAGGCGAAATGCCAATATGGAGGATAGTAATTGTTGGTTTCCAATTGGTGCAGCGAAACGATCTGTTGCGGCAGGACGCATTCAATCCCTAGCTCAGCATTTTTACGGCTTGCCAACTAACCGTAGCCAAAGGCACACTCTAGAAATTGATGCGCCGTTGATTCTGAGCAAGATGCGTGCAGATCATGTAAATATTGCTGTGTTAATTCCGAATTGTCCGATTTGTCATCAAAGTCAAAGTTTATTGGCGCGTTATTTAGAGGCTGCCGGTATATCCACAGTCATCATGGGCGCGGCGAAGGATATTGTGGAATATTGCGGTGTACCCCGTTTCTTATTTAGTGACTGTCCACTGGGTAATGCTGCAGCGCTCCCTAATAATGAGCAATCGCAAGACTCTAATTTTGAATTAGCGCTTCGCTTGCTAGAGGGTGCTCCAGGACCACGAACAACGGTGCAATCGTCATTGGTATGGGCTTCTGATCCTGCTTGGAAATTGGATTACTACAATTTAGAGAGACTGAGTACTGAAGAAATTGCGCGTCTGCGTGATGAGGCTGAAAAGGCGCGCATTACTGCACGTGATATTCGAGTGAAAAGTGTTGGCGCTTAAGCTTGTCTAGATAGTGAATATCTGCACAAGGCATGAAGTGCTGTGGTGGCCTCATTTTCAGGAAATTCCTTGAGGCACTCGAGTGCAAGATCAATCTCTCGTTTTGCAACCGCTTGGGTGTAATCCAAAGCACCAGAACTTTGAACAGCGCTGAGGATTTGTTGAAAGACATCTTCTGGTAAATCTTGGTTTTGTTCTATCGCTACCCTAACCAGTAAGCGCTCCTCAGTACTGCCATTTTCAAGAAGATAAATGAGTGGAAGTGTAGGCTTACCTTCTCTTAAATCATCGCCAGCATTCTTTCCCATTTGGGATGCGTCGGCAGTGTAATCCAGCAGGTCATCCATCAACTGGAAGGCGGTACCAATATGACGACCAAAAGCAGCAGATTGTTCTCTTTGCTTGGTATTAGCATTCGCCAGAATGGCTCCAAGCTCAGTCGAAGCCTCAAATAGCTTGGCGGTTTTATAGCGAATTACCCGTAAATAGCTTTCTTCATCTACTTCAGGGTCGTTCATATTGAGGAGTTGTAAAACCTCACCCTCGGCAATCGTATTGGTAGCATCTGACAGGATTTCCATTACTCGCAGATCATTGGGCCCCACCATCATCTGAAAGGCTCTCGAATACAGAAAATCGCCTACCAACACGCTAGCCGCATTACCAAAAGCAGCATTAGCGGTTTCTCGACCCCTCCTGAGGGTGGATTCATCGACAACATCATCATGTAGGAGAGTGGCAGTATGAATAAACTCCACTACCGCAGCCAGCTCTAGGGCATGGGGAATTTCAGACCGATTGGCCAAAGCTCTGCTGACCAAGAGCAAAAGGGCTGGTCGAACCCGTTTTCCGCCCGCCTGAATGATGTAAGTCGAAATTTGGTCGATTAGGGCGACTTTTGAGGCCAAACGCAGGCGAATAACGTCATCTAAGGCCTTGAAATCTAAGGCGATTGGGGCCAAAATTTGGCTTAACTCATTGATTTTGACAGTGCTCGTCATGCAAGATATAATAATCGGCTTAGCTCATCCAGGGTGGATTAGCTTAAATGTAGATATTAATTGAGGTTTCACACCATGTACGCGGTCATAAAAACCGGTGGCAAACAATATAAAGTTGCTGCAGGCGAAAAATTGAAAATAGAACAGATACCAGCGGAAATCGGCAGCGAAATCACTCTTGACCAAGTCTTAGCCGTAGGCGAAGGCGTTTCACTCAAATTGGGTGATCCATTGGTTAATGGTGCAGCTGTGATGGCCACTGTCGTCTCCCAGGGACGTCACGATAAAGTGACAATCTTTAAGATGCGCCGTCGCAAGCATTATCAAAAGCACCAAGGCCATCGTCAGAATTACACAGAAATTCTGATTAACACGATTAAAGCCTAATTTAGGCTAACGGCTAATTAGCAGGAGAAAGATATGGCACAGAAAAAAGGCGGCGGCTCGACACGAAATGGCCGCGACTCAGAATCGAAACGTTTAGGCGTTAAGGTATTCGGCGGCGAGCAAATCAACGCTGGCAGCATCATCATTCGTCAACGTGGTACACGAGTACATCCGGGTATGAACGTTGGTATTGGGAAGGATCACACTTTGTTTGCCTTAATTGACGGACAAGTGCAATTTGGCGTTAAGGGTGCTTTGAAGAAGGCCCAGGTTTCAGTTCTCCCGCGTTCATAAGACGCCTGACTGAGACACGTTTGATTCAGATTTATTTCGAATTTAACTCTTAGGAACAGGCCTCGCTAAGCGAGGCCTTTTTTATTCATGAAATTTATAGACGAAGCTCGTATTGAAGTCATCGCCGGCCAAGGTGGCGCCGGGAGTGCCTCTATGCGTCGCGAAAAGTTTATCGAATTCGGTGGACCCGATGGTGGTGATGGCGGTAAGGGTGGTAGCGTGTGGGCGACCGCAGATCGTAATATCAATACTTTGATTGACTATCGCTACGCTAAAACACATACTGCAAAAAATGGTGAGCCTGGTCGTGGCGCTGATTGTTACGGCCGCGCAGGTGACGATATAGAGTTACGTATGCCAGTTGGCACCATCATTGCTGATTACGACACTGGCGAACCGATTGCTGACTTGACTACGCATGGCGAGCGTCTTTGCTTGGCGCAAGGCGGTGTTGGTGGTTGGGGCAATATTCACTTTAAGAGCAGTACAAATCGTGCCCCACGTCAGAAAACCAATGGCAAAGATGGCGAGCGTCGTAAGCTCAAATTAGAATTAAAAGTGCTGGCTGACGTAGGTTTACTGGGCATGCCGAATGCTGGTAAGTCGACTTTGATTACTGCCGTATCAAATGCCCGTCCAAAGATTGCAGACTATCCATTTACAACCTTGCACCCGAATTTAGGTGTGGTGCGTGTTGGTGCTGAGCGCAGTTTTGTGATTGCTGATATTCCAGGATTGATTGAGGGTGCTGCGGAAGGTGCTGGCTTAGGCCATCGTTTCTTAAGACACTTACAACGTACTGGTGTACTTTTGCATTTAGTCGACATCGCTCCATTTGATGACAATATTGATCCAGTGGCAGACGCTGTTGCTATCGTGAATGAGTTGCGAAAATATGATGAAGCCCTCGTTGAAAAGCCACGTTGGTTGGTGCTCAATAAGGTTGACATGATTCCCGAGGAAGATCGCAAAAAGGTAGTTGCGGACTTTATTAAACGCTTTAAGTGGAAGGGTCCGGTATTTGAGATCTCCGCTTTGACAGGCTTGGGTTGCGATAAGCTGTGCTACTCATTGCAGGATTACTTAGATTCAGTTCGCAAAGATCGGGATGATGCAGATGAACGTGCCGCTGATCCGCGCTATCAAGATCAAGCTCCACCAGAAGATAAAGCAGCAGATTAAATAATCGCCATTTGAATATGCATTTGATATGAATACCCGGAAAACAAAACGTATTGTTGTCAAAGTAGGTTCAAGCCTAGTCACTAATAATGGTGAGGGTTTAGATCGTATCGCTATCGCTACTTGGGCTGAGCAAGTGGCCACCTTACTAAGTGCTGGTCATGAGGTGTTAATGGTGAGCTCTGGTGCAATTGCGGAGGGCATGCAACGCTTGGGTTGGGTAAAACGCCCACATGATATTCATGAGCTGCAAGCGGCGGCGGCTGTTGGACAAATGGGTTTGGTACAAGTATATGAAAGTTGTTTTGCACGTTTTAACTTACGTAGCGCCCAAGTCTTATTAACCAATGCTGACTTAGCAGATACTGAACGCAACGCTAATGCCAAGGCAACCTTAGATACCTTATTGAAGTTGGGTGTTGTTCCCATCATCAATGAAAACGATACTGTCGTTACCGATGAAATTAAATTTGGTGATAACGATAGTTTGGCCGCTTTAGTCACGAATCTCATTCATGCGGATTTATTGGTGATCTTGACTGATCAGGGTGGATTGTTCACGGCCGATCCTCGTCAAGATGACTCGGCTACCCTATTAAGCGATGCGATTGCTGGTGACCCCGCATTAGAAAAAATGGCAGGTGGTGCTGCAAGTGAACTTAGCAAGGGCGGTATGCTTACTAAAGTTCTAGCGGCTAAGATTGCTGCTCAAACCGGCGCTACAACTGTTATTGCCTCTGGACACGAGCCTCAAGTCCTCACTCGCCTGATCAGTGGTGAAAAAATAGGTACCTGCCTGACTCTTGCCTGAGCTTTAAACTCAAACTACTGTTGGCTTAATTGATTACGCCAAATGAATTAGTGGGTTTAATTTGCCCAGTAAATCCGTTGGGATTGAGTGAGCTGATAATGTTCTGAATATTCTTTTCTTGAGACGTAAAGTTGCAAAAAGCGCCTTGAGCTAAAGCAGCTTGATAGCGATTTGGGGTGCGATCCTGAATTCCCCGCCAGCTGGAGAGTGGATTTTCTTTCCAGACACCACCTTCAAAGGTGCCATAGAGGCGCCACTGGAAAGAATCACATCGAATACCCTCGTATTGAACTTGGCTATTGCCATTGGGGCTGGTCAAAATAACGGTATATCTCGTGATGCCATCGTTACCAATCAAAATTGAGTTGGTATCGACTGCAAACTTAAAAACCGTCTGTTGTGAGACATAAAAAGGCTGAATAGTCCCTTTATTAGGAGGGTTCAGCGGCATCGCTGTCGCACCTTCTTTAAAAACCATGGGTGCAAATGGGTCTACACCACTTTCGAGGGGGTCTCCAGCGCATCCTGCTACTGCTGCAGCAATAGCAAGTCCAAGGGAGGAGAGTCGAATGTTAGAGATAGAGAGTTTCATCAGGGCTTATCAGTAGGTTTTGTTTCTTTGGGCTCATTTTCTTGCGCTCCATACAGGGATTGAAACAAATCGAGCGGAGATCCCCAAGCAAGTTGTTGCATTCGTAAACCACGGGACAGATAGCGTGCAAGCTCGGAAAGAGCCAATTGATAGACTTCACGCTTGAAATCAATGACGCCATCTAACTGAATCCAAAAAGGAACCCAGCGCCAAGCATCAAATTCAGGATGTTCTGAGGCGCGCAAATAAATATCGCTGTCTAGGCCTACCAAACGCAGTAAAAACCAGATTTGTTTTTGACCGCGATAACTAGCTCGATGGGTTTTAGTGGCATGTTGGCGACGTAAAAACTCCTCCGGGACGTCATAGCGAAGCCAGTCCCTGGTTCGTCCAACGATTTGGACGTGTTCTGGTAGCAAGCCAACTTCCTCATGCAATTCGCGGTACATGGCCTGCTCTGGGCTCTCACCATGTTGAATCCCACCCTGCGGGAACTGCCACGAATGCTGCCCAACGCGTTTTCCCCAGAAAACCTCGTTATGGCTGTTGAGGAGGACTATGCCGACATTGGGTCGATACCCTTCACGGTCAAGCATGAGATCGTGCCTCAAATCCTTTAAAATCAATGATTTGATTATATCCATACATGAAAGCTTCACAATCATTTCTCGCCACGCTAAAAGAAGCCCCCTCTGATGCTGAGGTGGTCTCGCACAAACTCATGGTGCGAGCCGGTTTAATTCGCAAACTCAGTGCGGGTATTTACAACTATTTACCCTTGGGCTTGAAGTCCATTCGTAAGGTGGAAAACATCATTCGCGAAGAAATGAATCGCGCGGGTGCTATTGAATTACTCATGCCGATGATTCAGCCTGCGGAGTTGTGGCAAGAGACTGGTCGCTGGGAAAAGATGGGGCCAGAGTTGCTCCGCATTAAAGATCGCCATGACCGTGACTTTTTGATTCAGCCTACCTCTGAAGAGGTAGTAACTGATTTGGCGCGTAACGAAATTAAGAGTTACAAACAGCTCCCAGTGAATTTTTATCAAATTCAGACGAAATTCCGAGATGAGCGTCGTCCCCGTTTTGGCATCATGCGTGGTCGCGAGTTCAGCATGAAAGACGCCTATTCTTTTGATCGTGATGCCGAGGGATTAAAGAAGTCCTATCAAATCATGTTTGATGCTTACACCCGAATTTTTAAACGCATGGGTTTGAAGTTCCGTGCGGTCACTGCAGATAATGGCGCGATTGGTGGCTCAGGTAGTCAAGAGTTTCATGTGATTGCCGATACGGGGGAAGATGCGATTGTGTACTGCCCTACATCTGAGTATGCAGCAAATTTAGAGGCCGCTGAGTCACTGTCATTGATTGCAGCACGTGCTGCTGCAACTCAGGCTATGACCAAAGTGCCAACGCCCGATCAAACCAATTGTGCTGATGTAGCCAAGTTCTTAAAGATTCCACTTGAGAAAACAGTGAAGTCTTTATTGTTTGCTGCCGATCAGGAAGAAGGTCCAGCAAAATTATTTATGGTGTTGATTCGTGGTGATCATGATTTGAATGAAATCAAAGCGAGCAAGATTCCTGGTATGACTGAGTCACGCTTTGCCAGTGAAGCTGAAATCAAGCAAGCCTGCAATGCACCAGCGGGTTACTTAGGTCCTGTTGGTGTTGCTGCTGGTGTAACCGTAGTTGCAGATCGTACTGTTGCCAATATGTCAGATTTTGTTTGCGGTGCTAACGATGCTGGGCATCACTTGACTGGTGTTAACTGGAGTCGTGATTTGCCCGAGCCTTTGGTGATGGATTTGCGTAATGCGGTGGTGGGAGATCCTTCTCCTGACGGCAAAGGGATTGTTGATATCTGTCGTGGTATTGAAGTGGGTCATGTATTCCAATTGGGTACGCGTTACTCTGAGGCGATGGGCTGCACTTACTTAGATCAGCAAGGTAAAGCACAGCCAATGGTGATGGGTTGCTATGGTATTGGTGTTACTCGTTTACTGGGCGCGGCAATTGAGCAAGGTAATGATGAGCGCGGCATTGTATGGCCGATTTCAATGGCGCCATTTGAGGTGGTCATTTGCCCAATGGGTTACGACAAATCCGAAGCAGTGAAAGCTGCTGCTGATCAATTACATGATGAGTTGATTGCTGCTGGGCTAGATGTAGTGCTCGATGATCGCGGCGAAAGACCTGGGGCGATGTTCGCTGACTGGGAACTGATCGGCGTGCCGTTCCGTATCGTGATTGGTGATCGTGGTTTAGTAGATGCTCAGGTTGAGTTCAAAGGTCGTACTGATGCTGAATCAGAAAATATTCCGTTGGCAGAGATTAAAGCAAAAGTGATTACTGCAGTTGATGCGGCGAAGAAACTCGTTTCTTAAACCAACAAGTTTTTGACTATTATTTTTTAAAGAGTCCGCCAATACCTTTGGCGGCTCCTTTGGCTGCCATGGAGGCCATGGTGCGCGCCATTTTTCCGCCTTTGAACTGCTTCATCATGGTTTGCATTTGCTCAAACTGTGCCAGCAGGCGATTGACTTCTTGAACCTCGACGCCTGCTCCAGCTGCAATGCGACGCTTGCGAGTGGCTTTCAGTAACTCTGGTTTAGCCCGTTCTTTTGGCGTCATGCTGTCGATGATGCCGCGCATGCGTTTGGTTTGTTTATCGGCAGCGCTCAAATTGGTTTTGGAAGCTGCTTGTGCCATATGACTTGGTAACTTATCCATCAGGCTAGCCATGCCACCCATTTGTTGCATCTGTACTAGTTGATCACGGAAGTCCCCGAGGTCAAAACCGCCTTTAGAAATCTTACTGGCTAATTTTTCTGCTTTAGCGACATCGACGTTTTGTTGAGCTTGCTCAACTAAGGCAAGAATATCACCCATGCCTAAAATACGGCTGGCCATACGATCGGCATCGAATGCTTCAAGGCCATCCATTTTTTCAGCAATACCAACGAACTTGAGTGGTACGCCAGTGATTTGACGCACAGACAGTGCGGCACCTCCGCGTGAATCACCGTCTAACTTTGTGAGGATGACGCCAGTGAGCGGCAATGCTTCATGAAATGCCTTAGCCGTATTAACAGCGTCTTGACCCAGCATGGCATCTACAACAAACAGTGTCTCAATTGGATTGAGATTGGTGTGCAAGGTCTTAATTTCTTGCATGAGTGCTTCATCTATTCCGAGACGACCGGCAGTATCCACTAACAGCACGTCAAAATAATGGCGGCGTGCCCAATCAAGCGCGGCAGCGGCAATTTCACTTGGCTTTTGATTGACATTGCTCGGGAAAAATTCAGCACCAACTTGTTTGCTGACGGTTTCTAGCTGCTCGATAGCGGCTGGACGATAGACGTCGCAAGAAACGGTGAGTACTTTCTTTTTCTTTTTTTCCTGCAGAAATTTTGCCAACTTACCGACTGAGGTGGTTTTGCCGGCACCCTGTAGACCTGCCATCAAGATCACTGCTGGAGGTTGAGTTGCTAGATTCAGTTCACCGCTTTGAGTAGTATCGCCTCGCATGACCTGGGCCAGTTCGCGCTGAACAACACCAACCAACGCTTGACCAGGGCTTAGACTGCCGACCACTTCCTCACCAAGGGCTTTAAATTTAATTTGTTCTAGTAATGACTTCACTACGGGAAGTGCAACGTCGGCCTCCAGCAAGGCCAGACGGATCTCTCGGAGCATTTCTGCAGTATTACTTTCGGTCAGGCGAGCTTGGCCCCGCATTGTTTTAACAACACGAGATAGGCGATCGGTGAGATTCTCTAGCATTTTTCGATTAGACTTTCTAGATGGATATTTTAGGTTACTCAGGCTCGGGATGGCTCCCATCAGCTCTTTATTTGCTTTTGTTAGTCTTTTTAGGTTCTCGTCCTAAGGGAAAAACAGAATCCCCAGCTATTACAGGCTTGATTCAGGCGGCGATTTTTCTGATTTTGCTTGTTCACGGAATTGAGTTACATGACTCAGTTTTCACTCCCCAAGGCTTCGTATTTGGTTTTGCTCAAGATCTTTCTCTGATTGCTTGGGTTGGTTTGGCTTTTTACTGGTTTCAGTCGTGGTTCTTACCAATTTCTAGTTTGCGCTGGTTTATTTTGTGTTTCGCCTTAATTTGCTCAATTTTCCCAGTGGTTTTTTCAGGAACCTTAATTTCGCCAAAGGCAGTATCTGACCCCTGGTTTAAGGGGCACTTCATTGTTGCTACCATCGCAGTTGGTCTTCTGAGCTTGGCTGCTTTGCATGCCATGTTGATGAATGTACAAGATCGATCTTTACACCGCCAACTATCTGTTGTCGCTAATAGCCGAATAGCCCATTGGCTTGAGGACTTGCCGCCACTGATGGCAATGGAAAGTCTGTTATTTAATTTGCTGTATGTTGGCTTTGCACTCCTAAGCTTGACAGTATTTTCTGGACTTCTTTTTTCGCAAACTTTATTTGGCAAGCCCCTGGTTTTTGATCACAAAACAATCTTTGCACTGATCTCTTGGTTTTTATTTGCCGGACTTCTAGTCGCACGTTGGCGCGTTGGCTTACGTGGGCGTGTCGCTCTTCGTTGGGTCTTGAGTGCCTATACAGCCTTACTCCTTGCTTATGTTGGCAGTCGATTTGTGCTGGAAGTGATTCTTCAGAGGGCATGACGCTGTGATTAAGTGGCTTCTGTTATTTGCTGGCGCAGGTGTTCTGTACCTTTGGGTCAAAGGGAAAAAGCAAGCCAAAATGAATACGGCTGAGGCAGCTAAGGCGAAAGCCCAAGCAAATATTATTGCGGAGCCAGAGGCCATTGTTCAGTGCCACTATTGCTCTGTTCATTTGCCAAAGTCTGAGGCTATTACTCAAGAGGACCGCTTTTATTGTTCAAAAGGGCATCTTGATAACCTTGATTCGCAGGGTTGGCTAGGCTCTGCTGCTTGGCGAATCTCACCCAACCAAGATCTGAGATCAGAGGGGCTGATACCAGATTTAATGGTGCTCCATCACATTAGTCTTCCACCTGGCGGCTTTGCAGAACGCCATTGCACTCAATTTATTGTGGATTTTTTCCAAAATAAACTAGATTCCTCCCAGCATCCTTATTTTGAAGAGATATCCGATCAAAAGGTTTCAAGCCATTTTCTGATATCTCGTCACGGCGAGGTGTTTCAGTTTGTTTCCACGAAAAATAAAGCCTGGCATGCTGGCCATTCCTCTTTCTTGGGTCGTGAAAAATGTAACGATTTTTCGATTGGGGTTGAGTTAGAGGGCGACGGCGAGCATTCTTTTGAAGATAGTCAGTATTCCGCCCTTGCTAAATTAAGCGCCCAAATAAACTCCGCTTATCCCGAACTGCAATTCGCTGGACACAGTGATATTGCCCCCGGCAGAAAAACAGACCCCGGAATTCAATTTGATTGGCAAAAGTTTCGGAGTAAAAACAACATTCCTATCGAAAAATTACCCTTCGGTTTAGATCCTCGCTAGACCTATAAATTAGTAAGTAAGCGCATGCTCACTTGATTGTCCATAAGCTTAAAAGGGCTAATAATTTGACACTATTAAAGGTCCAAATTAATGGAACACCTAGTGAAAGTACTTATAAAAATTCATCAGAAATATCTTACTAATCTTCGAATATTTCCCTATACTTAGTAGTTAATGCACTTCGAGACACTAGATGTAGTGTTTGAATACAGCAATACCCCATTCGTTTTCAGCAATTTTTTGTCCAAATAACTATATATAAGTAGGAAAAACATGACATATGCCAATCCCCAGACAGCAGAACAGACTGCCGGTACAAATACCCCGGGGATGAACCCCTCAGAATCTATGAATCAAGCGCCATCTGCTGGCTTTGTCGCTGGCGGAGTTGGTGGTGGTCAGGCCACCCAATTGTCAGATTACAAAATCATCCGTAGAAATGGCTCAGTGGTGGCATTTGAGCCATCCAAAATCGCGATTGCGGTCACAAAAGCATTTTTAGCAGTTAATGGTGGTCAAGGTGCTGCCTCTGCTCGTGTTCGCGAGCAAGTAGAGCAACTCACTCATGCAGTAGTACGCGCCCTATTGCGCAGTCGTCCCAATGGCGGCACTTTCCATATTGAAGATATTCAAGATCAAGTTGAGTTGGCCTTGATGCGCAGTGGCGAGCACAACGTTGCCCGCGCTTATGTTCTGTATCGTGAGAAGCGTAACCAAGAGCGCGCAACCCAGCAGGGCATTGCAAAAGAAACTCAGGCCGCTACTCAGGCTGGTGAATCAGGTCTCAAGGTAGTAGATAACGGTGAAGAAAAGTGGCTCGATATGGCTGCTTTGCGCACCATTATTGAGGCTGCATGCGAAGGCCTCGGTAATAACATTGATGCCAGCCCAATCATCACCGAAACAATCAAGAATTTGTACGACGGCGTACCGATGGCCCAAGTGTATGACTCCGCAATTTTGGCATCACGTACTTTGATTGAAAAAGACCCTGCATATAGTCAAGTGACTGCACGCATCTTGATGCACGTGATCCGTAAAGAAATCTTAGGTCGCGAAGTATTGCAAGGTGATATGCAGGCTGAGTATGGCACTTACTTTGCCAAGTACATTAATGAAGGTATTTCTGCAGAGTTGTTGGATCCACGCATGCGTGAGTTTGACCTCCCGCGTCTGGCTTCAGCACTGAATGCTAGCCGTGATTTGCAGTTCAACTATCTCGGCCTCCAAACTTTGTACGATCGTTATTTCTTGCACATTGAAGAGCGCCGCATCGAAATGCCACAAGCTTTCTTTATGCGCGTTGCAATGGGATTGTCCTTGAATGAGATGGATCGCGAACGTCGCGCTATTGAGTTCTATGAAATCCTTTCTACATTTGATTTCATGTCTAGCACACCAACCTTGTTTAACTCAGCGACTACACGTCCTCAGTTATCCAGCTGCTACTTGACAACGGTGGATGATGATCTTGATGGCATCTACGAGGCCCTCAAAGAGAATGCCCTGTTGTCTAAGTTTGCTGGCGGTTTAGGTAATGATTGGACTAACGTTCGCGCCTTGGGAAGTCATATCAAGGGTACTAATGGAAAGTCACAGGGTGTTGTGCCATTCCTGAAGGTTGTGAACGACACAGCAGTTGCGGTGAACCAAGGCGGTAAGCGCAAGGGCGCGGTATGTGCCTACTTGGAGACATGGCACTTAGATATTGAAGAGTTCTTGGAACTGCGTAAGAACACTGGTGATGATCGTCGCCGTACGCATGACATGAATACCTCCAATTGGATCCCAGACTTGTTCATGAAGCGCGTGATGGAAGGTGGCGATTGGACCTTGTTCTCACCTTCAAATACCCCTGACTTGCATGACAAATACGGCAAGGCATTTGAAGAGGCTTATGTTGCTTACGAGAAAAAAGCAGATGCTGGTGAATTGAAGCCGTTCCGTCGTATTCCTGCGCAACAATTGTGGCGCAAGATGTTGGGTATGCTGTTTGAAACTGGCCATCCATGGATTACATTTAAAGATCCATGCAATATTCGTAGCCCACAACAACACATCGGCGTAGTCCACTCTTCAAACTTGTGTACTGAGATTACCCTCAACACTAACGAAACTGAAATTGCAGTATGTAATTTAGGTTCCGTGAACTTGACAGCGCACATGACGACCGATGCGTCTGGCAAGATGATTTTGGATCACGAGAAGCTCCAAAAAACAGTTCGTACTGCAATGCGGATGTTGGACAACGTGATTGACATTAACTACTACGCAGTTGCTAAAGCGCGTAACTCGAACTTAAAGCATCGTCCAGTCGGTATGGGCATTATGGGCTTCCAGGATTGCTTGCACATGCAGCGCATACCTTACGCCAGTGATGAGGCAGTGAAGTTTGCCGACTCTTCAATGGAAGCAGTCTGCTATTACGCCTACCAAGCATCGAATGAGTTGGCTGAAGAGCGCGGTGTTTACAGCACCTATAAAGGTTCATTATGGGATCGTGGCATTCTTCCGCAAGACTCAGTGGCGCTATTGGCTGCGGAACGTGGCGGCTACCTTGAAGTAGATAGCTCTTCCACTATGAATTGGGATGGTTTGCGTGCCCGTATTAAGCAGCACGGTATGCGTAACTCTAACTGTGTGGCGATCGCACCGACTGCAACAATTTCCAATATTATTGGAGTCTCAGCTTGTATTGAGCCTACATTCCAAAACTTGTTCGTGAAATCCAACCTTTCTGGTGAATTCACTGTAGTCAACGAGTACTTGGTCCGTGATTTGAAAGATCGCGGCCTCTGGGATGAAGTCATGATTGCGGATTTGAAGTACTTTGACGGTACTTTATCCAAGATTGATCGTGTTCCACAAGATTTGCGTGACTTATATGCCACCGCATTCGAAGTGGAGCCAAGCTGGTTGGTTGAAGCTGCTTCACGTCGTCAGAAGTGGATTGACCAGGCGCAGTCACTCAATATTTACATGGGCGGCGCATCTGGTAAGAAATTAGATGACACTTATAAGTTGGCGTGGTTGCGCGGTCTAAAGACTACGTATTACCTTCGCACAATGGCTGCAACGCACGTAGAGAAGTCGACTGTAACTAGCGGTCAATTGAATTCTGTATCGAGTGGTGGTGGTGTTAATGGAACCGATGCTGCAGCTGCACAAGAAGCTGACGGTCCAGCTTGCACAATGCGCCCTGGAGATGCTGGTTTTGAAGAATGTGAAGCGTGTCAGTAAGCGTTTAATTACTGATTTATAAAAGAAAAAATTTAGGAGATTGTTATGTTGAATTGGGAAGAAGAAGTCGCACCAGCACTGGCACCAGCTATGCTCACCCCGCAACCAGTGGTAGCTGATGTGCAGCGCCCGCAGCCTGACCAGGTTGCGATTGTCACCCCTGCACAAGCTGTTTCCACGGTTAGTGGCGCAGCTTTGCGTGTTAACGCTGCTGATAAGCGCGTGATTAATGCCAAGACTGACGTAAATCAGCTGGTTCCATTTAAATATAAGTGGGCTTGGGAGAAGTATTTGGCTGGTTGTGCAAATCATTGGATGCCACAAGAGATCAATATGAACCGCGATATCGCGCTTTGGAAGGATCCTAATGGCTTAACTGAAGATGAGCGTCGCATCATTAAGCGCAATCTGGGTTTCTTTACCACTGCAGACTCTTTGGCAGCAAACAATATTGTTTTGGGCACCTATCGCCACATTACCGCTCCTGAATGCCGTCAATATCTATTGCGCCAGGCATTTGAAGAGGCGATTCATACTCATGCGTACCAATATATTGTGGAATCTTTGGGTTTAGACCAGAGCGAAATCTTTAATGCGTACAACGAAATTGAGTCCATTCGCGCTAAAGATCAGTTCTTAATTCCCTTTATTGATGTCTTAACTGACCCCAATTTCAAAACTGGGACATTAGAAACTGATCAAATGTTGCTCAAATCATTGATCGTTTTTGCCTGCGTAATGGAAGGATTATTCTTTTATGTTGGTTTTACGCAAATACTTGCAATGGGTCGTCAAAACAAAATGACGGGTGCTGCTGAGCAGTATCAATACATCCTTCGTGACGAGTCAATGCACTGCAATTTTGGTATTGATTTAATTAATCAAATCAAGCTGGAGAACCCGCAGTTATGGACTTCCGCGTTCAAAGATGAGATCAAATCTATCTTTGAAAAAGCAGTTGAATTAGAGTACCGTTATGCAGAGGATACGATGCCTCGCGGAGTGCTCGGATTGAACGCGCCGATGTTCAAAGGTTACCTAAGATACATCTGTAATCGCAGATGTTTGCAAATAGGACTTGACGCGATGTTCCCAAATGAAGAGAATCCATTTCCATGGATGTCAGAAATGATTGATCTGAAAAAAGAGAGAAACTTTTTTGAGACACGCGTTATTGAGTATCAAACTGGCGGTGCGCTAAGTTGGGAGTAGTAGTTAGATAAAAAGCGCATGGCCGGCTAAATAGGAGATTAGACGGTTGGATAGTTTTAAAAGTCAGCAAAACCAGACTCAAATCCGAAAACCCTCATCGAAGGGTGCCTGGACTACTCTCTCTATTTTTTCCAGCAAATTTAAGAAGCCGTTACCCTTTGGGGCTACGGCTTTTTTTCCAAGATTCATTAGCGTGCAGCACTTAGCATCAAGCCGCGCGCCGATGAATGGCTCGCTCGTCGGCTCCAAGCGGTTGCAAAACCAGGCGGAAATGAATGGTCGGGTCTTCTTAATCGGTAGTTTGTACTAATCCTCACGTGAAGGAGCATTACTATGGCAATCGCCAAGAAGAAAGTTGCTGCAAAGAAACCAGCTGCAAAGAAAAAAGTAGCTGCTAAGAAGCCTGCTGCTAAAAAAGCTGCTGCTAAGAAGCCTGCTGCTAAGAAGAAGCCTGCTGCTAAAAAAGCTGCTGCTAAGAAGCCTGCTGCTAAAAAGCGTCCTGCTGCTAAAAA
>JBBAQC010000003.1:25966-34181 GCA_040400535.1 Polynucleobacter sp. | reverse complement strand
GCTGCTAAAAAAGCTGCCGCTAAAAAGCCAGCCGCTAAAAAGCGTCCTGCTGCTAAGAAGCGTCCAGCTGCAAAAAAAAAGTAAGTAAGCCTGCTGCGAAGAAAGCGGGCAAAGCTGTAAAAAAGCCCGTGGCTAAAAAAGCTGCAGCTTCAACTACGTTGAATCCAGCAGCCGCTTGGCCCTTCCCAACTGGCACACGTCCATAAGTTTTACTTATAGGCGGGTGAAGTTCAAAGGGATCTCTCACGAGATCCCTTTTTTATTGCCCATGCTGCTTGTGCGTAGCAAATTCGCGTATTTTTAAGACTTAGAGAGCAAATCCAAAGGCAGATTTAAATTGAACGTCGATTTCCTCTTTGCTGATTTGGTGATTTTGTGGTCCCTGATGGGTAATCTTGATTGAACCCATCAAACTGGCTAATCGACCGGTAGTTTCCCAATCCATGCCGTTTTCTAATCCAAACAGTAAGCCACCCCGGAATGCATCGCCACAGCCGGTTGGATCTATTACCTTTGCTGCTGGAACCGGTGGAATTGCAATGCATTTACCCTCAAAGTAAATATCGGCACCTTCAGCACCCTTGGTAACGATAAGTGCTTTGACTCTTTCGGCTACTTTGGAGAGGCTCAATCCCGTTCTTTGGGAGAGCATTTCCCCTTCGTAATCATTTACGGCCAGATAGCTCGCAATATCTACTAGTTCTAACAGTTCAGGGCCGTTAAACATCGGTAAACCTTGGCCCGGATCAAATACAAAGGGAATACCTTCTTGAGCTAGCTGATGACAGTGTTCCCACATCCCTTGGCGACCATCTGGAGCAACAATTCCAAACTTAGCAGCACTCTTAGAGTTTTTACTACGTTCTTCAATTACTGTAGAAACCTGGTTCAGGTGGGACTCTCCCATTGCGCCAGGGTGAAAAGCAGTAATTTGATTATTAGCTTGATCAGTGGTGATCATGGCTTGAGCCGTAAATGCATGCTCAATCTGACGAATATGGGTCGCATCAATCTGAAGCTGCTTCAGGCGATCAAGGTAAGGAGTGGCATCACCACCGACAGTTGCCATGATGATCGGATCACCCCCAAGCAGGCTGAGGTTGTAGGCAATATTGCCAGCACAGCCACCAAATTCGCGGCGCATAGTAGGAACCAGGAAGGCGACATTCAGGATATGAATCTGTTCAGGCAGGATTTGATCGGCAAATTTGCCTTCGAAATTCATAATGGTGTCGTAAGCGATAGAACCGCAGATCAAGCTGGCCATAAATAATTACCTTCTAATAAAAATCGATTGGAATAGGTGTGATGAAGAAGTATTCATCTATTTTTCAGGGTAAAAAATTCTAACGCGATAGCCCGCAGAATTTTGTGGAAGAGAGATTAACAATTCAGAGCGGAAAATTTCACCAGACGGTGCGCCTTGACGTAAAAATTGAGGATGCGTTGCTTGCCAAGCGCTTGGTAACCATTCTTGCGGGGTAAATTGAATCGTTTTGATCTCAGATTCCTCTGCATCAGTAAGAGAAATTTCTAAATTCGGGAATAAAACAGTGATCGCTAGGCGATTTTGTATTTCAACTTGAAGCGCAGATTGATTTGAAGCGTTTTTAAGGCTCTCTCTCGCGTTTTCTGGTGAAAGAGTAACCGAAGTTATTTTCCAAGCAGAAAAATCGCTCACAGAGCGATTTACACACCCCAGTGCTTGGCACAATTGCTCATCCATCTTCTGCAGCATGGAAAAAGCAGCAGATGCAATCGCAGGGGAACTGCCATCGACACGAGTTGCTAGTGCTGGAAGAAGAGAGTTTCGGGATAGATGCTCACCAAAGATGATGAGCAAGAGAAAAAAGAGACTTAGGAGTAATGATTTAACAGTTTTTTTTTGAGCTGGGGCGAGAGCGTCTTTGTTTTTATCGGTAGTGAGTGAACCGTGCAAACAGACCCAGCCCTCACTCTCTTTCCAAACTGATAGAGTTAACCATTGGCTATAAGTCGCAATCACTTCCTCTGCTTGACGCATAAGGACACCTGAAAGCACAATTTTCCCACCTGGGCGTATCTTATTGACTAAGGCTGGAGCTAAAACTTGTAGCGGGTTGGCTAAGATATTGGCCATCACAATGTCGTACTTAGTCTCTGCCGCAAGTTCTACGGCATTTTCATTTGGCAATACAAAGCTAATGACGGTGTTATTAATTTCCGCATTACTACGCGCTGCGACCATCGCTTGCGGATCAATATCCGTCCCAACCACAGGACTGCAGCCTAGTTTTGCGGCTGCAATTGCCAGAATTCCAGATCCACAACCGTAATCCAAGAGACTTTGATTCTGTAATTGAGTATTTTGTTCAAGCCATAGCAAACACAGGTGCGTTGTTGGGTGGCTTCCAGTACCAAATGCTAAACCAGGATCTACTGCCAAACAGATCGCATTGGGATCAGTAGGCGCCTCATGCCAAGAAGGCACTACCCAAATACGCTCACCAATCTGAATCGGGGCAAATTGACTTTGCGTTAAGCGAACCCAGTCTTGCTCTTGCACAATCTTTTCTTGGGGTGGCGGTAAATTAAATCCGGCATCGTGAAGAGATGCCAGTAGCTCAGGGATAAAGTTGGCTGCATCGGAATCATCAATCTCTGGATTGAAGAGGGCTGTTACAGATGAGCGATCCCAAGCTTGAACTTCTGGCGAGAGGCCTGGTTCGCCATAAAGCGGATTTTCATCGTAACCACCAGCTGCATCATCTTCAACCGTAACGGAAAGCGCGCCGATTTCTAGTAATACGTCGCCTAAGGGCTCGGCAATCTCTGCTGGGACCGTGAAAATCAGCTCACGATAAGACATGCTTACTCCAGTTGAGGATCATTGATTCAATGCGAATTCAGGATGGCGGCTTGCTAAGGCTTGCCGCGACTGGCAGCCTGCTCTTCAAGGCGATGCTCTAGGTAATGGATACTAGTTCCACCCTCTATAAAGTTCGGATCGAGCATGAGTTCACGGTGTAGGGGCACATTAGTAGTGATGCCATCAATCACTATCTCGGAGAGTGCAATCTGCATGCGACGAATTGCTTGTTCGCGAGTGTTGCCATAAGAAATTAACTTGCCAATCATTGAATCATAATTGGGCGGAACAACATAGCCACTGTAGGCATGTGAGTCGACGCGAATACCAGGACCGCCTGGCATATGGAATGAACCAATTTTCCCTGGGCTGGGTGTGAACTTGAATGGATCTTCTGCATTCAGACGGCATTCAATCGCATGACCGCGGAAAACAATGTCTTTCTGGCGATAGCTCAGCTTTAAGCCTGCAGCAATGCGAATTTGTTCTTGAACAATATCAACACCAGTAATCATTTCAGTCACTGGGTGCTCTACCTGAACACGGGTATTCATCTCAATGAAGAAGAATTCACCATCTTCGTATAAGAATTCAAAGGTACCTGCACCTCGATAAGCAATTTTTCTACAAGCTTCAGCGCAGCGCTCACCAATTTTGGCAATAGCACGGCGATCAATGCCCGGTGCCGGAGCCTCTTCAATCACTTTTTGGTGCCGACGTTGCATTGAGCAATCACGCTCGCCCAACCAAATGGCATTGCCATGGGTATCGGCCAAAATCTGGATCTCTACGTGACGAGGTTTCTCAAGAAACTTCTCCATATAAACCTCTGGATTTCCAAATGCACGACCGGCCTCTTCTTTAGTCATATTGACCGCGTTCAATAAGGCAGCTTCGGTATGCACTACGCGCATGCCACGACCGCCTCCACCACCAGCAGCTTTAATAATGACTGGGTAGCCAACACGTTTTGCAGTGGCAATAATTTCTTTTGGATCGCTAGGTAAAGCACCCTCAGATCCAGGAACGCAAGGAACCCCGGCCTTAATCATGGCGCGTTTAGCGGATACCTTGTCACCCATCAGACGAATCGACGCTGCAGTAGGGCCAATAAAAGCAAAGCCCGATTTTTCAACTCGTTCAGCAAAGTCAGCATTTTCAGAAAGAAAGCCATAGCCCGGATGAATCGCTTCAGCATCGGTCACTTCCGCTGCTGAAATAATGGCGGGCATATTGAGGTAGCTGAGTGGGGATGGGGCAGGCCCAATACAGACTGCTTCATCTGCTAGCTTCACATATTTAGCTTCTTTATCTGCGGTCGAGTAGACCACCACAGTTTTAATTCCCAACTCACGACATGCGCGCTGGATGCGAAGAGCAATTTCTCCGCGATTGGCAATCAGAATCTTATCGAACATGTCGGCGCTGAGTTAAGTAACGGTGAATAGGAGTAAATCTTTTATGACTCAATTGGGGGCAGTTAAGCAATGATGAAGAGTGGTTGATCAAACTCAATACCTTGACCGTTTTCACACAGAATTTGCTGAATGACACCAGCATGCTCAGATTCGATCTCATTTAAGAGCTTCATTGCTTCAATAATGCACAGTGTTTGACCCACTTTGACCGTGTCACCTATTTTTACAAAATTAGGGGACTCAGGATTTGGTGCTCGATAGAAAGTACCTACCATTGGTGATCGGGCAATAAAACCAGTTTCTGCTGGTGTCTCTTCCGCCGCAGGCGCAGAAGCAACCGTAGCAGCAGGAATTGCTTGCATTGCTTGAGTGGGTGCAGCATGTGAATAGACTACTTGACCAGCGTGAGCTGAAGACCCAGCATTCACAATGCGAACACGATCCTCACCTTCGTTTACCTCTAATTCAGAAATCCCTGATTCAGAAACAAGGTCGATTAGGGTTTTCAGTTTTCTCAGGTCCATGGAAAGGTTTCCTCTCTAGTAATTCTTAATTTATTTTTGCAAACGTGCGATAGCGGCTTGTAGTGCTAACTCATAACCAATGGCACCTAAACCGCAAATAACGCCAGTGGCGATATCGGATAGGTAGGAATGCTTACGAAATTCCTCACGTTGGTGGATATTGGAAAGGTGTATTTCAGTAAAAGGGATAGCAACTCCAGCCAATGCGTCCCGTAAGGCAACGCTAGTATGAGTAAAGGCACCTGGATTAATGATGATGAAATCTACCCCATCTTGTTTGGCTTGTTGAATTCGGTCAATCAGCTCGCCTTCATGATTGCTTTGGAAGGTAAATAAATCGACTGAGTTTGACTTGGCGATAGCGCCAAGCTTTGTGTGAATATCTTCTAGGGTAGTTTTGCCGTAAACCTCTGGCTCACGGGTTCCCAATAGATTGAGGTTAGGGCCTTGAATAACGAGAATTGAAGTATTTTTCGGCATAGATCGATATTTTTAGAGGCAGTTAGGTTTAATTACAGAAATTAGGCTTTTCTCTAAAACTGCTTACTTTGTGAGGCAGCATCTCATCAAAGCACAATGTAAAGCTAGAGCCAGTATACCCCTAGAAGTAATCAATAAGCCCAAAAAATGACCATTGGAGGGACTATTTTCTGTAAGTTGAGGGGAAAATATGGCCCAACTTTGCTTAAAATAAGCTTCTGGGCATTAAAAGTATGGCTATCAAAATACCTTAAATGAGTCTATAAAGCTTTTTTAATTACGCTTCTGAGCTCTTCCTCGCTTATCTTTCCTAATTTACTGCTAGTGGCCTTACCCTGAGCGTTAATAACGACGGTATAGGGGAGGGCGCCTTGAGCATTTCCCATCTGCTTCGATATATTGCTACCCTCAAGTCCACCAATCACAATGGGGTAGGAAACTGGGGTCGTCTCAAGGAATTGACGAATATTAGAGGGTGAATCGATGCCAATGCCGACAAATAAGACATTTTGACTCTTGAACTCTGCTTGTAATTTGTCCAAAGTAGGCATTTCTTCAACGCAGGGAGGGCACCAGGACGCCCAAAAGTTCACCACCAGGACTTTTCCGCGCCATTCTTTGGTGTCGACCGATTTTCCATCGGGTGTTTGCCATGGATTGGCAAAAAAGGCCTTAATAGCAGGATCATCTGCAAGCTCTGTTCTGAAGATCCATTGCGAAGTCGCCACTCCCGCAGCAAGGGCTACGAGGTTAAATCCAATGATGCTAATCCACTGTCTGCGGTTCATTGCTACTCCTTAGCTAAAATTCCCCAATGCATATTCATATCTTGGGCATTTGCGGTACTTTCATGGGCGGCATTGCCGCAATCGCTCGGCAGGCCGGACACCGTGTAACGGGTTGTGATGCCAACGTCTATCCGCCAATGAGTACGCAGCTTGAAGCGCAAGGTATTGAGCTCATTGAGGGATTTTCGCCTGACCAATTATTACAGTTTGAGACGATGCCGGATTTATTTGTGATCGGGAATGTGGTTTCGCGCGGTAATCCATTGATGGAGGCCATTCTTAATCAGGGGCTGCCCTACACTTCAGGGCCGCAATGGCTGGGTGAGCAAGTTCTGTTTGAGCGGCATGTGTTGGCTGTTGCCGGTACGCACGGCAAAACAACTACCTCCGCTATGTTGGCCTGGATTTTAGAATTTAATGATTACAAGCCGGGCTATCTAATCGGCGGAGTGCCATTAAATTTCACCGTATCTGCTCGCTTAGGCGAGAGCAAATATTTTGTGATCGAAGCCGATGAATACGACACTGCATTTTTTGATAAGCGCAGTAAGTTTGTGCACTATCGACCACGCACTGCTTTATTAAATAATCTTGAGTTTGATCACGCTGATATTTTTACCGACTTGACTGCCATCGAAACACAGTTTCATCATTTGGTACGTACCGTGCCAGGTAATGGTCTTGTAGTGGTCAATGGCGAGGAGCCTGCTTTAGAAAGAGTTATTACACGAGGCGCTTGGGCGCCGGTAGAAAAGTTTGGTCAAGATAAACACAATGCCTGGTCTTTAATTTCTCAAGCGGCCGATGGTTTTATTGTTTTGCACGATGGTAAAGAGGTCGCAACGGTATCCTGGGCTCTAGACTCGGGCGTGATGGGTCGCCATAACCAACTCAATGCCTTGGCAGCGATCGCCGCTGCAAACCACATTGGCATTTCACCAGCTGATGCCGCACGTGCTTTAGCTGAGTTCAAAAATGTAAAGCGGCGCTTAGAAACGATTGGCGTGGCAAATGGGATAACCGTCTACGATGACTTTGCGCACCACCCCACTGCCATCATGACAACCTTGGATGGCTTGCGTCGCCGTGTAGGGCAGTCTCGAATTTTGGCAGTGTTGGAACCCCGCTCAAATACGATGAAACTCGGGGTCATGAAAGCACAGTTACCGAACAGCTTGGAAGCGGCCGATCAGATTTTTGTTTATGGCGCCAGTGCTGGTAAAGATTCTTTAGGTTGGGATTTAAATGAAGTTTTAGCCCCATTGAATGCAAAGAGTGACAATCGTGCTGCAGCCTTTGATGATCTATCTGCCTTAGTCAATGCAGTAGCAAAAGAGTCTCAGCCTGGTGATCACATTTTGGTGATGAGTAATGGCGGCTTTGGTGGAGTGCACCAAAAAATATTGACTGCAATACAAAAGAAAGCAAAGTAATGAGCATGAGACTAAAAGATAAAGTAGCCATCATTACTGGTGCCGCGAAAGGTATCGGTTTTGCAACAGCCCAGCGCTTTGCGCAAGAGGGCGCTAAGGTCATAATTTCGGATATAAATCCCACAGCAGTCAAGGCTGCTACAGATCTGATTCCTGGATCCGAAGCTTATGTCATGAATGTCACTGATCGTGCCAGCATTGAAGCTGCAGTTGACCAAATCATGCAGCGCCATGGACGGATTGATATTTTGATTAACAATGCTGGCATTACCCAGGATGCGCGCTTAGTCAAAATGACCGAAGCCCAATTCGATACGGTGATTGATATTAATCTGAAGGGTGTATTTAATTGCACGCAATTAGTGGTTCCACATATGTTGGAGGCTGGTAAAGGTGCCGTTGTGAATGCCTCGAGTGTGGTGGGTATTTACGGCAACTTTGGTCAAACAAATTATTCCGCCACGAAGTTTGGTGTGATTGGTTTTACTAAGACGTGGGCACGTGAATTAGGCCCTAAAGGTATTCGGGTAAATGCAGTATGCCCAGGCTTTATTGCCACTGAAATGGTCAAGGCTATGCCAGAAAATATTCTGAAGGATATTGAGAGACGCAGTTGGCTCGGTCGCTTGGGCTCCCCAGAAGAAATGGCGAATGTCTATTTATTCTTAGCAAGCGATGAAGCAAGTTATGTGAATGGTGTTGCACTTGAGGCCAGCGGCGGGAT
>JBBAQC010000003.1:3116-25866 GCA_040400535.1 Polynucleobacter sp. | reverse complement strand
TCAGGCACTACTGAAATTGATGATGCTCTATCGGTGACTGCGCTCGAGGGAGGTGGACATCGTATTGGTATTCATATTGCGGCGCCTGGCTTGGTGATTGCTAAGGATGATGCTTTAGATAAGGTCGCGCGTACACGCATGTCTACCGTCTATTTTCCTGGTGACAAGATTACGATGTTGCCGGATTCCGTGATTGTGCAGTTCTCATTAGATGAGGGCGCTGCTCGCCCCGCTTTATCAATCTACGTTGATATCGACTCAGCTGGAGTTATGGATAAAGAGACTCTGCAGTTACGCGCTGAGATGGTTCCGATGGGGGCAAATCTTCGCTTGGAGAATTTAGAGCATCTGGTAACAGAAGAAAGTTTGGCTGATGAATCTGCTATCTATGCACATCGTCAAGAGCTCAGTGTTTTATGGGCGGCGGCGAAGTTATTACATGCCGGTCGTCAGGAGCAACGTGTAGCCAACGGCTTGCGTGCTGAACAACTTGGGGCAATAGATCCCCATGCTTTAGCGAGGGACTTTCATTTTCAAATCAAAGAAGTGGATGGTGTGCAGCGAGTCGAGATCACTCCACGCCAACGTGGTTCCATCCTTGATACGATCGTTGCTGAGTGGATGATTTATTGCAATAGTGCTTCAGGGCGCTTACTAGCTGACCATGGTTTACCTGGACTATTCCGTACACAAAAAGGTTGGGGCCCATTACGCACACGTATGCAAACAACTCCTGGTCCACATGAAGGATTGGGTTTGGAGTATTACGCGTGGTGTACTTCACCGCTGCGCCGTTATTCAGACTTAGTGAATCAGTGGCAGTTAATTGCCATAGCGCAACATGGCATTACTGCCAAGATGGTGGCGCCGTTTCCACCACGAGATGCCGCCTTGATGGGGATTGCCGCTGATTTTGAAGCTTGTTATTCAGCCTATGGTGAATACCAGGACCGTCTCGAGAAATATTGGTGCTTGCGCTGGGCCGCTCAAGACGAAGTTCCTAAGCAGGTCTTTGTTAGACACCTTAAAGAAGGCATGTCCCGAGTTGAGCCAGTTCCATTGCATTTACCAGTTCCGGAGTTAGCCACCCACCCGCGCATGACTAGGGCCGAGGTGAGTATTGCTGAGGTGGACCTCTTGCAGCTTACAGCTGGAGTTCGAGTGCTTCATATTGAAACTCCAGCAGTTCCTGAGAGTGATGTTAGTCCCACTTAAGTTGAGACAGCCTATCCAGTATCTGCAGGATGCTTGGCGGAGCCACCCGTTTCGGATGGCGCTTGGTATTTCCATAGTGCTCCATCTGATCTTGTTGTCATTTCGCTGGGGCATGGGGGAAATACAAAATCGTCGTCTAAATACACCGCTCAGCGTTGTCTTGGTGAATGCTAGTAATCAAGTTGCGCCAAAGCAAGCCAACAAATTAGCCCAAGCAGACTTACATGGCGGTGGCAATACTGCCAACCAAGATGCTAGTGCCCTTCATCGAGCAAGACTGGGTGCTGATGCGCGCCTTGAGGTTTTGGAGAAACAGCAAAAGCAAATGTTGGCGAAGCTCGAGACAGAACGGTCACTATCAGGGGGTCGTAAAAGTGGTGATGAGAAAAAAGTGACTTCACAACTCAACTCCCTAGAAGCTGAGTTAGCGAAGCGCTTGGAGGTCAACGGACGGGAGCCCCGACGGAAGGTTTTGACTGGAGCTAGTACAAAGGCAGTGGTATTCGCGCAATACTACGATGCCATGCGTCAAAAGATAGAGGCTTATGGTAGTGCATTTTTCCCTCGGGCCAACGGTAGACCCTTATATGGAAGTTTGGTGATTGTCGTGAGCGTGGACGCTGAAGGGCGCATTGCAAATAATGCTCAAGGTAAGGATGGTTTGAGTATCGGTAGGAGTTCTGGCAATCCCGAGTTGGATCGCCAGGCTTTAGCCATTGTTCGCGCTTCCGCCCCCTTTGGGGTTTTCCCGGCAGAAATGCGGAATCAGATTGATATCTTGGATTGGGTTTCCACTTTTGATTTCACGCGAGATGGCACTGATCTTTTAGAGTTGCGTCGCTAGTACATTAAACAAATCATGTGTCGATCAATTTCGCTTATCCTGTAGCTAATATGAGTGACCTTATCCCTCCTGAGTTGTGTACCAACCCTACCGAATTTCCGGGCGTGGATGTCTATGTGGTTGCTGGTAATCCAATCGCGCACAGCAAATCTCCGGCTATTCATAAACGGTTTGCAGAGCAGACACATCAGAAGATGTATTACGGACGTATACAGCCCAAGCTTGGTGAATTCAGAGCTGCTGCGCAATCTTTCTTTACGGCCGGCGGGAAGGGCATGAATGTCACCGTACCATTTAAGTTAGATGCTCAGGCTTTTGCAGATGAATTAACTCCGCGTGCGCAACTTGCTGGCGCGGTCAATACCTTGCACATCGAGAATGGCAGAATCTTTGGTGACAATACTGACGGTGCTGGCTTAGTCAGAGACCTATTGGCCCAAGGTCTGCAGATTAAAGGCGCTCGAATATTGTTGTTGGGAGCAGGTGGCGCTGCTCGCGGAGTACTCGGTCCTTTGCTGGAGCAATTTCCCAAAGAGCTCATTATTGCTAATCGATCTTATGCCAAGGCTGATGAATTAGTCCAACTGTTTAGCAATTTAGCTACCTCTCTTCAGCTGGTATTGCAGGCAGTTTCTTTAGGTGATTTAGAGGATGTTGCTAAGACCGCATCCCCTTTTGATCTCATTATTAATGCTACTGCTGCTGGTCTATCCGATACATCACCGATTAGTCATGTGGCGGCAAGCAAGATCTTTACTCCACAGTCTTTTGCCTACGATATGGTCTACGGCACAGTCACCCCCTTGATGCAGCAAGCGTTACATCGCGGTGCGCGGGTCAGTGATGGCCTGGGTATGTTGGTAGAGCAAGCTGCTGATGCCTTCCTCATTTGGCGTGGCGCTGAGTTTGCTGATGTAATTAATTCTCGCGCTGTATTGGCGGAACTGCGTAGTTCCTAGTCTCTAGCTGAGCTTTGATGCGCTGGCTTTTTTACCTTCTCAAGTGTTTGCTGGGCGGTTTTATTGCTATGCAAATCTACTTTGCCATTCAGATTGGATTATGGGCAACACTTGATCCTAGCAGCACTGCATTTCAGAGAGCTGAACGCTGGCGTCTCTGCGGTCTGTCTTGGTCCTGCCCAGTACAGTCATCTTGGGTTCCTTATGACAAGATCTCGACTAATCTCAAGCGTGCTGTTTTAGTGAGTGAAGACGATATCTTTTTCCAGCACATGGGTCTGCGGGTTGAGGATATGAAAAAGGCATGGGCCAAAAATTCTCTACTGAGTCAGCAGAATGGAAAGTCTAAAACCGCTTTACGTGGCGGATCGACTATTACGCAGCAGCTGGCCAAAAATCTTTTCCTCTCTTCCGAACAAAATTATTTTCGCAAAACTCAGGAGCTCATCATTACCGGTCTTTTGGAGGCGATGCTTCCCAAGCAACGTTTATATGAAATCTATTTAAATTCAGTAGAGTGGGGTGAGGGCATCTTTGGTATCGATGCCGCATCTCGGCACTACTTTGACATTAGCCCTGCCTCTCTCAATCGAGAGCAGGCTGCAGCGCTAGCTTCAGCATTACCCGCACCGAAGTGCTTTGATAAAGTGAAGTATTGCCGTAAGGCTAAGATTCACTTCCCTACGCGGCAAGACTTTATTTTAGAAAATATGGATAAGGTAGCTTTAACACCTATCCCGAAACCAAAAGCCCGCTAGTTCTGCAAACTCTCTTACTTACTGGCCGCTGCTCTGAGTGCATCTCTTGTTGCGATAGCTACTTTCCTAGCTGCCTCGGCAAAATCATTACCTGAGCTCGCATACAAGATTGCTCTGGAGGAATTAATCATCATGCCTATGCCCGGCTGATGCGGAATGCTGCCGGCTTTTACGGTGGCATCAATATCACCGCCTTGAGCGCCAATTCCCGGAATGAGTAAAGGCATCTCGCCCACTAGCGCTCGTACCTTAGCAATTTCTTCAGGAAAGGTTGCACCAACTACTAGGCTAATTTGACCTGAGGCATTCCATTTTTGTGCGGCTAGCTTAGCAACGTGGAGATAAAGTGGCTCGCCCTTGGGCGACACATTTAAGAACTGCAGGTCAGAGCCTCCTGGATTTGAGGTGCGGCATAAAACAATCACCCCCTTACCAGCATATTTTAAGTAAGGCTCAATAGTGTCAAAGCCCATATAGGGGTTCACAGTCACAGCATCCGCCCCATAGCGCTCAAAAGCTTCTAAAGCGTAGTGTTCAGCAGTGCTGCCAATATCACCGCGCTTGGAGTCTAGGATGACGGGAATGTGGGGGTATTGATCTTTTAGGTAGCGAGTCAGCTTTTCCAGTTGGGCTTCGGCTCTTTGGGATGCAAAGTATGCAAACTGGGGTTTGAAGGCACAGGCGGTATCTGCTGTGGCATCAGCGATTTCGCGGCAAAATTCATAAATCCCTTCAGTCTTACCTTGGAATCTTGCGGGCAGGCGCTTGGGATCTGGGTCAAAGCCCACACACAACATGCTGCCTTGAGAAGCCCATGCAGATTGGAGTTGTTGGGTAAAGGTATTTGAGCTAGAGTTCATTAGGATTAAGCTTATTTTAGTCAAACTGTTATATCCATAGGATAAACTAGCGCACATTCCTAAGGAGTTCACCATGATCAACTTGTTCGTCCTGCAAAATGGCCGCCTCTCTCAAGAGCAAGTGGAAGATCGCAATGAATTGTTGCAATACTCCAACCCCATCTGGATCGACGTTGTTGACCCTGAAGAAGAAGAGCTTCTATGGATTAAAGAGGCTTTCGGCGTCCTTTTGCCTGAATTGGATGATTTGGGCGATTTAGAAGCTTCTGCACGTTATTTCGAGGCGGATGACGGCCACCTCCACATTCGCACTGATTTCTTATTGGACGAAGAAGAAACGTCTCGCAACGTGCGAGTTGCTTTCGTCATGACTAAACAAGTCTTGTTCTCGATTCATGATGAAGATTTGCCAGTATTTCGCTTGGTGCGTTTGCGTGCGCGTTTGCGCCCAGGCTCAGTGAGTAATGCCAAAGACGTTTTGCTCGACTTGTATTCCACTGATGCTGAGTATTCTGCGGATGCTTTGGAAGAGGTTTATGAAAACCTAGAGCGTGCAGGTAAGCGCGTTTTACAAGATGACATTACTGATCATGATGCAGAAGAAGTGCTCGAAACCATTGCTAAGGAAGAGGATACTAATGGGCGTATTCGTCGCAATGTGATGGATACCCGTCGTGCGTTGTCATTCTTAATGCGCAGCAAATTATTGTCAGATGAACAGCAAGAAGAAGCGCGTCAGATTTTGCGAGATATTGATTCATTAGAAAACCATACCGCGTTCTTATTCGATAAGATTAACTTCTTAATGGATGCGACAGTTGGTTTTATTAATTTGAACCAAAGTAAGATCATTAAGATCTTCTCAGTGGTATCGGTTGCCTTAATGCCGCCAACTTTGTTAGCGAGCGTGTGGGGCATGAACTTCCGTTATATGCCCGAACTAGAGCAGTCCTGGGGTTATCCAGTGGCCATTATTTCCATGGTGATTTCAGCGATGATTCCATTGGGCTACTTCCGCCATAAGGGCTGGCTGAGTTCACGCTAATTCTGCAGTACTAACCATTGTGCTAATGTATCAAGCGTTTTTTGGTTTGAGTAATTCCAGAAACTGAGAGAGTGCGAAATCACACGCTTGTTGTCGTACTGCTTGACGGTCACCATTGAAATGTTTGGTCAGCGTTACAGTATTCACAATATTATTTTTAAGACTTTCTTTGGTTGCCCAGCCAAAGCAGACAGTGCCAACTGGTTTTTCTGGTGAGCCACCAGCAGGTCCTGCGATCCCGGTAATTGAGATGGCGGCATTGACATTGGCATTGCGTAGCGCACCTTCAGCCATGGCTTTAGCGACGGGTTCACTTACCGCACCAAAGGACTCAATCACTTCAACAGGAACATCCAAGCATTCAGATTTGGCGGCATTGCTATAGGTAATATAGCCTCGCTCAAACCAATCACTAGAGCCTGCTAAATCCGTCAGGGTTGCGCAGACAAGGCCACCGGTACAGGATTCAGCTAGAGCTATTTTCCAGCCCCGGTTCACTAAAGTCAGGGCAATAGCTCTCGCTAGTTCATGCTGAGGATCGTTATTATTTTTCATTAGAGAAGAATGAGGGCTGCTTGAAGACAGACTACTAGCAATACTGTGATGAGTGCAGCGGCAAGGTCATCAGCAATAATTCCAAAGCCGCGCCACAACTTTAACCCCAGACTCGATGAAGACAAATTTTCATCGCCGTCTATGCGTTTAAAGTGCCGATCGATCATACCAATCGGACCAGGTTTCACGGCATCAAAGAATCGGAAGAGTGCAAATGCCAAAATTTGCATCCATAAGTTTGTGGGCATGATCAAAGCTAATACGAGCCAGAAGGCAACAATCTCATCCCAGACAATTCCACCAAAATCTTTTTTGCCCAGCTCTTCACTGACTTGTCCGCAGATCCAGCAACCCAGCAGAATTCCTAGGCTAATTATCCACAGCCATGCTTGAGAAGATAGAAAAAAGTCACCCACCCAAAAGACAGCCCAAGCCCAAAGAGTGCCTACAGTTCCGGGTGCAAAGGGTGCTAAACCACTGCCCATGCCGAAGGCTAGCGCGCGACTCGGTTTGCTAAAAACCCACTTGAAGCCCGGAATGAATGTGAGAGAGTTTGACGTATTAGCTTGAGTGCTCATGCAAAGTGATCAAAGGATTTCAGTAGTTGATTGGCTTCGTCAGAATGTAATCTCACTCCAGCGCTATTGATGAGCTTAATCTCTGGAGTGTATTGTTGCATTAGTTGAATATTGCCTATTTGAGTGAGTGGAAGATGAAGGCTTTCACTGATTTTGTTAATCTCACCCCGCTTGCTCTTGGGGGCTGTGAAGCACAGTTCGTAATCATCTCCGCCACTTGCGGCATATTGATTTTGAGTGGCTTCTGATTGCTTGCGTAGGGTGATGGATTTGGGAATGCGGTCTAAAAATATTTCTGCATCTTTACTCGATTGCAGTAGGATATGTCTCAAGTCACCTAATAGGCCATCAGAAATATCTAGAGCGGAATTAGCTGACTCTCTTAGGGCAATGCCTAAATTAATTCTGGGAGTGGGTTGATGCATACGTACTTCAATTGCTTCTAAATCTTCTTTTGCTAACTCAATTTCATGACGCAGCGCAGCAAGAGTAAGTCTGGCATCGCCAACACTTCCTGAAACCCAAATGTCATCGCCCTCTAATGCCCCTGACCTACGAATGGCTTTTCCTTTGGGGAGGGAGCCAAAGGCGGTGATGCAAATATTGAGAGGGCCAGCGGTAGTGTCACCACCAATGAGTGGGCAACTATATTTGTTGGCAATCGCAAACAAGCCTTTGCTGAAGCCTTCCAGCCAAATGGGATTGGATGTGGGTAATGCCAGCGCCAGAGTGAAGCCTAAGGGCTTAGCGCCCATAGCCGCTAGGTCTGAAAGGTTGACCGCTAGGGCTTTCCAGCCGAGCCATTCCGGATTAGCGTCTGCAAAAAAGTGTCGTCCACAGACCAGCATATCGCTGGTGATGGCAATTTCTTCAGTAGGGTTTGTTTTTAGCAGTGCACAGTCATCACCAATCCCCAGAAGCACTGATCCAGGGTTTGCAATGCGCATCGCTTCAGACTGTGTCTGAAAGAAACGCTGAATCAGATCAAATTCGCCGAGTGGGGTGATTGGAGATTGCATGCCCCATTTTATGGCTCTTGGCAGTCTTTTATCCGAGAGGAATAGAATTACTAGCTTGAATACGTCGAATTGATGAGTGAATTGATGAGCAAACCTAGCAATAGCAGTAAAGAACAGCAAATAGCCGATTTAAGAGCAGCTGCGCTCCACTATCACGAGTTTCCGACTCCAGGCAAGATTGAGATTGCGCCTACAAAGCAGTTGACGAATCAGCGTGACTTAGCGTTGGCATACACCCCGGGCGTTGCTGCGCCTTGCGAGGAAATTGTTAAAGACCCCGCTAATGCTTTCAAATACACCGCTCGTGGAAATTTAGTGGGCGTGATTACCAACGGTACAGCAGTACTGGGATTAGGAAATATTGGACCACTGGCTAGTAAACCAGTGATGGAGGGTAAAGCAGTTCTCTTTAAAAAATTTGCCGGCATTGATGTTTTCGATATAGAAATTAATGAAAACGATCCAGATAAGTTAGTGGAAATCATTGCAGCTCTAGAGCCTACGTTTGGTGGTATTAATTTAGAGGATATCAAGGCACCTGATTGCTTCATAGTTGAACGTAAGTTGCAAGCACGCATGAAGATTCCAGTCTTCCATGATGACCAACATGGCACTGCGATTGTGGTTGCCGCTGCGATTCTGAATGGCTTAAAAGTAGTCGGTAAAGATGTTGCTAGCGTGAAGTTGGTTACCTCAGGTGCAGGCGCTGCTGCCTTAGCTTGTTTAGATTTACTGGTTGACCTTGGCATTCCTCGAAAAAATATTTGGGTGACTGACTTAGTGGGTGTTGCATACAAAGGCCGTACAGAATTGATGGATCCCGAGAAGGAGCCATTCTGCCAAGAGACTGATTTACGCACCTTAGATCAAGTGATTGAGGGCGCTGATATTTTCCTGGGCCTATCTGCTGGGGGTGTTCTCAAGCAATCAATGGTGAAGAAGATGGCCCCTAAGCCATTAATTTATGCCTTGGCCAATCCAACCCCAGAAATACTGCCCGAGGAAGTGAAGGAAGTTCGTCCTGATGCGGTGATGGCAACAGGTCGTACCGATTACCCAAACCAAGTAAACAACGTATTGTGTTTCCCGTTCATCTTCCGTGGTGCATTAGATGTGGGTGCCACCACGATTACACGTGGCATGGAAGTCGCAGCAGTCAAGGCTGTAGCGGAGTTGGCGCGTGTTGAGCAGAGTGAAGTCGTGACCTCCGTTTACGGTATTGAAAATTTATCTTTTGGTCCAGAGTACTTGATTCCGAAGCCGTTTGATCCACGTTTAATTACCGTTATCGCACCAGCTGTTGCTAAAGCGGCCATGGAGGATGGTGTTGCTCTGCGTCCGATAAAAGACTTTGATGCCTATCGTAATCAGTTGCAACAATTTGTCTATCACTCGGGTACCTTGATGAAGCCGCTGTTTAGCATTGCTAAACAAGTGCCTGCCGCACAAAAACGGATTGTGTTTGCTGAAGGTGAAGATGAGCGCGTATTGCGTGCAGTACAAATTATCGTTGATGAGCATTTGGCCACACCAATTTTGATTGGTCGCCCTGCGGTGATCGAGCACCGCATTGACAAGTTTGGATTACGCATTAAAGCGGGCGAAGACTTTGAGATTGTGAATCCAGAGAATGACCCACGTTTCCGTGATTTCTGGCAAACCTATTTGGGACTGACAGAACGCAAAGGGGTCACTGAATCTTTCGCTAAATTAGAAATGCGTCGGCGCAATACTCTGATTGGCTCGATCATGATTAGTAAAGGTATGGCAGATGGCATGATTTGTGGAACAGTGGGTCACTTAGCAACTCATTTAAAGTACATCGATGAAGTGGTGGGTCACGAGGCAGGAGCTAATGTCTATGGCGCGATGTCTGGATTAATTTTGCCTGGTCGCCAAGTATTCTTGGTGGATACCCATGTCAATATCGACCCAACGGCCGAGCAATTAGCTGATTTGACATTGATGGCTGCAAATGAAATGCGTAAATTGGGTATCGCTCCCAAGGTAGCGCTTCTGTCACACTCAAACTTTGGTTCGAGTAGTGCGCCATCTGCTGTCAAGATGCGTGATGTATTGGCATTGATTCAAAAAGCAGACCCAACACTTGAAGTTGATGGTGAGATGCATGGCGACAGTGCTTTGGATGAAACCATCCGTGCTGGTGCCGTCACCTCATCTCCGTTGAAGGGGGATGCCAATTTATTAGTTCTGCCCAATATTGATGCCGCCAATATTTCTTACAACTTGCTGAAGACTGCTGCGGGTAATGGTATTGCGATTGGACCATTACTTTTAGGGGTTGCTAAGCCAATTCATATTTTGACTCCAGCAGCAACCGTGCGCCGTATCGTCAATTTGACTACTTTGGCGGTGGTTGAGGCTGCAAGCAATGCAAGAAGGGCTGCTTAAGGGTAAAAATAGACCCATTCAGGTTTTAGTTAGCTATAACTAACATAAATAATTTCCATATAAATCAGAGGTTTATATATAAAGTACTGTAATTGGGCTTGATTTGATGGCGTGTTAAGGGTAACCTAGCAACCATCATGAATAATCGCTCTGAAAACAGCACTACAGCGGGCTTTGACGAACATAGTCGGGCTGAAAGTTGGGATCACAATGACCGACTTGAAACTGAATCATCGGCAGCCAATATTTACGCTGAGGGCGGTCTATCTCGTTTACAAACCTATGCAGCAAATCAAGTGTCGGGAAAAAAAGTGACAGCTTCTTGGCGTGCCGCCTTGGCCGTTCGCGATGCCGGACCACCAGCAATGTTGCGCAGTGTGCGCCCTAATATCGTGCAATCTATTCGTGCTTTCCGCACTCCTGACCTCCAGGAAGCGGCTACTGAACTTGGCCAGCATTACATTTATGCTAATTGTGCAAATGCAATGACTAAAGGTGAAGTTTTGGAGGCGATTGCAATTGCTTACACATTTACCAAGCAACAAGCGAAGAATTTCGATCCCCTGTTAGATGCTTTGACGACTACTGTTGATAAGTCTGGCCCACAGCCTGGTTTCGTAGTCGTACTCGAAGGTTTGCCTTGTACGCAGAAGTTTGACAAGGAAGCCCGCGAGACTTTGCTCGATGTATTCCGTGATGCAGTGGACTTCTGGTCTGAGCGTCGTACTCCCTACCGGGTGTTCTACTCCTTTGCTTAATTAGGCTTTAGTAGCAAAGTTAGTCAGCAGTATTAATCGCCTCTATTTGAGGCGATTTTGCGTTTCTGGGCCCCAAATGCTATGAACAGCTGTGATCGCCACAATTCCGGCAGTTTCAGTGCGCAATACACGCTGACCTAAAGAGACCAGTTGATAGCCGGCACTTTGAGCTTGAGCCTCTTCCTCTGGAGTGTGTCCGCCCTCGGGCCCAATCATGAGAATAATGTCTTGTGGAGGGCTATCTATTAATACTGAATACAAGATTTTGTCGGTATCTGGGCTTAAAAGTAGCTTAAGTTTGGCTTTTTGAGGCTTTTGTAGATAACTTTCAAAATTTTGAATAGGCTCTACAGTAGCTAACACCGTCCGATCACATTGTTCGCAGGCGGCTTGCACGATACCTTGCCAGTGCAAAAGACGCTTTTGAGCACGCTCAGCGTCACTAGAGCGGGTTAATTTGATCACTGAGCGCTCACATTGCAAGGGCGCAATCACCTGTGCACCAGTCTCAATGGCCTTCTCTACCACCCAATCCATCTTGTCTCCACCAGCCAGTCCCTGTGCCAGAGTGATGGCGTACGGGCTCTCACGATGGGTATCAATGCAAATATTGCTCAGCTCTGCCTCTCCAGATTTATTAGTGAGGGTAAGGAGTTTTGCTGTGGCAACCTGACCTTTTCCATCAAAGATGGAGAAGCGTTCTCCAACTTGGATGCGACGAACGCGCAAGTGATGGGCGAGCTCAGGGGTGAGGGTATTTGGCTTTTGGATTTCCCATGGCCCGGGAAGATAAAATTGAGGCATTACTGAAATATAGCTAATTAATTTTCTCGAGACCTAATTTACGATGTCAAACCTTCAAATTCGTATGGCAAACGCCATTCGCGCTTTATCCATGGATGCAGTTCAACAAGCCAATTCTGGACACCCTGGAATGCCAATGGGTATGGCCGATATTGCAGTCGGTCTCTGGAATGAGCATTTGCAACACAATCCTACCGATCCGCATTGGATCAATCGTGATCGCTTTGTTTTATCCAACGGCCATGGTTCGATGTTGTTGTATTCCTTATTGCATCTGACGGGTTACGACTTGCCGATGAGTGAGTTGAAAAATTTCCGTCAGCTACACAGCAAAACTGCTGGTCATCCCGAATATGGAATTACTCCCGGCGTAGAAACGACGACCGGTCCCTTGGGTCAGGGGATTTCAAACGGGGTTGGTATGGCGCTCGCTGAAAAATTATTAGCTGAAGAATTTAATCGTCCAGGTCATGACATTGTTAATCACTACACCTATGTGTTTTTAGGAGATGGTTGTTTGATGGAGGGCATCAGTCATGAAGTATGTTCATTAGCTGGCACACTCAAACTCAATAAACTCATCGCGCTATGGGATGACAACGGTATCTCGATTGATGGCAAAGTAGTTTCTTGGTTTAACGAAGATACGCCAAAGCGTTTTGAGGCTTATGGTTGGAATGTTTTGCGCAATGTGGATGGCCATGATGCAGAGGCTGTATCTAGCGCGATCGAAAAAGCTAAGAAGAGTGATAAGCCAACCCTGATCTGTTGTAAGACGGCGATTGGTCAGGGCTCTCCAAATATGGCCGGCAGCGACAAAGTACATGGCTCACCATTGGGTGCGGCTGAAATCGCAGCAACACGTATTGCATTAAATTGGCCCTACGCACCGTTTGAAATTCCTAAAGATATATACGAAGCTTGGGATTTCAAGAAACGCGGTCAAGCTGCTGAGCATGAGTGGAATAAAGAGTTCCAATCGTACAAAAATAAGTATCCAGAATTGGCTTCTGAATTACAGCGCCGTATGCGAGGTGACTTATCTAAAGACTTCTCTAAAACTTTAGATGCTTATCTCAAAACTTGTGAGACCAAAGCAGAAACTATTGCTACTCGTAAGGCCAGTCAAAATGCCATTGAAGCATTAGCACCCGCTGTGCCAGAATTTATGGGCGGTTCTGCCGACTTGACGGGCTCGAACTTAACGAACTGGTCAGCATGCAAACCCGTACGCTCCAATCAGTGGGGTAATCATATTAATTATGGTGTGCGTGAGTTTGGTATGAGCGCCATCATGAACGGTATCGCTTTGCATGGTGGCTACATCCCATTCGGCGGCACCTTCTTAACCTTCTCAGATTACAGTCGTAATGCAATACGCATGGCTGCATTAATGAAGCTGCGTAGTATTTTTGTCTTTACACATGACTCGATTGGTTTGGGCGAAGATGGCCCTACACACCAGTCTGTAGAGCAGGTAGCAAGCTTGCGCCTGATTCCGAATCTGATGGTGTGGCGTCCATGCGATACCACTGAAAGCGCGGTTGCGTGGGGAGCCGCGATTGAACGTAAGCATGGTCCAAGCGCATTGATCTTCAGTCGTCAAAATTGCCCATTTGTGTCACGCAATAGCCAGCAAGTAAAAGATATTGCACGGGGAGGATATGTTTTGCGTGATCCCAAGAAATCCAAGATCGATGCAGTGATTATTGCTACCGGATCTGAGATTGCCTTAGCATTGCAAACAGCAGAGCGTTTAGAGGCTAAAAGCTTAGGGAAGATTGGAATTCGTGTGGTATCGATTCCATCAACCACAGTATTTGATCAACAAGATGTTGCGTACAAAACAAAAGTATTGCCTGCCGATATTCCACGCATTGCTGTTGAAGCGGGGGTAAGTGATTTCTGGTGGAAATATGCTTGCGCAGCGGTGCATGGTGTCGATACCTTTGGTGAATCAGCGCCTGCCCCTGTGCTCTATGAATACTTTGGCTTAACGGTTGATCAGATTGCTCTAACAGTGAAGCAATGTATTGCTGATAAAAAGAAAAGATAAGAAAAGATAAGAAAAGCAAAGATAAGCAAAGATAAGAAGCAAAGCATTCATTAAAGAAATTCATATTAGTTAGGGGAATGGAATGACAATTCGGGTCGCAATTAATGGTTATGGTCGTATTGGCCGAATGGTCCTGCGTTCTTTGTATGAAGATCAAGTCAATGGCAAGCCAAGGCGCGATATCAAAATCGTAGCGATTAACGCGATGGGTGATATCGACATCAATGCACACCTGACGCAATATGATTCTGCGCATGGCCGTTTTCCTGCTGAAGTCAAGGTAGATGGTGACTGCATGGTCGTCAATGGCGATCGCATTAAGATGTTCTCCACTCGCAATCCTTTAGAAACTCCTTGGGGTGAGTTGGGTGTGGATTTAGTACTTGAGTGCTCAGGTAAATTCACTTCCAAAGAAAAGGCGATGGTGCATATTTCTCAGGGCGCGAAGAAGGTATTAATCTCTGCTCCCGGTGAAAAAGATGTGGATGCCACAATTGTTTATGGCGTCAATCAGCAGGTTCTCAAGCCAAGCGATGTAGTGGTTTCTAATGCGAGCTGTACTACCAACTGTCTGGCTCCATTAGTTAAGCCCTTGCTTGAAAAAATTGGTATCGAGTCTGGCTTAATGACCACGATTCATGCATTTACAAATGACCAAGTTCTTACTGATGTGTATCACAAGGACATGCGCCGTGCGCGTTCTGCTTTGACCAGCATGATTCCTACTAAGACCGGCGCTGCCAAAGCAGTTGGCTTGGTATTACCAGCATTGGCAGGGCGATTTGATGGTTTTGCAATGCGCGTACCAGTCATTAATGTTTCTGTTGTGGATTTAACCTTTGCCGCTAGCCGTGCTACGAGCGTGGACGAAGTCAACTCCATCCTCAAAACAGCCAGTGAAGGTGAATTAAAAGGTATTTTGGGTTTCAATACTCTGCCTTTGGTATCCATTGACTTCAATCATGACCCACGCCCCAGTATTTATGATGCTTCCCAGACTCGCGTATCCGCCGATGGGAAGTTGGTCAAAGTCTTGGCTTGGTATGACAACGAGTGGGGTTATTCGGTCCAAATGCTCAATGCAGCTGAAGCATTGATGGCTGTAAATTAAGAAATCAAGAGTTTTTAAGACTAAAAGTACCTTAAACCTTGTTTTAGACGTGAAAAAGACCTCAATTGAGGTCTTTTTGATGATCTTTAACTATCTTTCAAAAATGTAGAGAATTGCCTACTCACTCAGACTTGGACTTCGGTTTTTTGCGGCAATTCTTCTTTTGACAGTGCCCATAGAGGGCTAAGGAGTGCTCTTGGAGCTTGAAACCTAGATTTTTGGCGATGTCGCGCTGCCTTTTTTCAATTGCCTCATCTACAAACTCTTCAACATGACCGCAGTCCAGGCATACCAAATGATCATGATGTTGGCCCTCGTTGAGCTCATAAATAGCCCTGCCATCACCTTTGCTGGACTCAAAATGACTGCGAAGTAGCAGGCCTGCTTGCTCAAACTGGGTTAGTACCCGATAAACCGTGGCTAAACCAATTTCTTTATCCACTTTAGCTAAGGCTATAAAAACATCTTCTGCGCTGAAGTGGGTGTCACTATTTTGATGAAAAAAGTCCAATATTTTCATGCGTGGACCGGTTGCCTTAAGGCCAATATCTCGTAAATCTGCTGGAGTCGGGTTTTGGTTCATATTCATCGCTTTGGGAGCTAAAATCAATGTCTTAATGATACGGCCTGCCATGCAAAATTGCCTTCAACTTTTTACCCGTCTATTGAACTCCATTTTTAGGATTTTTGACCTCGCTCGGATGGGCTTAGTCATTGCTGCAGTGAGTTCGGTAATGATTGCTACTGGCTGCACCAGCGCCGTTGATGAAACCCAACGCGCTTGGATGAATAAAGTTTTTAGGCCATACGTTCCTGATGTGGTGCAAGGTAACTTTATTTCGAGTGAGCAATACGCCAAATTGCAAGTTGGTCAAAGTCGTGAGCAAGTGCGTCAAATTCTAGGGACTCCTTTGCTGGCAAGTTATTTCCATGCAAATCGCTGGGACTATGTTTTTGAATTCAAGCGTGCTGGCCAGCAGATGAGCAAAGAGCGTCGGGTCACGGTATTTTTTGAGGGCGATAAATTAGTCAAGTTCCAAGGCGATGCCTTGCCAACTGATGTGGAGTTGGTTGCGGAGATTGACGGCTATGCAAAATCGAAACGTTCATTTTGGGAAGTGATGACTGGATCGAATAAGCCTCCGGTAACTAAGCCTTTGCAGCAGCCTGAGTTGCTAGTTCCTAGCCCAACAAATAATTTACCTGCTGGGGCTACAGTGCCTGCGGCTGCAGCTACTACTAGCAGTTCTTTTTGGGACTTTTTTAGTTTTTCAAAAAAATCGCCAGAAGCTCAGCCGGCGCCTCAACAGTTAGGCCCTGGTCCTCTCAACGTTCCGCAGGCTAGTGAAGTTAAATAAAGATAAAGTTGTGTTGATGTCGAATGCAGTTTTTCGACAACCTTGAATAAGAGACGAAGATACCGATGATGAAAATCGCAATAGCTGGTGCAACTGGCCGTATGGGAAAAATGTTGATCGAGGCTGTGCTCAATTGCACAGACGCTGAGCTTGTTGGTGCGCTGGAGCATGAGTCTTGTCCTTTGCTTGGCGAAGATGCTGGTGCGTTCTTGGGTAAAAAAACTGGTGTAGCTATCACATCTGATCTTACGAAAGCTTTGACTGGTGCTGAGTTTCTCATCGACTTCACACGCCCAGAGGGCACGATGGCCCACTTAGCAGTGGCGCAAAAGACGGGTAGCAAAATGATTATCGGCACCACTGGTTTGAGCCCAGAACAAATCGATACGCTTAAGAAAGCCTCTGCCAATTTAGCTATCGTTTTTGCTCCAAACATGAGTGTGGGTGTCAATGCAACGTTTAAGTTGTTAGAGATTGCCGCCAAGATGTTGAACGAAGGTTATGACATTGAAATCATTGAAGCCCACCACCGTCATAAGGTGGATGCGCCATCTGGTACTGCCTTGAGAATGGGTGAAGTGATTGCTGATGCGCTTGGTGAGAAATTAGATGATGTTGCGGTTTACGCCCGTGAAGGCCATACCGGTGAGCGTAAAGCAGGCTCGATTGGTTTTGCCACTATCCGTGGTGGAGATATTGTGGGTGATCACACTGTCTTGTTTGCAGGCGAAGGCGAGCGCATTGAGATCAGTCATAAGTCTTCCAGCCGTCAGTCTTATGCACAAGGTTCTTTGCGCGCTGCACGCTTCTTACAAGCTCAGGGTTCCGGTCTTTATGACATGCAAGATGTTCTAGGTCTACGTAAGTGAGCGAAGTAAATCAGCGAAGTAAATAGTTGAATAAATCAGAATAGAAGAAAAGAGTTGTATTGAATGAGTAAGGATTACGATCACCGCAGTATTGAAGCTGCAGCACGCGCTGATTGGGAAAGCTCACAAGCTTATAAGGTAGCTGAGAACGTAGTAGATGCTTCGGGCAAGCCAAGACCAAAATACTACGCTTGCTCCATGTTGCCTTACCCATCTGGCAAGTTGCATATGGGGCATGTTCGTAACTACACCATTAATGATGTGATGGCGAGACAGTTGCGCATGCAGGGCTATAACGTACTGATGCCGATGGGCTGGGATGCGTTTGGCATGCCTGCTGAAAATGCAGCGATTCAGAATAAAGTACCGCCAGCTAAATGGACCTACGACAACATCGCTTATATGAAAAAGCAAATGGCGGCGATGGGTCTCGCAATTGACTGGTCACGTGAAGTAGCCACTTGTAATCCTGATTACTACCGCTGGAATCAATGGTTCTTTTTGAAGATGCTAGAAAAAGGTATTGCTTATCGTAAGACCCAAGTGGTTAACTGGGATCCCATCGATCAAACGGTATTGGCAAACGAGCAGGTGATTGATGGGCGCGGCTGGCGCTCTGGAGCCTTGGTCGAGAAACGCGAAATCCCTGGCTATTACTTCAATATCACTGCTTATGCTGAGCAATTACTTTCTGGTCTAGATAACTTAGGTTGGCCTGAACGCGTCAAAACGATGCAGCAGAATTGGATTGGTAAGAGCCGTGGTGTGCGATTTGCGTTTAAGCATGAGATTGCTGATGCGCACGGTAATTTTGTTCAAGATGGTCAGATGTATGTTTTTACTACGCGTGCTGACACCATTATGGGCGTTACCTTCTGTGCAGTTGCGGCTGAACATCCATTGGCAACTTTGGCGGCCGCCAATAATCCTGAGTTAGCTGCCTTTATTGAGAAATGCAAAACCGGTAGCGTGATTGAGGCTGATCTGGCTACTCAAGAAAAAGAGGGTATGTTCACCGGCCTTTATGTGACCCACCCTTTAACTAATGAGTCGGTGCCAGTATGGGTAGGTAACTATGTACTGATGTCTTATGGTGATGGCGCTGTGATGGGTGTGCCCGCGCATGATGAGCGTGATTTTGCATTTGCGCTTAAATATGACCTACCGATTAAGCAAGTGATTGCTTTGCGCGCTCCTTCAGACATGTTTAATACTAGCCATTGGCAAGATTGGTATGCGCAGAAGGATGATGTCGTTTGCCTCAATAGCGGTAAGTACGATGGTCTATCGTATGAAGAGGCAGTGAGTGCCGTTGCAGCCGATTTAGAAAAGATGGGTATTGGGGAAATCAAAACCACTTATCGTTTGCGTGATTGGGGTATTTCTCGTCAGCGCTACTGGGGTACACCGATTCCGATTATTCATTGCGGTGATGAGCAGAATCCTGGTTGCGGGGCGGTTCCGGTTCCTGAGGCAGATTTGCCGGTGGTATTACCTGAAGATTGTGTACCGGATGGTAGCGGTAACCCACTCAACAAGCGTGCCGATTTCCTCAATGTGAAGTGTCCAAAATGCGGTAAGCCTGCGCGTCGTGAGACTGACACCATGGATACCTTTGTCGATTCGTCTTGGTATTTCATGCGCTATACCGGGCCAGATGCAAAGACCATGGTTGATGAGCGTAATGAATATTGGATGCCAATGGATCAGTACATTGGCGGGATTGAGCATGCTATTTTGCATTTACTCTATGCGCGCTTCTGGACTAAGGTCATGCGTGATCTCAATCTCATTACTTTTGATGAGCCTTTCCAAAACTTGCTGACGCAAGGCATGGTGCTCAATGAGACTTATTACTCTGAAGAGGCTTCCGGCAAAAAGACTTGGTTAAATCCTTTAGATGTAGAGCTCGAGCTCGATGAAAAAGGTCGTCCTCACAGTGCTAAGTTAAAAGGTGACACTTCTGGCACGCCAGTCATTATTGGTGGCGTTGAGAAGATGTCGAAGAGTAAAAATAATGGGGTTGATCCTCAAGCCTTGATTGATCAATATGGTGCGGATACTGCGCGTCTCTTTGTGATGTTTGCTGCTCCTCCTGAACAGCAGCTGGAGTGGTCTAGTGCTGGCGTAGAGGGTGCCTCACGCTTCTTACGCCGCGTATGGATGTATTCCAGCTCTCAGGCCGATGCGATCCGCGCTGCCAGTGCAGTCTTACCAAATGATTTGAATGATGCCGAAAAAGAATTGCGTCGCGAAGTGCACACCATTCTGAAGCAGGCTAACTTTGACTATCAGCGTCGCCAGTACAACACCGTAGTTTCTGCAGCAATGAAAATGCTCAATGTCTTGGAGCCTGTGAAACTGGGTGATAAGGCTGTAGTGCGACCTGCTGTATTGCGTGAGTGCTTGAGTATTTTGATTCGGGTGCTTTACCCAGTCGTACCTCACTTGACGCATGCTCTCTGGAATGAGATAGGTTGTAATCAATCTTTTGGCACTTTATTGGATGCGCCATGGCCCGTTGTTGATGAAGCTGCGCTGATTCAGACTGAGCTGACCATCATGCTACAAATTAATGGCAAATTGCGTGGGGATATTCGGGTGCCTGCCGATGCTACTAAAGAGCAAATTGAGATTTTGGCATTACAAAGCGAGCCTGCTGTGAAGGCTCTTAATGGTGCGGCTCCTAAAAAGGTGATTGTGGTGCCAGGGCGCTTAATTAATATTGTTGCTTAGATCGCTAACGCTTTATTTTGAATAGAAACTGAACACATGCGCGTAAATCACCTCCGACGTACCCTGCTTGGACTTCTGGCTTTAGCTCCAGTCAGTGGTTTGATTGCCTGCGGCTATCGTTTACGTGGCATGGTTGATTTGCCCTTCAAAGTCATTGCGATTACTGGTAGCCCATCACCACCATTACGTGCTGATTTACAAACTGCCATTTTGACGGGTACCGATGCGAAGGTAGCGATCAATCCGAAAGATGCTGATCTTATTTTAGAAATCATTAGCGATCTGAATGGTCGTGAGATCTTGGCTTACAACTCGAATGGTCAAGTCTCTGCCTATCGCTTAAATATTCGTGTTGGATTTAGAGCATATGACAATGCTGGGGCGGATGTAGTGCCTGAAGCCGAAATCTACATGACTCGTGATATGGACTTCTCGGTGTCTACTGTTTTAGCGACCGATGTCCAAATGCAGCAATTTTTATCTTTGATGCGTAGAGATCTTGCGGTACAAATTCTGCGTCGTGTTGCTGCATCTGCTCGCGCACCACAGGCTCGAAGATTTTAAAGAATGATGATCAAATCGCATGGTTAAGAGCGATGCCCTACAGGTTCACTTGAAATCGCTCAATTCTGCGGCTTCATTAAAGCCACTCTATATATTCAGTGGTGATGAACCTCTCCTCATGATGGAGGCGATGGATCAGTTGCGTGCCACCGCTAAAAAAATGGGCTACACCGATCGTGAAGTTTTATTACAAGAGCGAGGGTTTGATTGGAGTGCCTTGTTAAGTGCGGGACAAACCATGTCTTTGTTCGGAGACAAGCGCTGGGTTGAGCTACGCATACCGACAGGCAAGCCAGGACGTGATGGTGCTGATGCGCTCAAGCAATTCTCCGCTCAAATCGAATCTCAGATGGTGGGATCTGAAGGCCCAGACACCATTTTTTGCATCATCTTGCCTAAATTGGATGGCAAGACCAAAACCTCCGCTTGGTTTAGCGCTTTGGATGAAGCAGGTATGGCCATTCAATTGGATTCCTTAGATCGATCTCAATTACCGCAATGGATTGCGGGGCGCCTAAGGAAACAGGGCCAAGAAGTGCAGTCGGGGCCAGATGGCCAACGCGCTTTAGCCTTTATTGCTGAGCAGGTAGAGGGAAACCTCATTGCTGCCCATCAAGAGATTCAGAAGCTGGGCTTGTTGCATCCTGAGGGCGTATTAACCGAGGAGCAAATTCGTTCTGCAATTTTGAAAGTCGCCCGCTATAACGTCTTTGAATTGACTGAGGCGATGTTGGCTGGTGATCTGCCGCGCCTCAATCGTATGTTAGATGGCCTTAAAGGTGAGGGTGAGCCCCTAGTCTTGATTCTGTGGAGCGTAACGGAGGAGCTTCGGATACTATCGAAACTGAAGGCCGCAAGTGATGCTGGAGAGTCTGTGCAAAATTTAATGCGTGCTAACCGCATCTGGGGTAATAAAGAGCGTTTATATCCTATGGCCCTAAAGCGAGTTCAGCCTTTGAGGTTGCGCAGGGCAATGCAGGTAGCTGCAGGTTTAGATCGTCAGGCTAAAGGATTGCATGCGGCGGAATTACCAGCGGATCCTTGGGATGGCTTGCGTTTGGTGGGTAATTTATTGCGCTAGATGAATCTAGCGTGAAGTAGCAGGCTTAGATAAAACAATATTAATTTAGACATAACAAAGATATGAGTAACTCAACAAATACCATTCAGCAAATGATGCAAGATATTGGCCGACGTGCTCGTCAGGCTTCACGCGCAATGGCGCGGGCATCTAGTGAGCAGAAAAATCAGGCGCTATTGCATATTGCTAAGTTAGTTCGTGAGCGCTCTGAAGAAATTGTCCGAGTCAATGCGCTTGATGTTGCTCGCGCCAAAACCAATGGTCAGGATGCGGCATTTATTGACCGCCTGACTATGACGCCAAAGACCATTGAATCTATGGCATTAGGTTTAGAGCAAATTGTTTCCTTAGAAGATCCGATTGGAAAAATTACCCCATTACAAAAGCAGGCTTCGGGTATTGAGCTTGGGCAGATGCGAGTCCCATTGGGTGTGATTGGAATCATTTATGAATCTCGTCCTAATGTCACGATTGACGCAGCTGCGCTTTGCTTGAAGTCAGGTAATGCCGTTATTTTGCGTGGTGGTTCAGAGGCGATTGATTCAAATACCTTGTTGGCACAATTGATTCAAGAAGGCTTAGATGCTGCTAACTTACCTATGGATGCCGTACAGGTTGTGAGCACTACTGATCGCGCCGCTGTTGGTGAAATGATCACTATGACCCAATATATTGATGTGATCGTGCCACGCGGTGGCAAGAGTTTGATTGCCCGTTTGATGGCAGAAGCGCGCGTACCAATGATTAAGCATTTGGACGGCATTTGCCATACCTATATTGATGCAGATGCGGATGTCGCAATGGCAATCAAGGTTTGTGATAACGCCAAGACTCAGCGCTATGCGCCTTGTAATGCGATGGAGACCTTATTGGTTAATAAAACCATCGCACTACAAGTGCTGCCAGCGCTTTGTAAGATCTACCAAGACAAGGGTGTGGAGTTGCGCGTTGATGACCAGACTAGAAGCACTCTTGAGGCAGCGGGTTTTAAAGACTTAGTCAATGCCACTGAAGAAGATTGGCAAACAGAATATTTGGCACCAATTTTGTCAATTAAGACTGTTGCAGATATGGATGAGGCAATGGGCCATATTGAGCAATATGGCAGTAAACATACCGATGCCATCATTACCAATAATCAAGCGCGGGCCAATCGTTTCTTGCGTGA
>JBBAQC010000003.1:0-3016 GCA_040400535.1 Polynucleobacter sp. | reverse complement strand
CCCGAGGTCTATGCGCGTCTTCTAGGAATGGCTAATCGCTTATTTCGATTTATGACCATATTGGCGATACCGGCTGTATTGCTTGGCCTTGCTTTGTGGCTGCATTTCAGAATTGGTGCTGGTGAGATATGGATGCATGCCAAGATGTTCTTTGTACTTTTAGTGATTGGCTATCACCATGCTTGTTGGGGCTTACTCAAAAAGTTCCGCAATGGTGTTAATACCCATTCGGGAGTTTGGTATCGTTGGTTTAACGAAGCGCCAGTCCTCCTCTTGTTGATCGTCACAGCATTGGTAGTCATTAAGCCTTAATTTGTTATTTCACCCCTTTTAGATTGCTAGCATCATGAGATTTTTTGTTGTTTGTCCAGGCGGACTGGAAGTGCCTCTTGCACAAGAGCTAGCAAGTATTGCGCAGCGCCCTGAATGTAAAGCTTTGGGTGCTTGGGTGATTGATCCAACGCCTACGAGTCCTACGGGTGGAGTAGGTTTGGCGGCACCAATATCGGCTGCCATGGCATTGAACTTGCATTCACGGATTGCGAGCCGAGTATTGCTCCAAATGGCGGAATCGCCATACCGCCAAGAAGAAGATTTGTATAAGTTAGCTAGTGGTTTAGCTTGGGAAGAATGGTTTTCTTCTAAACAAACTCTGCGTGTTGATGTCACAGCGCATCGCTCCCCACTCAAGAGCTTGAATTTCGCGACCTTGAAGATTAAGGATGCGATTGTTGATCGCCTCCGTGATGTGACTGGTGATCGTCCCAGTATTGACACTGCATTTCCGGATGTACGGGTACAGACTCATCTCACGGCAACTCATGCCACGATCTATTTGGATACTTCTGGTGAGGCCTTATTCAAACGCGGCTGGAGAGATGAGAAGGGTGACGCCCCTTTAAAAGAAAATCTTGCAGCGGGTATCTTGTCGATTACTGGCTGGAAACCATCGCAAACTTTATTTGATCCAATGTGCGGTAGTGGCACTTTTTTGGTTGAGGCTGCACAAGTGGCTTTGGCTATTCCGCCGGGAGTTATTCGGGCTGGGATGTATGGTGATGACGCCAAGCCGAGTCGCTTGGCCTATCGCCCATTAGTCACCTCTGCTCATGGGTTTGGTTTTCAGAGACTCAAACCATTTAATGAGGCTGCCGAACAAAAGCGCTGGGCCTCTCTAAAAGACGCTGCACATGCTGAAATGATGGAGAAGCGTAAACAGTTCCCAGATTCAGAGTCTTTGGGTATTAGCGGTGGCGATATTAATGAGCGCTTGGTAGCCATGTTTAAAGGTAACTGGCAGAGGGCTCAGTTACCCGGCTTACCAGTAACGCGCCAAATTGATGCTTTAGCAAGTAGGCCGCCAGCAAATGCTCAAAATGGTGTGATGTTATTGAACCCGCCTTATGGAGAGCGCTTGGTGATCAAGGGTGGGCGAGGTCAGGATCGCGTTGCGGGTGGTGGAGATATGGAGCGCGACGACTATGAGCAAGCTGAAGAGCCAGAAGATCGCTATGCCTTTAATTTAGAGACGGGCCGTCAAAGTGCTAAACGCTCAAGCCGTGAGTCTCTCAAAAAGCTACAAGCCCAAGAAGAGCAGGATCCGAAGTTTGTCGAGTTCTTAAGACAGTTTGGCCAGCATCTCAAGGATGCTTTTGGTGGCTGGAATGTCTTTGTATTAACTGCAGATATGGCCTTACCAGGTCAGTTGCGTATCAAGGAGTCTAAGCGTACGCCTTTATTCAACGGCCCTCTAGAATGCAGGTTGTTTAAGTTCGAGATGCATCCAAAACGTGATGCTGCATCCGATTTAAAATAAAAAGATAGATAAGGAAGACAGTAATGGAATTCAAAACATATATGTGTTTAATTTGTGGCTGGGTCTACGATGAAGCTGCAGGTTTACCTGAAGAGGGTATTGCGCCAGGTACGCTTTGGAAAGATGTGCCCATGAACTGGACCTGCCCTGAATGTGGTGCACGCAAAGAAGACTTTGAAATGATGGCGATCTAATACATCAAATTAATTAGGCAATATTTAAATTCATTAGCTAAATCGGGAAAAGTATCGTGGGAAAAAATGACATTTTATTTGAGCGGGCACAAAAAACAATTCCTGGAGGTGTGAATTCTCCAGTGCGTGCCTTTCGTCAGGTAGGTGGCATACCACGTTTTGTTGCTAAAGCTAAAGGCCCTTACTTCTGGGATGCTGAAGGTACGCGCTATATTGATTTGATCATGTCGTGGGGCCCCATGATTGCGGGCCATGCGAATCCAGAAGTAGTGGAAGCAGTCAAGCAGGCTGCAGAAACTAGCTTTAGCTATGGCGCTCCTACCGAAGGTGAAATTGAATTAGCCGAGCGCATCTGCCAGTTGGTTCCCAGTATTGAGCAAGTTCGCATGGTATCGAGCGGAACCGAAGCCACTATGAGTGCTCTGCGTCTTGCTCGTGGCTACACCGGGCGTGATCTTATTATTAAGTTTGAGGGTTGCTATCACGGCCATGCTGACAGTCTTTTGGTGAAGGCGGGCTCTGGTCTCTTGACGTTTGCAGACTCCACTCAAAATGCACCATCTTCTGGCGGTGTTCCTAATGATCTGGTGAAGCACACGTTGGTATTGCCATACAACGATGTGGCAGCCTTGAAGGAAGTATTTGCAAAGCAGGGAGACCAGGTAGCTGCGGTCATTATTGAGCCGTTTGCTGGCAATATGAATCTCATTAAGCCCTCAGCAGAATTTTTATCGACACTGCGCCAGTTGACGAGTCAGCACGGCAGCGTATTAATTTACGACGAAGTCATGACGGGCTTTAGAGTTGCTTTGGGTGGCGCGCAATCTCTTCAAGGCATCACTCCCGACCTTACTTGTCTTGGCAAGGTCATGGGTGGCGGTATGCCGATGGCTGCTTTTGGCGGTAAAAAAGAAATTATGTCCAAGTTAGCGCCGCTCGGTAATGTTTACCAAGCAGGTACCTTGTCTGGTAATCCAGTAGCCGTAGCAGCAGGATTAAAGACGCT
>JBBAQC010000002.1:67915-119706 GCA_040400535.1 Polynucleobacter sp. | reverse complement strand
TTCGTTGGTAGGCTCGATTGGACTCGAACCAACGACCCCCACCATGTCAAGGTGGTGCTCTAACCAGCTGAGCTACGAGCCTATATCGCCCTAGAGTTTATCACCGGCGGCGCACTTGGGTCACTCCTTTGACCTCTTCTAAGCTATTTTGGATGAGACGCAAGGCTTCCGAGTCTTTAATTTCAATGGTTAATAGTATTTGAGCAAAGCCACGCTTAGAGGATTTACGCAGATCAATTACATGGACACCCTGCCTAGTGAGGATCTCAAACAGTTCGCGCATCAACTCAGGGCGATCTAGGCCAGCGATCGCTAAATCCGCGGGGAATACTCGCTTAGGATCATTTCCGACTGCTGTTTCGACACCAGATTCATTCCAAGCAGTCTGAATGACGCGTTCAGGAGCTCGCTCCAACAGCCCCTTGAAAGTTTTGCAGGTGCGGCGATGTATCGAAACCCCTCTACCTTGAGTCACAAAACCGGCAATCGGATCTGGGGGTACCGGTCTGCAGCAACGCGCTAACTGCGTCAATAGTGAATCGACCCCAACTACTAGAACGTCTCCTGCTTGACCCTGCTTACGAGTGCTTTGCTTGAGAACGATTTCTGGAGCTGGCGCGTTCACCTTCGCTTCTGTCTTTGGCTCTGCCTTGAATTCGGCAGACTTGACACCGGTCTCTTCATCATCGAGAGCGTTAAACCAGGCGCGAACACGAGTGCGGGCACGCTGTGAGCGCAAGTAATTACGATTAGGACTAATCCAATCGCGCGAAGGGCCGCCATGCTTGACGGCAATGATCTCGATGGTTTGACCATTTTGCAATGGTCTATCCAATGGCACCATAGCGCCATCGACTCGAGCACCCCGACAGCGGTGCCCAAGATCGGTATGCACCGCATAGGCAAAGTCTATTGGTGAAGAACCTTTTTCTAATGAAATCACTTTTCCCAATGGAGTGAGAACATAAATATGATCATCGATCTCATGGTGCTTGAGTTGCTCCCAAGCATCCTCTTTCCAAGAAATCAGTTGTCTCGCCCAGGCAATCTGACGCTCATAGGCTACTGCCGCACTATGAGTACCCGTTTGATGATTTGGATTTGAATCATGAGGTTTATTTTTTGGCGGGGTTGCAGCACCAACATAGGCGCCCTCTTTGTAGCGCCAGTGCGCAGCCAAGCCATACTCAGCCTGTTGATGCATTTCATGAGTACGCACCTGAATCTCAAATGCAGTACCCTGCTCATCCATCACTACGGCATGTAAAGATTGATAGCCGTTGGGTTTTGGTCTGGCAATATAGTCATCAAACTCGCGTGGTACCGGCTGCCAGACGTTATGTACTATTCCTAAAATAGCGTAGCAGGATTTGACATCATCTACTAATACTCTAAATGCTCTGACGTCATAGAGATTGGCAAAATCGAGTGACTTGCCCTGCATCTTTTTCCAAATGCTGTAAATATGTTTTGGACGACCCTGAACCTCACCCTGAATATGCGCATGATTTAACTCTTCCTTGAGCTTGCCGACAATTTGATCAATAAAGGATTCGCGCTCAATCCGCTTACCATCTAACATCTTGGCAATATCGCGATAAATCTCTGGTGATAGGACCCGAAAAGCCAAGTCCTCCATCTCCCATTTCATTTGCCAAATACCCAGACGATTTGCGAGCGAAGCATCAATATTCAGAATTTCTTGACCCCAAGCTTTGGGCATTGATATTTTTTCTTGAGTAATCCAGCGCAGAGTTTGTAAGCGTGAAGCCAGATAAATTAATACCACTCGCAAGTCATCGCCAAAAGCGAGCAACATCTTTCTCAGCATTTCTTCTTGCCCAGAAATGCCGGGACCACTCTCGTTACGCAGCAGCTTAGCTTGAGCCTGCCTGAGGCCTCGGTATCCAATGAGGAGCTTGGCTGACTCATCGCCAATCAGTTTGATGAGCGCTTCTTTCCCATGAGTGCGCGCAATATGACTTGCAGCAGTAAGGGTAGCTTCATCTAAATGCAGTTGCTTGAGTATGCTCAAAACCCCAGCAGCATGATTCTCGGAGGGCTCATTAAACCAGCCATCAACTAACTTAAAGCGCTCAGATGCATTCACAGCATTTGACATAAGCAAGCCAATCCTTAGCTAAAAAATTCTTTTGCTAAAGCAACTTGCTCTGACTTCACAAAAGCAGGTGCATGCCCTACTCCCGGAATTTCAATACTCCGAATGTAAGGATTCAGATTGCACATCTCCGCTACAGTTTTCGCTGACAGTAAATCAGATTCACCACCCCGCACGATGAGCATCGGAATATGAATTTGTTTGAATGCATGCCACATCGCCATCTCTCCTGCCTTTGCCATAATCGGATTGACCGATGCAAACGGTACAGAAATGTCAGGATCGTAGTGCATCACCCAAAGACCTTCTTTTTGTACGAGCATTGGGCCGTTATAAATTTCCCACTCTCCCGGCGTATGAGTACCAAAGGATGCACAGATCTCATTTAAGCGTTGCAAAGCATCTGCACGATTAGCAAAGCTAAAAGCTTGACCTACGTAAGAGCCTAAGCGCTTGATTGCCTCAGGCTCAATACGTGGACCTACATCATTAATCAGCATGCGACGAATCGGATTCTGGGGCATTGAGGCATAGACCATACCAATCAAACCACCCATAGAGGTTCCAAACCAATCGACTTGTTTAACGCCAAGCTGTTTAACCAATGTTGCCATATCTGCTACATATTGTGGAACGGCATAAAGCATGGGGTTCTGTAATCGATCAGAATCTCCGCGACCGACCACATCGGGACAAACAACGTAGTAATCCTGACTTATAGCCTCTGCCAGGGTTTTGAAATCACTACCCCTACGAGTCAGGCCATGAACACAAACCAAGACCTTGGGATTGCTGGGATTGCCCCAAGCGTGATAAGCCATACGATGAGGACCATCAGGGCTCGTGCAAGTGACGAAGAAAGTATCGCCATGATGAATTACATCGGGAGGCTTGATTTTTTCCTCAGTTGCTTGTTTAGTTGCGACCCTCAGCTGCTCATCATGCGTCTGCTCATTTGCCATGCCAGCGACTTCTGGCTGCAGGGTCACATGATCAATGCCATGATTATTGAGTAGCATCGCATTAATACGAGCCATGATCTCAGGCCACTCATTCATGTGCTTGATTTCAATATGACCAATCAGCGCTGGGAAGCTGGGTGTCATTTCCCAGACATGTAAATCATGGACTGCCAAGACACCAGGGACTTTTTTTAAGTCACTACCAACTTGCAAGTAATCAATGTGGAGAGGCACTCCCTCCATTAAGAAGTGATAGGACTCTTTCAAGATTGAAATCGTGGACTTCAGGATCAAAAGTGAAACCAAAATAGAAAGAATCGCATCAATCGGCATCCAACCAGTAAGCTGAATCACAATACCGGCAATCAGTGCAGCTACAGAGCCCAATAAATCTCCCATCACATGAACTAATGCTGCGCGGGTATTCACACTCTTCTTATCACGGGACAGCACCCATGCCACTAGGATATTCATCACCAGTCCAATTGCCGCTACTACCGTGACAGTGAAGCCATCAACTTGATGGGGGGTTGCAAAGCGACTGATCGCCTCAACCACAATCCACAACACCAAAGCTAACATAGCAATACAGTTGACGAATGCGGCTAAGGCCTCAGCTCTTCCAAATCCAAAAGAATGTTTTGGTGATGGTGGACGGCGAGAAATGATTTGCGCCAACAAAGCTAAACCTAGCGCAGCAGCATCGGTCACCATGTGACCGGCATCCGATATCAGCGCTAAAGAATTCGCAAAGTAAGCAGCAGCACCCTCAACACCCGAAAAACCGAGTGTCAGCACTAAGGCAATCAGCAATAGATTTTGGTTGGAGACTTCCTTGGCATGAGAATGCTTAGCATCACCCTGCTTGTGTGCATGAAGCGAATGATCTACCGCGCTCATAAAAGCTTCCTAAAATAAGAAATGGGGTCATTAAGACCCCATTATTTCACTAACTGAAAGCGGCAGTTATAAACCCGCTGTATCAACAGGGGCACCTGTTTTAGAGAGCACCTCTTCTTTAGTCACGCCTGGAGCCAGCTCAACCAGCTTGAGACCCTTAGGAGTGATATCGAGAACGCAAAGGTCAGTGATGATGCGGCTAATGACACCCACACCAGTCAAGGGCAAAGTGCATTTAGGCAAAATCTTAATATCTTCTGTGCCATCTTTCTTTTTCGCAACATGCTCCATCAACACCACGACGTGTTTCACGCCAGCGACTAAATCCATTGCGCCACCCATGCCCTTGACCATCTTTCCTGGAATCATCCAGTTGGCCAAGTCACCATGCTCACTTACCTGCATTGCACCCAAAATCGCAATATTGATTTTTCCACCACGAATCATTCCAAATGAATCCGCAGAAGAAAAAATGGAAGAGCCAGGTAAGGTAGTAATTGTTTGTTTACCTGCATTAATTAAATCGGCGTCAATGGTTGCTTCAGTCGGAAATGGCCCAATACCTAATAAACCATTCTCTGACTGGAGCCACACTTCCATGCCTTTCGGAACATGATTGGCTACCAAAGTCGGCATACCAATACCCAAATTGACGTAGTAACCATCCTTTAGTTCTTTAGCAGCGCGTGCTGCCATTTCATCTCTATTCCAAGGCATATCGATCTTCCTAAATATTCTGTACTGTTTTTATATCGTGTTTATGTTGTGTTGGTAGGTATTAAGCAGCGGACAAAGTGCGTTGCTCAATACGCTTCTCAGGCGTAGTGTTGAGCACCAAGCGATGCACGTAGATGCCCGGTGTATGAATCTGATCCGGATCTAATTCGCCGTTCTCAACGATCTCTTCAACTTCAGCAACCGTGATCTTGCCAGCCATTGCCACAACTGGATTGAAGTTACGGGAGGTATAGCGGTAAACCAAGTTACCAGACTTATCGGCCTTCCATGCTTTTACAAGAGAAATATCTGAAACGATTGCGCGCTCCATGATGTAGCGCTCACCGTCAAATTCTTTTTCTTCTTTGCCCTCAGCTACTAGAGTACCTACGCCTGTTTTGGTATAAAAAGCCGGAATGCCGCAACCACCTGACCGCAGTCTTTCTGCCAAAGTACCCTGCGGAGTAAATTCCAGCTCAAGCTCGCCAGCTAAAAACTGACGCTCAAATTCTTTATTTTCACCCACGTAGGATGCAACCATTCTCTTGACCTGCCTTGAGTTCAATAGCAAACCCAAACCAAAGCCATCCACCCCAGCGTTATTAGAGATTGCAGTCAAATTTTGCGCACCGAGATCCTTTACCGCTTGTATCAGCGCCTCAGGAATGCCGCACAGACCAAATCCACCAACGGCCAGCTTTTGGCCATCCCTCAAGATATCCCTAAGGGCATCTGCAGCCGATGGGTAAGTTTTATTCATAATTTCATCCTAATATTGCCAAAAAGGTAAAAAAGTAATCATAACGCTTTAGCTTGCCGAGCCCATGAGCAGTCAGCAACAAGCTGTTTTTCTGGCTTGGAACTAAAATAGGCCAATGATTTGTAAACACCTTTTAAGCAACACCAGAAAGCTAAAATGACCGCCCAGGAATTGCTCGAGCAGTTTGGCCCCAGAGAATCCATGGACTATGACATCGTCATCGTAGGCGGGGGCCCTGCGGGCTTATCCGCCGCAATTAAAGCTAAACAGCTCGCTACGGCATCAGGTAAAGAGATCAGCGTTTGTGTTCTCGAAAAAGGCTCCGAAATCGGTGCCCACATACTGTCTGGCGCGGTGATGGACCCCAAGGCCCTCACCGAGCTCTTTCCTAACTGGCAGGAGCTCGGCGCGCCGCTCAATACCGAAGTCACGCAAGATCAGTTTTTGTTTCTGACAAAAGAGAGCTCATTTCAGGTTCCCAACTGGATGCTGCCTCATTGCTTTAAGAACGAAGGTAACTACATCGTTAGCTTAGCGAATGTGACTCGCTGGCTTGGACAACAAGCCGAAAATCTGGGCGTAGAAATCTTCCCTGGCTTTCCTGCTGCAGAAATACTCTATAACGAGCAAGGCGCAGTTTGTGGTGTGATCACTGGCTCGATGGGCTTGGATAAAGCAGGTCAACCCACCGATCAGTTTCAGCTGGGCATGGAATTGCGTGCGAAGTACACCCTTTTTGCTGAGGGTTCACGCGGCCATTTGGGCAAACAACTGATTGCTAAGTTTGCCCTGGATAAAGATGCTGACCCCCAAAGTTACGGTATTGGCATTAAAGAACTATGGGAAGTAGAGCCTTCCAAGAGTAAGCCTGGTCTGGTGGTTCATACCGCAGGCTGGCCATTAGAGAGTGACACCTATGGCGGCTCATTCCTGTATCACCTCGGTGACAACACGGTTGCCGTGGGTCTGGTGGTTGGGCTCTCTTATAAGAACCCTTACCTCTCACCTTTTGAAGAATTCCAACGCTATAAGTTACATCCAAAAATTCGGGAGACCTTTGAGGGTGGTAAGCGCCTAGCCTATGGTGCACGGGCGCTCACTGCTGGTGGTTTAAATAGCTTACCTAAAACCGTTTTCCCAGGTGGCGCACTAATTGGTTGTGATGCTGGATTCCTGAATGCCTCGCGCATTAAAGGTAGTCATGCTGCCATTAAGACTGGCATGCTTGCAGCTGAGGCTGCAGTTGCCGCATTAGCCGAGAATCGCTCTGCTGATGTACTAGCTTCATACCCAAGCGCCTTTAAGAATAGTTGGTTGCATACCGAGTTGAATCAAGCGCGCAACTTCAAGCCATGGATGTCTAAAGGACTCTATCTGGGCACCCTGATGGTTGGCTTAGAACAAAAACTTTTGGGCGGTAATGTGCCTTGGACAATTCATTTAAAGCATGCAGATCATGAATGTCTGGAGCCAGCAGCGCAACATCAAGCTATCGACTATCCCAAGCCCGATGGCAAAATTACTTTTGATCGTCTCTCCTCGGTATTTATTTCCAATACCAATCATGCTGAAAATCAACCTAGCCACCTCATCTTAAAAGATGCATCGGTACCGGTGAGCCTCAATCTTAAAACCTATGCGGGTCCAGAGCAACGTTACTGTCCTGCAGGTGTATATGAGTATGTAGAAAAAGAAGGGCAGCCGCAGTTACAGATTAATTCGCAAAACTGTGTGCATTGCAAAACTTGTGATATCAAAGATCCAAGCCAGAATATCGTTTGGATCACACCTGAGGGTGGTGGCGGACCTAACTACGCTTCTATGTAATTTGTGTTCGAGTGCTACTAATTGCTTTGCTGGGGACGCATCTTACCGATCGCCATACCGGCTAAGCCACAAGCTAAGGCTGCCATCACAAATACATTGCGTGGCTGGGTTGCATCCCATAGCCAGCCAGCCGCCAAGCCACCTAGCGTTCCTCCTAAACCATAGGACATGGTTGCCATTAAAGCCTGCCCTCGTGCCTGCAGCGGTCCAGTAAACCAGCGCTGCAATAGCTTAGTAGCGGCGCTATGATGTGCAGCAAAAGTACCCGCGTGCATCAGCTGCGCAACAATAAGAACCCAAGTGACCGGGAAAAAAGCAATCAGAATAAATCGAAAAACACCAATACCAAAAGCCATTTGTAAAACAACTTCAGCATCTAAGCGACTCAGTACTTTGCTCTGAAAATAAAAGAAGATCACTTCTGCCGCAACACCTAGGGCCCAAAACAAACCAATCTGAAATTTGTCGTAACCGAGGTCTGCCAGGTACATTGAATAAAATACATACAAAGCAGCATGCGCAAAAATCATAAAAAATCCAGACAGTAAAAACCACCGTACATCAGGATTTAATAAAACGCTCCAGAGCTCACCCTTCACCATCTTGCGACGCTCTACCCTGGGCTCATGTAGGCGAAAAGTAACTAAGGCCAAGAGAATCAGAGTAACCGCGCCCACGATGGAGTACAGTTCGATGCCCTTACGCTGAAATAGCTCGCCCGCAAATAAGACCATTGCAATAAAACCAATCGAGCCCCATAAGCGTAAGCGCCCATACCGTTTATCAAAAGAATTATCTTTAAATAAGGCATGTACCGTAGCCGACTCACCTAATGGCATCAAGCTACTGAGGATCGTATGTAATACGAACATCCAAATGAAGAATGCAATATAGCTTTGTAGAAAAAAGATGCATAAAAAAGTCACTGCTGCTAAGCAGGCGCAGAAGCGAATGATGCCAATGCGATCAGATAAGTAATCAGATAACCATCCCCAAGAGAATGGCCCAACAATACGGGTAACCTGCAACATCGACATCAACACCGCAATCTCAATAACGCTAAAGCCTCGTTCCAGAAAAAAGAGGCTAGCGTAGGGTGATACCAATCCAACGTAAGCAAAATATAAAAAGAAAAAGGACCCGAAGGCCCAGCGCACTGAAGGTGTCATTTTCTTTTTGGTTTTCTTAAAAGAATTTTTGCATTAGTCAGATACAACACCAGGACGAGCTGCTGGTATCGATGGAACAGCATGCTGAACATCGCCGCACTGAGCGCGATGCCGCAGTGCATGGTCAATCAGCACTAAAGCCAACATCGCTTCTGCAATTGGTGTTGCCCTAATGCCAACGCAGGGATCATGTCGACCTTTAGTCTGCACTGTAATGGGCTTGCCCTCTAAATCAATTGATTCTTTGGGACTTAAAATACTCGATGTCGGTTTAATTGCAATAGATACCCGCAAATCTTGCCCGCTACTAATGCCACCCAAGGTTCCGCCAGCATTGTTACTAGCAAAGCCATCCGTAAAGAGCTCGTCGCCGTGTTCGCTGCCACGTTGCGCGACTGACCCAAAGCCAGAGCCAATCTCAACACCCTTCACTGCATTGATGCCCATCATGGCATGCGCAATATCAGCGTCTAACTTATCAAATAAAGGCTCACCCAATCCGATGGGAACATTGCGCGCCCGCACCTCTATTCTGGCGCCGCAGGAATCCCCCGCTTTGCGAAGCGCATCCATGTATGCCTCTAATTGAGGGACGATATCGGCATTTGCAGCAAAGAAAGGATTGCCTTCAATCAGCGCTGCGTCTTGAAAGGGGATGGTGATTTCTCCAAGCTGGCTCATGTACCCATAAAACTCAGTGCCGTATTGCTCTTTGAGCCATTTCTTGGCAATGGCTGCTGCCGCTACTACCGGCGCAGTCAGTCTTGCTGAAGAACGTCCGCCACCACGAGGATCGCGAAAGCCATATTTGTAGTGATAAGCATAGTCTGCATGGCCAGGCCTGAAGGTTTGCAGGATATTGCCGTAGTCTTGACTGCGTTGATCAGTATTCCGAATCAGTAACCCGATTGGCGCACCGGTTGTTTTACCCTCGAAGACGCCCGACAGAATTTCTACCCTGTCTGCTTCTTGACGTTGGGTCACATGACGAGAGGTTCCCGGTTTCCGACGATCTAGGTCAATCTGTAAATCGGCCTCAGATAAAGACATCCCTGGAGGGCAACCATCAACCACCGCTCCAATCGCGGGACCATGGGATTCACCAAAAGTGGTGACCGTAAAAAGAAGGCCTAAAGTATTTCCTGACATAACAACATTATGTCATCTGTCAGGCTCTAGGGCTAGGCTGAAGCTATGGGGAGGCTTTTTCAGCCTCTTCTGGCCAGTCACGAATATAGGCTTTAAGCATGCTGTTTTCAAAATCTTGCGCCTCAACAACGGATTTAGCAACGTCGTAGAAAGAAATCACACCCATCAGCATTTTTTGATCAATCACTGGAAGGTAACGAGCATGATCAACCAACATCATCCGACGAACCTCATCAATCTCAGTCTCCATATTGCAGGTGAGTGGTTTGGCATTCATCACACCCTGCACTTTCAGATCATCCAATTTGCCATGATGTTTGGCAAGCGCAGCAATCACCTCACGGAATGTCAAAATCCCCACTAGCTTGTCATACTCCATGACCACCAGGGAACCAATATCATGCTCACTCATGACCAAAACGGCAGTCTGCAAAGCAGTATCTGGCGCCACCGTAAACAGTGTGCTGCCCTTTACGCGCAATATGTCACAAACTTTCATATGATCTCCAGCAATCGGTTCTTATCTAAACAATATATGCTCAAGCTCCTTTGTAAGCAAGGCACAAGTGCGTGATTTCAGTAACGAATAACCCTTACAAGCCCACTGCGAATATTCGGGAGATTGGCAACTAAAACAGCCCCAGCCAAGGTGATCCACCAAGTGAGATAGATCCAAATCAACACCAAAGGGAAAATGGCAAAGGCGCCATAAACGGTTGAATAAAAGGCCACGTGGGTTAAAAATAGACCAAACCCAAACTTCATCAACTCAAAAGTCAGGGCGGCAAAGAAGGCGCCGCCAACAGCATCGCGCCACTGAATTGAGGCATAAGGGAGAATTTTGTAAGCCACTGAAAAAACGGCCATCGCCAAAAGCACAGGCACGACAGTAGCAATAAAACCTAATCCAAAACTCAGGTCATCCGTCCAGCCTTCAGCAGCACTGAATAACAGACCACTTAAATAAATCCCAACACCCAGCAAAATAGGCCCCAATATCGTTGCCGAGGAGTAAATGGCAATCTTCTTCAAAATAGGCCTACTTTGGCTAACCCGAAAGATTTGGTTGAAGGCCCCCTCAATTACTACCAAGGTCATGATCGTTGTGATCACCAAACCCAGTAGACCGATCAAAGTAAGGCCTTTAGCCTGTGCAGAAAATTGATCTAAATAGTCAAAAACCTGCCGATTTAGTCCGCCTGGCATGTAGGTATCTAACAACCAGACTTGAAAAGCGTATTTAATTCGTACTACGCTAGGGAGGTAACCAATCAAAATGGAGGCTACTGTCAGCATCGGAATTAAAGCAAGCGTGGTTGTAAAGGCCAAACTGGCCGCTACTTGCTTAAGATTCTGACCTCGATTTCGCTCCCAGATCTCTTTCCCAAGAGCAAGCCATAATTGAGGATTCCGAGTGAGGCGCATCGCCCATATCATAAGAGATCAGAGAAGAATATGAGCCAATCCGATATTTTAGTTTTGTACTACTCCCGCTATGGCGCAACCCGAGACTTGGCGCGCCTGATTGCCGAGGGGATTGAAAGTGTGCCTGGAGTAGGCGCCAGACTGCGTACCGTGCCAGCTGTTTCCACTGTTTGCGAATCTACTGAGGCAGCAGTTCCAGCGGATGGTGCACCTTATGTTGAGTATGCAGATCTCAAAGAATGTATTGGATTAGCTCTGGGTTCCCCTACCCGTTTTGGCAATATGGCCGCCCCCATGAAATACTTTTGGGATGGCAGCTCTTCAGAGTGGCTCAATGGTGCCTTGATTGGTAAACCAGCCTGTGTCTTTACCAGCACCGGTAGTTTGCATGGCGGCCAAGAAAGTACTCTCATCACCATGATGATCCCTCTACTGCATCACGGCATGATGTTGATGGGCATTCCTTATAGCGAACCTGATCTGATGGGCACCTCAACCGGTGGCAGCCCTTACGGCGTGACACACCTAGCGCATGCGGATGGTAGAGCACCGATTAGCCCTGAAGAGCAGCGCCTAGCGATCGCTCAGGGTAAGCGTCTGGCGCTGACAGCACTCAAATTGATACAAAGGTAATGAATGTTTAAAAACTGGCTCTCTAAAAATCCTTATCAACTTATTGCCACTGTCGCCTTTGTTGACCTGTTTATTCTGTGCGTTGCCTGGGAATGGTTTATTTCACCACTCAGACCCGGCGGATCCTGGCTGATGCTCAAAGGCATCCCCTTGCTTTTTGCCATTCCAGGGCTCTGGAAAGGCAAGATTTACACCATGCAATGGGCTTCCATGCTGATCTTGCTCTACATTACCGAGGGCTTAACCCGTATTTTAGAAACCGGGACTAATTTTTGGATGGCCTTACTAGAAACCGCCATTGCTAGCATCGCCTTTGTCTGCCTACTGATGTACCTGAAACCGATTAAAGCCCGAGCTAAGGCTGCAAAAAAGGAACAGGCTGAGGCTGAAAAACAGATTTAGAGAGGCAAAAATGGCCTATTTGAGGGATTTTTGCTGATTTCTTAAAAATATTACTTATTTCTGTCATCTCAGCCACTTTTCCATGCGTTGTATGCTCATGGAGGTAGTAAATATGTCAACAAGACTCAAACGCTGGGCCCGCGCAATTGAACAAATCGACTTGTCCAAAAGGACGCCTGAAGTCGCGATTGGCTATTTAGATAGCAAATACCGCGATATCGCTTGGCGCTACATCCGTATTTTGGGCTTTGAGCGAACAATTAGTTTTATGGCAAGTAATAACTTTCATCCGGAATAATTACCTCAGACACACAATCTCCTGATTGAAAAAACCCCAAAAGAATCCTCTATTTGGGGTTTTTTAACGTTTAGACCACTTGCTTAGGAAGCTCAGTTATTTTTAGCTTTCAGGGCCTCCTCCAGCTGGTTAATCCTATTTTGCATGGTCGCCATCCTGGCATTTAATGCGCCTACGTTTAAGAAAGTCTCGTCAGCGACCTGGGCTTTGAGGTTGTTTCCCCAGCCTAGCCATGATGAGTCATATACCTTCACCTTCTTAAATCCAAGACTCTTTAACACTGTAGCGGTTTCGGCAGCACGCACTCCACTCTGGCAATAAACGACCGTATCTTGATTGGGATCTAGTCCTGAATACAGCTTTTTTAGATCTGTCTCACTTTTTAAGCTCATCCCTAAGTTATCAGCAACGAGTTTCTTGCTCAGTTTCACGGCAGTGGCAGGATCTTGCCAGTTATCCTCATAAGGAATATTGATTGCATTGGGGATGTGACCACCGCGAATCGCGCGTACATCTTTTCCGGAAAACTCATCGGGGGTTCTGGCATCAATAATTTGGACTGATTTTGATTGAACCATCTTCAGCATCTCCTCATTTGATACCACAAGCTGAGACTGGGGCATGAGCGTTACTGAGACCGCCGGCAAGCTAGCGCGCTCTTTTTGAAGCGCTAAGCCCGCTGACTTCCAAGCGTCGATACCATCATGATAAATCTGCGCCTGCTTACCACCAAAATAATTAATCGTATACAGACCAAAGTAAGCATAGGGATTTCCACGTGAACCATACACCACGATATCCTTATTTACATCTAACCCGGCCTGATTAAAAATAGTCTGAATCTTTGCAATAGCGATGTAGTCTTCTTTATTGGGATCTCTCAGAACATTGCCGGCATCACCTATATTAATCGCTCCAGGTATGTGACCCTCTAAATAACTTTTCTCATCACGCACATCCCAAATAATGGCGCCACGCGCGATGGCCTGCTGTACTTGCGAGGTCTGAATAATGGCATCATTTTTTTGCGCCAAAACTACAGAGCTAATTAGCAGCAGAACCAAGGAAGTGAAGTGTTTAATAAATTGATTCATGGGAATACTTTCTGAATAAAAATAAGCTACTTAACTCATCTTAACTTGAGATTCTTGCCCTAGACGAAAAACCCAAAAAGCGAGCAATAAAAAAGCAAGGACTGCGCATGAGCCTGAAAATAAGAAAGCATATCTGGGGCTAAACGATTCATAAAGCCAACCAAATATTAGGGAGGCTGGTAACAACATTAGCCCTGAGATTAAATTGAACCATCCAAAGGCAGTTCCCGCCATTCCTTGAGGAGCTAAGTCAGCCACCAACGCTTTTTCAACGCCTTCGGTAGCTGCCTTAAATAATCCATAGATTGCAAATAAACCGCAGAGCATCCACAAAGAGATATCCGAAAAACTCATGGCAATATAGAAAAAGGCAAATGCACTCCAAGCAATTAAAATGAAATTCTTGCGACTGAATCGATCAGAAAGCGCGGAGAGTGGCGTACCAAATAGTGTCGTAATTAAGGATATCGCAGCCCACAATAAAGGAATTTGCTCTTGCGGAACGCCTAGCTCTCTGGCCCTTAATAATAAAAACATATCAGAAGAATTGGCTAAAGCAAAAACACCAGCAACCAATATATAGCGTTTAAATTGTGGTGGTAGCCCTTGAAGTGACCAGGAGAATGGCTTCACCACTACGGGCTGGCGAAGTGGCTCTTTAAGGCAAAGAGCTAAACCCACAGCAATAATGCCAGGAATGATTGCCCATAAAAAGATATCGCGCAAAGGTACCTGAATAGAGAGTAAATATGCAGCTACTAGAGGTCCAATTACAGCACCCGCATTATCCATCGAGCGATGCAGACCAAAGGTGATTCCCCGTTGATTTGGGGCAACACTCTCGGCAAGTAAAGCGTCGCGCGGGGAGCTCCTTAATCCCTTACCTAGGCGGTCTGTAAAACGAATACATAAAACCCAGGTCCAAGAATTCGCGATTGCGATTAAGGGCCTGCCAATCCCAGCCAAGAAATAACCAATCACAATCCACGGCTTAGTCTTTTTAGTGCGATCCACAATCACGCCAGAAACTAGTTTAAAGATACTGGAGCTCGCTTCCGCAATCCCCTCAATCAAGCCCAATGCTTTGGGACCTGCCATCAAGACAGTAGCCAGATATAAAGGCATTAAGGGGTACAGCATTTCACTCGCAGCATCATTTACAAAACTAATTAGGCCAATCAGCCATACAGTTCGTGGGAGGGAAGATAGGGTTTTGAACATACTCAATCAATGTAGCACCAAATTAAATATAGCTCAGACTGTCATAAATGCTTGAAAGTTGATCTAATAAAACGTAGGATCAACGAGTAGGCGTATGCCTTTTCACCCAGTTTTAATTAACACCATGCTCTTCAAAGGAATACATCATGAGTCAAAAGAAATTAGTTAAGCAGTTATTGAAAAAACTTGACAAGCTCGAAGCTGACAGAGAGAAATTAATCGATAAATTGGCTAAGGCATTAGACAAGCTTGAGAAACAAGCTCCTGCAAAAAAACCTGTGGCTAAAAAAGCACCTGCCAAAAAAGTAGCTGCGAAGAAGGCGCCTGCTAAAAAAGCACCTGCAAAGAAAGTTGTTGCGAAGAAGGCTCCGGCAAGAAAAGCACCTGCTAAAAAAGTTGCTCCAGTAACTACTGCTTAATCTCATTACGAACTTAGTCGGATCTGCCCGTGAGTAAATCGGCAATAAAAGAGAACACTTACGAGGCAGACTTAAGACTGCTACAAATTGAATTAGTCAAACTTCAGCGTCATATCATTCAAAAAGGTAAGCGTCTCTTAGTTATTTTGGAGGGACGTGATACCGCTGGTAAAGATGGCACCATCAAAAGCATTTCAGAACATTTAAGTCCCAGAGATAGCAGAGTTGTCGCGTTAAATAAGCCCTCCCTGCGCGAAGAAGGTGAATGGTACTTTCAACGGTATGTTGCAGAACTACCCACCGCTGGTGAATTCGTATTATTTAATCGCAGTTGGTATAACCGCGCTGGTGTTGAAAAGGTGATGGGATTTTGCACTGAAGAACAGTACCAGCAGTTTATGAACACAGTAAATGATTTTGAATCATTACTGGTGGGATCTGATATTCAGCTAGTGAAGTACTACCTCGATATTTCTAAAGAAGAGCAGGCAATTCGCCTGAAAGATCGCGCTAAGGATCCATTAAAGCAATGGAAAATTAGCCCAATTGATAAGCAGGCGCAAAAAAAGTGGGGTGCCTACTCGATAGCCCGGGACAACATGCTTAAACACACCAGCACGGTACTTGCCCCTTGGACGGTCATTAGTGCAAATGACAAAAAACTAGCGCACCTTAATCTCATCGCTAATTTATTGTCACGAGTGGATTATCCAAACAAAGACCAGAAGATCTTAAATATGGATCCGCAAATTGTGCAAAAGTGCCCTACCAATCAGAAAAAACTAGCGAAACTGTATCCATAGATGGCTCAGCTGCCACCTCAGTTGTGGCTCAGTTGCTAGCGTTTAAGATTCTTATTTAGCAGTAGTAGCTCTTGGATCTGCAGATGTTTCCATCGCTACCTTGACTACTTTCTTAGCCATAGCAACAAAGGATTCCACTGAACCGCCACCAGTGCGGAAAGATTCCCCTTGGATGGTGACTAAGCCCTCGCCAATCACTTCTTTAGTTTGGCTGTCTGTAATCCTACTCTCCACTAACATCGCCGGTGTTTTAGCGTTCACCCCACCCGCATAAGCAGCAGCATTCATTGCTAAACCAATCGGCGTGAAATTCCAAGGCTGCAAGCTGTTGGCTGAGCTCTCTGCCCCTGTAATTCCGACAGAGACACGAACCACACCTGGACCAGGCTGATTGACGATCCGAAGATTACCGCGCATATTAACCGAGCTCACCATGGAATCTTGTAGAGCTATTTTGGCTTGATTAATCGCTTCTGGGGAAATTTCCTTGGTGGCATTCTGATTGAGATAAATTGGATCCAAGATAACGGCGGTATAGGTACTTGGATTCACTCCCGCCTTGCGGTATCTCCAGATGCGAGTATCAGCTTCAGAGCTGGCCATAGGAACTAGTACCGAGTAATTTTGCAAGAAACCAGACTTAGGCATTGGTTCGCTTGCCAATTTCGGGGTATTGCTGCAAGCAGCCAATAGAGTTGCAACTGAAATGGCTGTAACTGCTGCAGTGAGTCTGTTCATTTTTTATCCAGTGAATAATTTAAAGGGTGCTAACACTTGCGCCGTCGAACTCTGACTATACGCCTAGTTAATGAGCGCACTGACAATCCAGACCAGAGGACTAAATAAGCCAGCAAGAACACCGCAGTGAGATAGTAATATATTGTCATTAACAATCAATACATCAACCTAGGAGATAGTAATGAATAAAGAAGCTTTTGAAAAAGGTCTTAAAACTCGCCGTGAAGTATTGGGCGCTGAATATGTAGATAACTCCATCAAGAATGCAGATGCATTCAATATGCCAATGCAGGAATTGGTCACAGAGTATTGCTGGAATGAAATCTGGAATCGTCCTGGTCTTGACCGCAGAACCAGAAGCATCATCAATCTATCGATGATTACCGCCTTAAATCGCCCCCATGAACTTAAGCTTCATGTAAAAGGTGCAATTAATAACGGCCTTAGTAAAGACGACATTCAGGAAGTATTTTTGCAAGCCGCCATTTATTGTGGCGTACCAGCAGCCATTGATAGTTTTAGGGTCGCAAAAGAAGTCTTTGCTGAAATGGGAATTTAGTACGTGGTGACTAAACTAGCGTGACATCAAGCGTCGGGCTCCGTAAGACAGTGAGTCGACAAGAACGACCAATAAAATCATGGCGATCAAGATGCTACTAGTCTCTTGCATCTGAAATAGCCCCATGTGAAAAGCCAACATTTGACCTAAACCACCTCCGCCCACAACGCCCAAAATAGCAGCTGCACGAATATTGTTCTCCCAGCGATACAGCGTGTAGGACATGAGTTGCGGAATGATGGTGGGTAAGGTGGCATACAAAAATACTTGACTCTCTGAAGCGCCCTGAATACGCAAAGCATTCGCTGCTGCCGGTGGTGCGTTCTCGATAGTCTCTGAAAATAAGCGGCCAAGAACTCCTGTAGTGTGAAGTGCCAACGCTAAGGTACCAGCAAACGGTCCTAAACCAGCCGATATCAAAATTAAAGCTGCCCACACCAGCTCAGGTATGGAGCGCAGACCATTTAGTAACAATCGACAGAGAAAACGCCAATGCGCAGGATCGTTGGGATGGCTTTTACTTGCTGGGATGGCTAGTAGTAAGCCAAAAAAAGCTGCCAAGATGGTGCCAACCGCCGACATTGCCAAAGTCTCTAAGCTAGCAATCCATAGTTTATGTAAAAAGATGGCTCGCAAGTCCGGTGACAAAAGCTCACCCAAAAACCGTCCCATGCGCTTAGCGCTATCAACTGAAAATAATCGCTCTAACTGAAGATCTAAAGTCCAAAAACTCAGGATAGTTAATAGTAATAGACCTAGTGTGACCCAGCACACTGAGCAGTTCCAACGAAACCAAGGATTTGCTTGTGAATTAATCACCGCAAGACCTTTCTGAGCCATGCACTCAAGAGATCAGCTAGACCCACCAGCAACATAAAGACAATCAGAATAGTAGCTACTTCACCGCCATTAAACATCCGCATGGAATTATCAAGCTGCTGTCCTAAGCCCCCTGCCCCTACAAATCCTAAAACTGCAGATGCCCGAATGGCACACTCCCAGCGATACACCGTGTAGCTGGTCAGCTCAGTTGAATTCTGGGGCAAGACTCCGTAAAAAAATGCTTGTAATCGACTAGCGCCATTACGCATTAAATTGCTAGACACCTGGTGATCGCCACTCTCGAGGATCTCGGTATAAACCTTGCCCAGCATTCCTGCATAAGTGAGGCCAATCGCTAAGACCCCTGCTGCTGGTCCAAGACCTACGACTCGAACAAATACTAAGGCCCAAATTAGCTCGGGTACGCTACGAATGATGATTAAGATCCAACGCACTACTTGACGCACAGCAAAGGGCAAAAAATGCATTCGCCCGGATAAGGATGAGATTGACAACACTCGGGTTGAGATCAATGTCATAGGGATTGACAATAGCAGCGCTAAAAAAGTACCCGCAGTTGCAATGGCAATAGTTCGCCAGGCTTCTTTAGCAACTAGCAATAAAAACTCAGGCTTAGTATTAGGAGGAAAAAAATCGGACAGAAAACGCGAGCTGACTTTAAGGTTATCTGGTTCCAGCAAAATCCAAGGCTTAAACTCCGTTGCCACTAGAGCAGGCGCCAAAAGAACCACGATCGCTACAGACCAAAACAGTCGACCTGTCCAGGCCGGGTCTCTGAGTGCGGGCTTTATCACCGACAATGAATGATCTTCACCGGAGCGGGCTCAGGTGGACTATCTGGTATGACCGGTGTATTTTGATCAAGTTCATGCTCGTGTTGCCTGTAAAGGTCGGCCAAAAGTTCTTTACTCACTTCATCACTCGGCAGATCAAATACTAATTTTCCAGCACGCAAACCAATCACACGAGGAAATTGACTGGTTGCAACATCTACCTGGTGCAAGCTCGTAATTAAAGTAATGCCACGCTCCTTAGCATGTGCCAGCAAACTCTCAATTGCTTGGCGTGCTCGGGTGGGATCTAACGCCGATAGTGGCTCATCAATTAACCAGATCTTGGCAGGTGACAGTAAGGCTCGCGCTAATCCAACGCGTTGACGCTCACCGCCGGAAAGATGGTCTACCCGTTGCCAAAGCTTATCAGCTAGATCAAATTGCGCTAGAGCATCGTTTGCTACTGTAATGTCTCGTGGATAAATTAAACTCATCAGACTTGCCAAGAAAGACTGTTTCGGTAACTTAGCAGCTAGCAGTGCCGTAATGACACGTTGCCGGGGAGGCAATGGTGGCGTTTGCGGCGCGTAAAAGAGATTACTGCGCAGCTGATGCAATTTACGGGTAGAAAGCTTCCAAACATCCTGATGCTTCAGGAAAACATTTCCGGACTTTACTTTTAAAGCAGCAGCAATCACCAACAAACAGCTGGTTTTGCCCGATCCCGAGGGGCCAATGATTGCTAGCTGCTCCCCAGGTCTAATACTGAGGTTCAGCCCCTGAATTGCTGGGGGAGCTTGCATAGTCGCCGCCGGATGCCAAGCAGTCAAATCACAAAGCTCAATGCCAAAATCCTGATTGTTACTCACTTGATTCAACACGCCCTCTTTTAACGAATCAAGCCGGCACTACGTCCTGCACTTTCCAAGCCTTTGTAGTTTTCTGGTTTAGTGGGAATGTATTTAGTAGCACGATTGAGAGTCAAAATTTCATTACCCTCTGGATTGTTCATATTGAGATTGAGCAAAGCTGCGGTAATTTTCTCACGCTGAGCAGCTGGCATATCTGCATGCACTGACCAGTTGTAATTAAAGTATGGCGGAGTTGTAAAAAATACATCAACCTTACTAGTATCTACTTTATTTTCTGCTACAAATTTACGCCATACCGTGATGTCGAGTGCCGCTGCATCAACGCGACCACTCACAACCGATGCAATGGTGGCATCATGCGCTCCAGAGTAAGCCACCCGCTTAAAGTCTTTATCTGGATCAATTCCAGCCTCTAATAAAAATGAGCGTGGCATCAAATGACCTGAAGTACTGGATTGCGAACCAAAGCTCACTTGCTTTCCTTTTAGATCGGTTAGACTTTTGATACCAGAGTTAGTTTGGGTAATAAACACTGAACGAAATTTAGTATCTTCTTCACGCTGAGCAATAGGAACAATCTTTCCGCCTGAACGAATTTGAGCTTGGACGTAAGTAAAGCCACCAAACCACACAAGATCGACTTGCTTGTTAACAAGTGCTTCTACTGCGGCAGGATAGTCATTGACTGGCACAAAATCGACCTTAGTGCCCGTTGTACGTTCCAAATACTTAGTCAAGGGACCAAATTTACGAATTTGCTCAGTTGCAGCTTCTTCAGGAATAGTCGTAACGCGTAGGACAGTTTGCGCTTGAAGACCTAGTGAAGTACCAAAAATCCAAAGGCAGAAGATTACTTTTAAATACTGTGTCATGTTGTGATCCTTGTCTGCAATAAGTTGAAAATTGTATAGAGGATTTAGAAAAAGCGTTTATCCCCCAAGAACTTGGGCATACAACATCAATACCGAAGCAATGTCACAATAGAAACATGCTAATTTATCTTCCCATTGGGGCTTAGAATGACCTTACTTCAAGCGCAAGGGCTTGGCCGTCGAGTGACTGCCGATCGCTGGCTATTTCGGGATCTCAATATCTCGCTGGCTGCTGGTGAGCAACTTGCACTTCAGGGGGCCTCCGGGGTAGGCAAATCCACTTTGCTCAATCTCTTGGCAGGTCTTGATCAAGCTGATGAGGGTCGCTTGCTATTTGAAGGGAAGGACCTCAAAACGATGGGGGTCAATGAGCAACTTCAATTACGCCGTGTTGCTTTCGGCTTCGTTTTTCAGGCATTTCATTTAATGCCCCACCTCAGTGCTCTACAAAATGTGATGGTGCCCTGCTTAATTGCTGGACTGCCTCTTGATCAAGCGAAAAGTCGGGCACAAGACCTTCTGAATGAATTAGGTTTGGCAGCAGCTTATGAGCAATTTCCGGCAGTCTTATCAGGAGGTGAGCAACAACGTATCGCCCTCGCGCGCGCCTTAGTTCATCGTCCGAGGATTGTGCTGGCTGATGAGCCAACGGGCAACCTCGATCCCATTACCGCTAATCTTGCCTTAGAACTTTTATGCCGAACTTGTCGTGAGCATCAAGCTGCCTTAGTCATGGTGACGCATTCAGAGAAAGCGGCAGAGCGCTTAGATCGTCGTTTAGTGTTGACGAGTTAATGTTATTTTATTGGCTACTGTCGTCTGCATTTAAAGCACAAGCAGGTCGCTGGTGTGTAGCGGGTCTTGCGGTTGCTTTGGGTATTGCACTAGCTGTCTCAATTCATACTGTCAATCGTTCAGCGCTGAGCGAATTTAGCCGCGCCTTAGATCTTGTCAATGGTCAAGCATCTGCCCAAATTGTGATGCCTACCGGTGAGTTTTCTGATCAGATTTATGAGCAAATTGTGGTACGCCAAACTGAGCTTGGTATTCGTGCGGTCAGCCCAGTTTTAGAACGTAACACTGCACAAATTCGGGTTCTCGGAATTGATATCTTCCAGGCAGGTAGAGTATCGCCCTCTCTGATACCCGTAGTTGCTGAAAATCAAGCGCAAGGACTATTTTCAGATGATGCCATTTTCTTGTCAGCCGCTGCCATGCAAAAGTGGCAATTAGCAGTCGGCGATCCCTTGGCGCTTGACTACGATGGTAAGACCATTATTTTCAAAATTGCCGGCACTGTACCAGGTGCAATTGGTCAAGTAATAGCTGTGATGGACTTGGGTGTCTTGCAGTGGCGTCTAGGAGGACTTGATCGGATTAGCCGACTAGATGTGCAGTTGCTCAATGATAAAAGTATTGAGGAGGTAGCTCAGGCTGTTCAGGATCTCAATCTTGGCGTGCGTTTAATTAGTGCGCAAGAGCGTGACCGGCGTGCCTCTAATTTATCGCGCGCCTATCGCGTGAACTTAAATGTATTAGCGCTCGTTGCCCTTTTTGCGGGCGCTTTTTTAGTCTTTACAACTATTAGCTTTTCGGTTCTACGTCAACAATCTCAACTAGCGCTATTGAGTATTTTAGGTGCGAGCCCGCGCTGGATATTCTCATTAGTTCTGGCGCAGGCGGCAGGTATTGCTGCTGTGGGAGGTCTACTAGGTATTGGCTTGGGTCTTACTTTGGCTTTTGCTTTACTTAATCTACTGGGTGGTGATTTAGGAGGGGGTTATTTTTCTGGTGCAGTACCGCCACTGGAGATTGATACCCTCGCGCTTTTGGGTTTTTGGATTCTAGCGATTGCAGTTGGTGTGTTGGCAGCTTACTTTCCAGCAAAAGCCGCTACCTCAAAACGCCCCACCGAGTTATTGAGGGCTGGCTCTACCGAACGCGTATTGCGCCCAGTAATGCATCATCGTATTGCACTTATTTTTAGCCTTGCGAGCTTAGTATTGGCCTTTATGCCAGCGATTGATGATCTTCCCTTGGCTGCCTATGCTTCGATTGCCTGCTTGCTATTTGCGGGCTTAGCGCTGATACCCTGGCTAGTTCAATATTGCTTTTCTGCACTCGCTCATAGTTTGTCTCGGTGGCAAAAGCAACCATCGTCTCTCCTATTTGCAATCTGGCGCCTGTCACAAGCACCAGCTAGCGCTGCAGGATTAATCGCCGGTGTAGTTGCCGCTCTTGCCCTGACTGTTGCCATGGTGGTGATGGTTGCGAGTTTTCGAGACTCCATGACCCAATGGCTAGACCAAGTGCTACCAGCAGATTTATACGCAAACTTCAAACAGCTAAAGCAAGGTGATGAGTTTCTCAAAAACCCCACTTTATTAAAAAACATTGAGCAAGTTCCGGGTATTGAACGATATGAGCTCAGTGTGCAACGAAAGCTTCTGTTTCAGTCTGATCGACCTGAGGTCACTTTAATTGCAAGGCCAATCCAACAGGATGGTGTAGCGCCAGCCCTGCCCTTAATCGGCTCTGTCTATTCTCAAAACTTACTACCAAATCAAACTGCTCTGCCAGTAGTCTATGTCTCCGAAGCCATGGTGGATTTGTATGATTGGCGACCCGGTCAGATTCACACCCTACCGGCCTTTAGTGGGCAACAGAGCTCTCAGCAAGTTTGGATTGCCGGTATTTTTCGAGATTATGGTCGACAGCATGGTGCGCTGGTAATTGATCTTGCTGTCTATCAAAGTATGAGTGGTGATCAGCAGTATTCAGGTATCGCGATTTGGCTAAACAATTCCGCAGATCCGGCCTTGGTACTTAATGCACTTCGGGCTGCGGTGCCGCAGTTCCGTGATCAAGAATTTGTCAACCGCAGTGATCTAAGAGCCCTCTCTTTAACCATCTTTGATCGCAGCTTTGCCTTAACTTATGCTCTAGAAATGGCTTCTCTGTTAGTGGCCCTGTTTGCAGTGGCGACTGGTTTTGCAGGCCAAGCATTACTTCGACAGAAAGAATATGCTTTGGTGTACTACTTGGGGCAATCGAACGTACAGCGTATCAGCTGGATTAGTGCCGAGTCAGGACTTTTATTAGCATTAGCCGTTGTCTGGGGAACGACCTTAGGCTTATTAATGAGTCAGATATTAATTCATCGCGTGAACCCACAATCCTTTCATTGGACGATGGACACGAGCCTGCCCTATCTTGCACTGTTGACCCTCATGCTGGCTTTAGTGTGCTCAGGTATTGCAGCAGCCCTGTGGGCTTCCAAACGCAATCTCAAGACAGCGAATTTAATTACTGCATTGCGAGAGGAGTGGTAATGCACCAGCGTAAACGGCGTTACTTTATGCAGGCATTACTAATGTCCTACACCCTACCGGTTTCTCAATGGGCGCATTCTTCTGGGGTGCCTTCTACGGTCACGTATCCGCCAGTTCGCCCAAGAGCATTGATATTCCCACGAGACTATGGCGCACACCCAGAGTTCAGAACTGAGTGGTGGTACCTCACCGGTTGGCTGGGATCCGGAATAGATGCCATGGGATTTCAAATCACTTTCTTTCGAAGTCGCACCCAGCATTCACCTGATAATCCTAGTCGTTTTGCACCACAACAGTTGCTTTTTGCACACGCTGCCCTGGCCATGCCCTTAGAAGGCAAGTTACGGCATGCTGATGTTGCTGGCCGAGCGGGTGCTGCGGGAGCCGCATTTGATACCTCTGATACTAAGTTGCGTTTAGGGAATTGGACGATGGAAAGAACTGGCAACGATCATTACCAGTTTTATATACCTACGGATACCTTTACGATTCGACTTGAAGCAATTCCATCACAGACTCCAGTATTGCGAGGTGATCGAGGTTTTTCTGCTAAAGGGCCGAGCCCTGATCGCGCTAGTTATTACTACAGCCGTCCGCAGTTAAGTGTTTCAGCTCAAATTGAGATAAAGGATAAATCATCCAAAACCAAGTCAGCCTCTCTGCTCAAGCGATCTGGAACTGGCTGGTTTGATCATGAGTGGTCGAGCAGTTTACTGATGCCAGGCGCTGTTGGATGGGATTGGATCGGAATTAATTTACTCGATGGCGGTAGCATCATGGCTTTCCGAATACGAGATCAGTCCGGTAAGGCTTTGTTTAGCGAATGGGATCGACGCGATCCACAAGGACGCATTCTGGAGCGCTACTCAAATGCAAATTGGGAGGCGGAGGGTCAATGGATTTCACCTCAATCTCTTGCTAGCTACCCTAAAGGCTTTTTAATTCGGGCGGGTAAGCACGAGTTTCGCTTACAAACCCTGATGCAAGATCAGGAGGTAGATGCTCGTGCTAGTACGGGCGGGTTTTACTATGAAGGTGCTGTAGAAATGAGCCGAAATCAAGTGGTGATTGGCCGTGGATATTTAGAGCTCACTGGCTATAGTCAGGCAGTGAAGTTATAAGAATGAGACTCAAAGTCTATGAGTCTATGTTTGTTTATTTCCTTTGATCTTCAAAAAAATCAATGCGACAACACCCAAAAGCATGACATACATCGAAATGTAGACAGCCCCCTTGCTATGGGCATAGGTGAAACTTGAATAACTGAGATAAGCACAAGATGCACAAAATAATAGGGGAGTTATTGGATACAGGGGAACACTAAAATCTCTCTTGAGCTCACCATGCTTGTAACGTAAGATAAAAACAGCAATCCCAATTAAAAATAAAAAGAACCAAAAGACTGGAGCTGTAAATTCAACCATGGCATCAAAGCCATCCGCCTGCAGAGCTCCAAAGCCAACCAAGGCGAGACAAAAAGCCGATTGCACCAGTAAGGCTAAATAGGGCGAACCTCGTGCACTCTCCCACTGCCCCATAAAACGAAGACCATCCCAGTCCTCACCCATTGCATAGTTCGTACGAGCTCCCACGATCATGGTTGCATTGATGCTGGTCAGTGCTGCAATAGCAACGAAGAGGCCGAGCAATTTTTCACCGACAGGTCCCAAAGCTAGCGCCAAGAGATCTGCGGGCGCTGCCTTACTGCTCGCTAATTTTTCAATACCTAAGCCGGCAATCAGAGCCCAGTTCACCAATAAATAGATGATGGCAATCAGAACGAGGCTCGAGACAATGATAAAAACGATGGACTTGCTACCCCCTTTGACTTCAGAGGAAATATAGGCAGATTCATTCCAGCCGCCAAAAGTCAGCAAGACAAAAACCAGCGCCAAGCCCAAGGAGCCTAATGAGGGTGTACTTGAAAATGCCGAAGCATGCTCAACTGGGGGTAAAGGTGCCCCTAGCCAACCAAATCCTGCAGCAATAATGACTACTAAACCAGTCACCTCAAAAAGTGTCAGTAAAGTTTGAATACTGGCGCTTAAATGAATGCCCACTAAATTGACTAGGGTCAGCGCAACAATAATGCTAATAGCCCAAATGACAGCAGAGTATTGACCTAGCGGCAAAACCTTCGTCATATAGTCGCCAAAAACAAAGGCGAGCAAAGCAATGGATCCTGTGTTGATGACGGTGGCTTTTGCCCAGCCATATAGAAAGGCAATATTCTTGCCATATGCCTTATTCAGAAAATGATATTCGCCGCCAGCATGTGGATACAGAGTCGCCAGCTCAGCGTAACAAAGTGCCCCAGCTAAGGAGATGATGGCTCCCCCAATCCATACCACCATCATCCACCCAATATCCTCAGTAATACCAGCTATCATGGAAGGAGTCTTAAAAATCCCCGCCCCAATGACAATGCCAATAATGATGGCAATTGCACCCGAGCGTGATAGAAGTCGCGCTGGTGTCATTAAGACTTAATCATTTATCTATTGGAGTTGTAAAAATAATAGGTAATAGCTTACTGGCGAAAACCGGAAAATTCACGCATCATAAAACCAGAATTTTCTTCACCCTTGACTTTAGATTCATTAAAAGTCAGGCGCGCTGTACTTAATTTTTCACTGCGATCAATATAGCTAAATTGCAAACTGTCGCCTTTTAGTTGGGGGTTCAGAATGGGCTGCGTTCTGCCGCCAAACGTTAGACTACCGCCAACATACTGAAACTTTTGCTGCAAGCTTAGTGTGGCAGTATTTTTTTGATCAAAGTTGGCTAGCACCCAGTCACCGGAGACAGTAGCTGGCACTACCCAAAAAAAACCATTACCAGGCGAATCAATCACAGCATCAGCTTGCCAGTCAGCCATATCAAACGCATGAGAAACCACACGTGTACCAGGCTTCATTTTGAGGAGTGTCGGTCTTAATTGATAGTTGAGCTCTGGCAGTAAATATAAAGTCACTACAGTCGCCTTGGAGAAGTCCTCTTTAAAGATGTCACCTTGAATGATTTTGACCTTATCAGCAACACCCGCACGCTCAGCATTTCTTTGTCCAAGTGCAGCCATATCCGAGTTATATTCAATTCCAACAGCGCGGGCACCAAACTCTTTGGCAGCGGCAATCGCAATCTTGCCATCCCCAGCGCCCAAGTCATATACGAGATCTGAGGGACCAACGTTAGCAATTTTTAGCATCTTACTAACCAGCTCATTACCCGTTGGAATCCAAACTACATCTTTGCCACTTTGCCCATAACTCGGTTGGTATTTTTGATCACCAGTATTCAGTGAGATTTGGCTAAAAGCATTGCTAAAAACAAAGAGTGTTGCAAGGAAAGTAAGTTTTTTTATCTTGTTCATTGAATACCAGAAATTTCAATTAAATTGGTTTAATACAAAATTATGGCTAATTAAATCATAGAACGTATGACTGAGCCTTCAAAATACAAGATCGGCTATTTGGCTTAGCTAAAAGGGATTTTGCTGATGAATGGTGAGTAAAACAACCAGCTTTTGAGCCTATTGTTAGCATGGTCAAAACTTTAGGCAAACTTTTCCATCGTCCATTAAGCTAGAGGGATGACTCTACTAACTCCCCCCCTGCCTTCTGTTGAACTTCAAAAAAATCCCCTCATCGCATTTGGTAGAGGCATCTGCTCCTATTCGGAGGTAAGGCCCTCCGATATTGCGCCAGCAATTGATTTCCTCCTGCAGCGGGCGCAACACTCGGTGGATCTTGCGGTCAATCCCACTACCCCAGCAAGTTGGAATGATTTGGTGGAACCCCTCGAGGATGCAACTGAATCCCTCAGCAGGTCATGGGGTGTTGTCTCACACTTAAATAGTGTGGGAGACACGCCTGAACTGCGCGCTGCCTATGGCGAGATGATGCCTAAAGTGACTGCTTTCTTTTCAAGCTTAGGACAAAATCTCGCACTCTATGAAAAGTTTAAGGTCTTGAGTCAAGGTGGCGACTTTTCCAGATTAAATATCTCACAGAAAAAAGTGATTGAAAACTCATTAAGAGATTTCCGCCTGGGTGGAGCTGAGCTAAGTGATGCGGATAAGCCCCGCTTCGCAGAGATACAGGATGAACAAGCCCTACTAGGCAAAGCATTCTCCGATCATGTCTTAGATGCCACCGATGGATTTGTTCATCTCATTACTAATCAGGTGGATTTGGCTGGCTTACCTGAAGATGCCATTGCCGCTGCTGCTGATCTGGCCCAACAGAAGAATCTTCAGGGTTGGGCATTTTCGTTGCACTTTCCTTCTTATTACCCAGTGATGCAATACTCCGAGAACCGGGCACTGCGTCGCCTGATGTATGAAGCCTACGTGACACGAGCTTCTGAACTAGCTCCTCAATACTCTCAAGGAAAACTCGATTGGGATAATACGCAAAACATGCTCGAGCAATTAAAGCTGCGTGAAGAAGAAGCACGTATGCTGGGGTTTAAAAACTACGCTGCTTTGAGTTTGGCGCCAAAAATGGCCAGTAGCGTTGAAGAGGTTGATACTTTCTTAACGAACTTTGCTCATAAAGCTAAGCCTTTTGCACTTAAAGATTGGCAAGAACTTACTGAGTTTGCAAAAGGTGAACTCTTTATTGTCGATGGCTTAGAACCCTGGGATATTGCCCATGCTTCCGAGAGATTAAAGCAAGAGCGCTATTCCTTTTCTGAAAATGAGTTGAAACAGTACTTTCCCTTGCCTAAAGTCCTTGAGGGTTTGTTTGGCCTGATTCAAACCCTATTTGGCGTGAAGATTGAAAAAGCTGATCTGCCAACTTGGCATAAAGATGTGCAATCTTTTTCAGTGAAGAATGCTGAGAACAAGATCGCCGCCTACTTCTATCTGGACCCTTACGCTCGCCCTGGCAAACGGGGTGGTGCCTGGATGGATGATGCACGCGGTCGTCGAGAATTACCAAACGGAGAAATCCAGATACCAGTTGCGTATCTGGTCTGCAACTTTGCTGCTCCTGTAAAAGTCAATGGGGTATTGCGCCAACCGACAATCACTCATGATGATGTGATTACCCTCTTCCACGAGAGTGGTCATGGCCTACACCACCTGTTAACGCAAGTGAGTGCATTAGGCGTATCGGGTATCAATGGTGTTGAGTGGGATGCGGTTGAGTTACCGAGTCAGTTTATGGAAAACTTCTGTTGGGAATGGGAGGTCTTGGAAAAGATGACAGCTCATGCTGAAACTGGAAAACCACTACCTCGTAAATTATTTGAAAAAATACTTGCCGCTAAGAATTTTCAAAATGGTTATATGACTTTGCGCCAGGTTGTGATGTCACTGACTGATTGGCGTTTGCACGCTAGCTTTGATCCAAAAAAATCCCAAGGTCAAGCTGTGCTTGAGCTTTCGAGAAATATTGCAGATCAATTTAATGTCATACCGCAAGCACCCCTCTCTCGCTGGATCAATACGTTTAGCCATATCTTTGCTGGCGGCTATGCAGCTGGTTATTACAGCTACAAATGGGCGGAAGTACTTTCAGCCGATGTCTACTCTGCTTTTGAAGAAGCGGCCAAACTGACTGGTAGTGTCCTGGATGAAAAAACCGGCATTCGTTATCGCCAAGAGATCCTTGAGGTCGGTGGTAGCCGTCCTGCCGCTGAATCATTTAAGGCATTTAGAGGTCGAGAGCCCAGTGTTGATGCCTTACTTCGTCACGGTGGCTTAGTGACTTAGTTAGTGACTCAGTTAGTGACTCAGTGAAGGTGACAATCTAAGCTTTAATTTCTGCAATGACGGGAGCATGGTCCGAAGGCTGCTCCCAAGTTCGCGGTTCTTTGTCGATGGTGCTGGAGCTGCATTTTTCTTTTAGGGCATCACTGAGGAGAATATGATCGATTCGCATACCAGCATTTCTTCTGAAACCCATCATGCGGTAATCCCACCAACTGTAGGTTTTTGGCGCTTGCTCAAACATTCGGAATGAATCCGTTAGTCCTAGGCTCAAGAGCTGCTCAAACGCTGCCCTCTCTTGCGGAGAGACCAAGTTCTGACCTATCCATTTAGAGGGGTCATGCACATCAGCATCACTTGGTGCAATATTAAAATCCCCCAATAGAGCTAAGCGACTATTTTGAGTTAACTCGGCTTTTAACCAATCTTCGAGCGCTTTGAGCCACGCCAATTTATAAACAAACTTATCGCTATCGGGCGATTGCCCGTTAGGAAAGTAGGCTGAAACCAGCCTAATGGGCTGCATACCTTTAAAGCAGACTGTCGCTGCAAGAATGCGTTGTTGCTCGTCCGCATGAGCTGGAATATTTCTAATTGGCTTCAGAAAGGTCGTGTCGTGATCTGTGGCAATCGGCGCTAATGCAGCTTTGCGAACAATAATTGCCACACCGTTATAGGTTTTTTGCCCTGCGGCTAGGCTAAGGTAGCCCGCTGCTTCTAGCTCTTGATGGGGATACTTATCATCCGTTAACTTGAGTTCCTGAAGGCACAGAGCATCAATTGGCTTTTGTACCTTTTCTTGGTCTTGCAACCACTTCAAGACATGGGGTAGTCGCACCTTAAGTGAATTAACGTTCCACGCTGCGATACGAACCGACTCAGTCATTAATACCCAACTCCTGTAATTTTCGGGTAATTGTATTACGACCAATACCAAGGCGCTGAGCCGCCTCTACCCGCCTACCTCGGGTCACTTCCAACGCAGCTTGCAATACGACTTTTTCGAACTGCGAGCTTAAAACCTCGTATACCCCAGCATCACCATCTTGTAGCATTTTAACTGCTAGGCGCCCTAATCCGCTCTCCCAATCGACAGCACCACCACGCAGAGCCATCAGATTGCTCGAGGAAGACTCCCCCTGTAATACCGCTGGTTGCTCACTAGCTTGAGACAAAATATCTGTAGGTAAATCGCCGCTACCAATAACATGGGATGGCGTCATCACTGTCAACCAGTGACACAGGTTCTCTAATTGACGAACATTGCCAGGGAAAGGCATTGCGCTCATTTCTTTTAAAACATCGTCGGAAAGTTTTTTTGCTTCAACTCCCAAAGATTTGGCGCAAGAAAGCATAAAGTGACGGGCTAATACTGCAATATCCTCGGTGCGCTCACGTAACGGTGGCATGCGTAAGCGAATCACATTTAAGCGATGCAATAAATCCTCGCGGAAAGTACCAGCAGCAACTCTAGCCTCTAAATTATGATGGGTCGAAACAATGATTCGTACATTTGCCTTGATAGGATCTTGCCCACCAACACGATAAAAATGACCATCGGTTAAGGCACGCAGCAATCTGGTCTGTAAATCAAAGGGGATTTCACCAATCTCATCCAAAAACAAAGTACCACCATCGGCTTGCTCAAAACGCCCACGTCGAAGCGTCAATGCTCCAGCAAAGGCGCCGCGCTCATGACCAAATAATTCAGATTCCATTAGATCTTTAGGTACTGCTGCAGTACTGAATGCAACAAACGGACCCTTAGCGCGAGGGCTATGCTTATGCAAAGCTTGTGCTACTAATTCTTTTCCGGTACCAGATTCACCAGTAATTAATACCGTTGAGTGTGATTGAGCTAAACGGCCAATTGCTCTGAAGACTTCTTGCATTGCAGGAGCTTGACCAATAATTTCAGTAGAGTCTTGCCGCCAACCATTGATTTCTTTATTACCAGATTGATTGCGCTCGCCCTGTTCCATTGCACGACGAATCAACTCTACAGCTTTATCAATATCAAATGGTTTGGTAAGGTATTCAAATGCACCGCCTTCTAATGAAGAAACAGCAGAATCTAAATCTGAATAAGCGGTCATGATGATGACGGGCAGCAAAGGATGAGTAAGCTTAACGTTTTGCAATAGATCTAAGCCATTACCTCTGGGCATGCGGATATCAGAAATTAATACTTGAGGAACCTCTTTTTCTAAGGCATCAAGTACGTCATTGGGATTAGAAAAGCTTTTATGAGGAATATTTTCACGTGTAAGTGCTTTTTCGAGCACCCAGCGAATCGATTGATCATCGTCTACGATCCAAACGGGTTTCATAATGCTTTCTCCTGCATACGATAAGGAATTTGAATATGAAAATCAGTCCGCCCAAGACGACTGTCACAAGCTATGAAGCCTTGATGTTGCTGCACAAAGGTTTGCGCCAATGTGAGGCCAAGACCACTGCCACCATTTCTGCCAGAAACTAAGGGAAAGAAAATGCGCTCGCGAATATCTTCTGGGATACCAGGGCCGTTATCAATCACATGTAAATCCAGCGCCATCTTGTAGCGCTGCTTAGAAATCGTCACTGAGCGGGCGACTCGCGTCTTCAATTCAATTTGGGCTGTACCTTGGGCAATTTCTTCTGCAAGCGCTTGGGCAGCATTGTGAGTAATGTTTAAAACAGCCTGAATCAACTGCTCACGATCCCCCAGCAGCTCTGGCAGACTGGTGTCGTAATTGCGAATAATCCGTAAGCCTTTCGGAAACTCCGCCAAGACTAAACTGCGCACACGCTCTAGAGCCTCGTGGACGTTAAACAATTCCATGGCATGCGCCTTGCGATGCGGCGCAAGCAATCGATCAACTAAGTTCTGTAAGCGATCTGATTCTTTAATAATGACTTGGGTGTACTCCCGCAAGCCTTTTTCTGGAAGCTCAAACTCTAATAGTTGTGCTGCCCCACGAATACCACCTAATGGGTTCTTGATTTCATGTGCCAAATTACGCATGAGTTGTTTATTGGCTTCAACCTGCTGGGTAACTCGCTCATCTCGCTCGCTACGTAACTGCTGATCAATATAAAACCATTCCATCACAATCAGAGTTGGGTCTTCTAGGCTGGCAACTACTACGTGAGCAGGAGTGAATTCTTGATGAATACTGCCAGGTAAGGAGTGCAGCACCAACTCTTGACGTTGCGCCGCTACATGCCCTGCTTTGACTTCCTCAATCATGTACTGAATAGATTCGCTATCGCCAAAAAGATTGCGGATAGACTGGCCCTCAAGCGATTTTCGTGAGAGATCTAATGCAGACTCTGCAGCTGGGTTCACATAAACCAATTGCTGGCTATCAGCCTCAAATACCACGATGGCATTGGGCATTTGGTCAAGCAATGTCGGAAAAAAAGGAGCAGCCGAAGCTGCCCCTTTAGTCGAATTGCGCAACAGGCCTGCGCTCAAGATCTTTCCTTCGCTTACAGGGAGTAATACATATCGAATTCGATTGGATGTGTTGTCATACGGAAACGTGTGACATCTTCCATCTTCAAAGCGATATAAGCATCAATCATCGAGTCTGTAAAGACACCACCACGAGTCAAGAACTCACGGTCTTTATTCAACGCGTCCAATGCCTCTTCCAAGCTTGCACAAACGGTTGGGATCTTTGCATCTTCTTCTGGTGGCAAGTCATACAAGTTCTTGTCAGCAGCTTCGCCTGGATGAATCTTGTTCTGAACACCATCTAAACCAGCCATCATCAATGCTGAGAAGCAGAGGTATGGGTTAGCCAATGGATCAGGGAAGCGAGTTTCAATACGACGACCCTTAGGGCTTGAAACGTGTGGAATCCGAATCGAAGCCGAACGGTTACGAGCAGAGTACGCCAGCTTTACTGGAGCCTCAAAGCCTGGAACCAAACGCTTGTATGAGTTTGTACCTGGATTGGTGATCGCATTCAATGCTTTAGCGTGCTTGATGATGCCGCCGATGTAGAACAATGCGAACTCTGACAAACCTGCATAACCGTTACCTGCAAACAAGTTCTCGCCATTCTTCCAAATGGATTGGTGAACGTGCATACCAGAACCGTTGTCCCCAACGATCGGCTTAGGCATGAATGTAGCTGTTTTACCGTAGGCATGAGCTACGTTTTGAATGACGTACTTTTGCCAGATAGTCCAGTCAGCACGCTGAACCAAAGTACTAAACCTAGTACCTAATTCATTTTGACCTTGTCCAGCAACTTCATGGTGATGCACTTCGACTGGAATGCCTAATGACTCTAGAATTAAACACATCTCAGAACGCATGTCATGGAATGTATCTACTGGGGCAACTGGGAAGTAACCGCCTTTTTTACCTGGACGATGACCAGTGTTACCACCTTCGAGTTCAGCGCCTGAAGACCATGGAGCCTCTTCAGAATCTACCTTAACAAAACAGCCCTGCATGTCAGCACCCCAACGCACGCCGTCAAAAATAAAGAATTCTGGCTCTGGGCCAAAGAAGGCTGTATCACCTAAGCCAGTGCTTTTTAAATAGGACTCAGCACGCTTAGCAATCGAACGTGGGTCACGATCGTAACCTTTACCATCTGAGGGCTCAATCACATCACAGGTGATCACTAATGTAGGTTCTTCATAAAATGGGTCGATATAGCAAGCTGTTGGATCTGGCATCAACAACATATCGGAAGCTTCAATACCCTTCCAACCAGCAATAGATGAACCGTCAAACGCATGACCGCTCTCAAACTTGTCTTCGTCAAAATGAGAAATAGGTACTGTTGTGTGCTGCTCTTTACCCTTGGTATCTACAAAGCGGAAATCAACAAAAGTACATTCTTTCTCTTTAACTAACTTCATCACATCGGCGACGGTCTTCGTCATGCAAATCTCCTCTATTAACTAATTCGGAATACAAACATCAGGTGTACACCCTTGTTCATTCCAGGCATCAAATATGCCCATGGGATGTATCTAATTTACTGAAGCAAACAAATGGGAATAGTCATTATTGCACTAATTAAGTGCTGAAATACAGCCAAAAACCTCTAAAAACCCACTATTTGCACCAAAGTAGTGCTTATATAGTTTTTAAAATGTCATGAATTTCATAACCCAAAGCCTGTGTGCCAGCACGTAGGGCTGTCCAAGCGCTTTCTAACAAATTGGCATTACCTTTGATGCCCAATTCAATATGGCGCTCAGCATAAACACCCCCCTTAGTGGGGTCGCCAACTGAAGGCAAACTAAAGACCTTCACCCCCGGAAAAGAGGTTTCGATACGCTCCATGAGCGGTGTGAGGACCGATTCAATGCCTTTGGGAATAATAAAGCTCTGCTCTGCCCAATTTTCTTGGTGAAACAGATTTTGATAATAAGTATCCAGGCACCAAGCCATCATGGGAGCGGCCATCACTGGAAAGCCGGGGAAAAAATAGTGCTCAAGAATCGAGAACCCCGGAATTTGATTATAAGGATTAGGAATGATTTCGCTACCTAGCGGAAACTCGCCCATCCTAAAACGGTGCTGATTTTCAGGAGAATGGAGATCGGCTTTACTGGGATCCCCATCCGCCATCACCTGAATGCGCCCCGCAATCAGTTCTTTTGCTCTTGGGTGCAGACTTAATTCGGTGCCCAACGCCATAGCAGCGCAAAGCCTAGTATGGTCATCCGGTGTCGCCCCAATACCACCAGTACTAAAGACGACATCACCGCTAGCAAAACTATCTTTCAAGGTAGCGGTGATTTGCTCGGGATCATCCGCCACATACTTAGCCCAAGATAAGCTCAGACCGCGTTCATTTAAGAGCTCAATGAATTTGCTTAAATGCTTGTCTTGACGACGACCCGATAAGATTTCATCACCAATCACAATTAAGCCAAAACGGCGGGACTTCAGTTTGGGAGCCTCAACAATCACCCGCTTTACTAGTTCAACCATGACCTGGCAGCTCCACATCAATGACACGTGCTTCAATATTTAAAGATTGCTCTACTGCATTACTACGCAATTCTTTTAATGCCTCCAGTAAATAATGAGTAAACCATAATGCGGCGAACACAAAAATTAAAGAATAGATCCATAGAGCAACAAAACTCACAATCGGAAACAAGACTAAGGCCAAGGCAGAAGTAGCCCAAAAGAAAGTAGGTACAGCACCCAGCATGCCAGAGACAACACCCATGATTAATAAAGGCCAACGGTGTTGATGTAAAAGCGTCTCTCGCTCCTCTGCGCTAGCGTGCTGAGCCAATACGTCGTAAGACATTAATCGCATGGTTAACCAACCCCACAGCAATGGCGGCAAGACCGCCACGAGTGGTGGCATCCACCAAACCGGTAAAGTCAACATCACCAGCGCCAAGCAAATTAAGGCGGACCAAATGGTGTAAACCAAGCTCCCAAATACACCGCCACCCTGATTTTTTTCAATACCCTTATAAGCAGCTTGGCGAGCGACCACCTTAACGATGGTTGGCACAGTGGTAAAGGCAATAAAGACCAATAAGCTGATTGAGATTAAGGGGATCAAGAGCATGACAAAAAACAGTGGAGCAATCCATGCCCGAGCATTTTCAAAGCCGGCCCAAATTAAACCCTCCTGAATCCAGCTCGTAAACATAGACGTTGTCAAAAAGATGCTGAGCATTTCTAGTGCTGGCGTCCAAGTCAACCAAATGAAGCAACCCCATAAAATGGAGACAATTAAAAATGGACGCAGACTTAGCCAGAGCATTTTGGGATGCATAGTGCCGACCAAAGCCAAGCCAAATGATCTCAATATCTGCTGCATGCTGTCCATAATTTTCCGTTACTAATTTTTGCTAATTGCTAAGTGCTATGTGCTAATCACTGATTATCCATTACTGGAGCATTAGTCTTTATTTTGTCTTAGGAAATATTTCGCGCACTGAGTGCATCAGGCTCTGCCACTGTTGTTGCAATATATTAGATGAGAGAGTGAGGCCTCTCACTCCAGTTGGGTGGACCTGCTTTGGAAATATTGCAGTATTAAACAGCATGTCCCACCAAGGAAACAGGACACCAAAATTACAGCCGCCCAAAACACCGGGCTTACCTTGCGCCTCGTGACCATAACCCACTGCATGATGCATGCGGTGATATAACGGTGAAACTAACAGATACTTAAAAGACCCAAGATGAATCTTCAAATTGGCATGTTGCCAGCTTTGAATTAATTGGCTCAACACCACTAATAAAATGAATTGAGCGGGTGATACGCCAAACAGTAAGGCAAAGAAAGAAAATATTAACGCATGCAAGATGTCATCCACAATATGATTTCGATCATCAGACCAAGCGGTCATCACCGTTTGACTATGGTGTAAGGCATGCAGTTGCCACCACCAGTTAAAAGTATGTGAGGCGCGGTGATACACATACTCCACAAAGTCTAGCAATACAAAGTAGATGCAAAAGCTAATCAAGGGGATCGAGGTTACCGGTGGCCACCAGGACTCGACATTGAGTCTGCCAAAACGCAAATCATGCAAGACCGAATCCATTTGAAAGAAAAATCCAGAGAGAGCGATAAAAATCAGTCCGTGAAAAATACCTAGGCGATGAAACAGGGTATAAAAAATATCTGCCCGAGAGTGCTGAGCAAAACCCTGCTGCGTTTCTGCTGGCGTGAGCTTTTCCCAAGTCCGCAAAATGACTGTGATAATCAGTATTTGGATGCAACCCAGTAAAAACCAATCCATGCCATCAAATACATCTTCTGCCATCGACATCAAGTCGAGATGGTACAAAATTGGTCCTACTACGCTACCAAATAAGAATTCTTGGGTGCTGGCGTAGGCGGAAGCAATCGTGGCTAAGAAAGAATTCGATTCCATAAGCTCAATTGTGACTTATTTATCCCGTTTTGGCAGAGTTCCAAAACAAAAACCACGACTCTTTAAATTGATGATCAATTGCTCTAAGACTGCGGGAGCCCAGGGGTCCTTACGTGACCAGATGCCTAAATGGGCCATCGCGATATCACCGTCCTGAAGTTGGCTACTTGCCTGCTCTAGAAGCAGCCGATTTGGGTGTGTCTGAGAGCTCAGCTCATCACCCAAAAATCCGGCAGGACTCCAGCCAAAATGCTGATAGCCGCATTCCTTGCCCATCCTAATTAAACGCGGTGATGTTTTACCACCTGGAGCTCGCCATATTTTTTGCAAATGACTACCTGTCAACGCATTAAAACGCTCATCTACTCGCCTAATCTCTTTACAGTAACTCGCTTCGTTCAATAGGATGGCATCCCCTGCTTTGTGGCCAAACTGCGGTTTTGCCATGACCTCACCGCTCGGGCCATCTTTAATAAAGTAAACATGGTCGTAAGTGTGACTACCGAAATGGTGCCCTTCGCGCAGGCGATCCTGCCAATAAGATTTCCAGGAATCGTCTAAGGAGAAATCGCCTCGACTGGTCTTTTCATTCGCTAGAAAAAAGGTGGCTTTAATATTTTGACGATTCAAAATATCAGCAACTGTTTGAGCGACAGACATATTGCCAGTATCGAAGGTGAGATAAACCGTTTTCTTGCAATTGGTTTCTTGCGCAAAGCCTAGCGAAGAACAGGCTACTAAGGCCAATGATGTCAGCAGTCTGACTGATAAAGCCTGCAAATGCATTGGTTTAAATCATTCCCAACTGGCGCGTGGCGTGAAGAAAACTCCGTGAGGAGATCTACCAACCGGAATGACTGAAACTAGCTTCATCGAGGGAATATCGATTACGCCAACTTTTTTCGAGAAACGCAAAGTCACCCAAAGCGTTTTCCCATCAGGCGTAATCTCCATATCGTCTGGACCTGCAGGCAGACCAGTAATATCGCCGACCTTTTCTAAGGTCTGCATATTAATCAAGCTAATACTAGAAGCAATACGATTGGTGACGAACACGTGTTTTTTATCACCCAATGGGCGAAAGTTATGAGCACCTTTGCCAGTCAAAATGCGCTTAATTTCTTTTCGGTTCTTCCAATCAAATACTTGAACATAGTCTTCGCCAGTAATACCCACCAATAAATATTGATCGCCTGGCGTCATCCACACTCCGGCCGGCACCTTACCCGTGGAGATTTTCCATATTACGGTTTGGGTATCCAAATCAATTGCAGCAAGTTCATTAGAATCTTGAAGCGTAATAAAAGCGATTTTGCTATCGGCTGTAAATGCGATATGACTGGGTGTCTTTCCTAACTTAACCGATTTAGCCAATTTTAAATCGGCACCTTGGGCTTGATAGACGTCTACCCTATCCAAACGGTTACCGTTCGCCACAAACCATTTATTGTTCGGCGAGTAGCCAATTTGGTAGGGATCAATAATGTCAGGAATTCTGCCAGTCAACTCGCCACTCAGGGGATTCATTAGGGTAATGTCATTGCCCACCGCATTGGCAACCAGCAAAGTCTTTTGGTCAGGAGTCATCATCAGGTGATGAGGTTCTTTGCCAACCGGCACAGTCTTAATGACTTTACGTGTCGGCATATCAATCAAGCTCACTGTTGCTTCACCAGAGTTCAATACTATTGCCAACTTAGGCTCAGCCTTAGGATCCAAAGCTGTTGAATTTTGCGCATAGACGGCACTCTGCAGTCCAGCCAGGCTGAGGGTCGTAAAAACTAAAAGAGTGCCAAATTTGGCTTTAACAAGATAAGTATGCATAAGCCTATTGTAAGCATTTGATGCACTTTTGTTGGTCCTTTAGTTGGTCCTTTAGTTGGCCCCTCATCGGGTTGTTTTTGATCTAACGCAAGCTAGCTAGCACCTTCTCAAGACGCTTTAAGGACATGGGGGTTGGGGTCTTGAGCTCTTGGGCATACAAAGCGACCCGCAATTCCTCTAACTGCCAACGAAAATCCACTAAAGCCTGATCTTCATGCAGGGCATATGTCGAAGAACCATGGCTCGCCTGAACCAGTTTTTGCCACGGCCTGGCAACGGACTCCCAGTCTTTTTGACACTGAGCATCTCTACTAGGATTGGTACGCAATTTATCAATCCGCATGGCAATGGCCTTGAGATAGCGAGGAAAATGGACTAACTGACCATACGGCGTATCTGAAATAAACTTCGCAAATATTAAGCCTTGAACTTGATTTTGAATATCAGCATAAGCAGAAGCTGAGGCGGCTTTTGCCTGTGCCAGCTTTTTGAGAAGATCCGCATGTGCTTGTAAAGCGACCAAAGTATGTTTTGCAATCTCTTGGGCAATGAGAGCTAAGCGGGGTTTGCCTGCTTGCAGGCGCTCTGCAAATTGCTCAGCATTCATGGGCAAAGGATCGCTCATCAATGCTCGCTCGATAGCCAAGTTCAGAATTTGCTCAATTAAGCTATCCACTGAACCTACATTCATAAATAAAAGACCAATCTCCCGAATTCCGGGAAGTTGCTTTTGTAGCGCCTTCAGTGTGTCTTTATTCGACAGAGCAAAAAGTCTGCGTAATCCTTGCCAATGGCATTTTCTAGCTTCTAGCAGATCATCAAATACTTCTAGATCACAGAACTCAGTCCGATCAACCAAAGCTGGGTAACCAAATAAGGTCCGATTACCTTTTTGAATTTCTAGGGTTTCGGGTAGCTCACCAAAATCCCAACTGAGATAACCGCCCTGCTCAACCTTTTTGATTACAGAGCTAGCAACATTCTGATTGGATTTCCCTATCACGCCTGAAGCATCGGCCTGAGTGTCTCCGCCAAGCTCCGCTTGAACTACTTGCTGTGCAATTGCCTGAAATGCCGTTCGGGCAGTTTCCCCGTGCTCGGCACGCAGTCGCGATAAGTTGCGCTCTAGCTCCAGTTGACGTCCGTGCTCATCCACTAAGCGGAAATTCATAGAAGAATGGAGCGGCAAAGATTCTGGCCTGAAGTCCGTCCGCTTAATTTCTAGACCACGCTCTTTACGAATATCAGTAATGAGACTATCTAAAAAATCCCCTATCCCAAATTGCTTCTCTGCCAGACTGCGCTCTAAAAAAGATTTTGCATATTCCGGCAAAGGAATACAGTGCCGGCGTAATTTTTGCGGCAGTGACTTCAGTAGTAAATGAATTTTTTCTTCACACATGCCTGGCACCAACCATTCGCAACGGCGTCCATCAACCTGATTTAATAGGGTCAACGGCACCACTAAGGTCACCCCATCTTTAGGGCTACCGGGTTCAAAGTGATAAGTTAAGCTCAGCTCACTACCGCCGAGTAATAATTTTTTTGGGTAGCGGTCTACCGTAATACCAGCAGCTTCATGGCGCATGAGATCTGCCTTGGCTAAACGCAAGAGCTCATCAGTGGCCTCACTCTTGTCTGCTTTCCTGAGCCACGCTTTCATACTCTCTCTGCTCAAAACTGCTTGCGGAAGACGTGAGTCATAGAAAGCAAATAAGAGATCATCATCCACCAGGACATCGGGACGTCGTGAACGATGCTCGAGTGCTTCGATTTCTTTTATTAATCTACGGTTATGCCAAAAGAATTCAAAAGTTGCGGGATATTTTTTTCTGGCATCGGCTTCAGTCTCCCGCATCAATGCCGGAGTATCCATTCGCCCAAACATTTCCTCCTGCACTAAAGCCTGCATGATGAATAAGTTACGGGCATCTGTGGGGTTATGGGGCTCATAACGTACACGACGGCCGTGATAAATGGGTAGGCCATACAAAGTGCCGCGCTCAAACGCCATCACCTCACCTTGGCGACTATCCCAAAAGGGTTCACTGAGCGTTTTGATGAGGCGATGTGCCGCTACCTTCTCAACCCACTGCGGTTCAATCTTGGCAATCGTACGGGCATACATCCGATTGGTTTCTTGGAGTTCGCCAGCCACAATCCAAGCGCCCGCTTTCTTACCAATAGTTGAGCCTGGCCAAATAAAAGGACGAATACCGCGCGCACCAATATAAGAGCCCGTCTTACTACCGCGCTCTTGGGATTTTTCATCTTCTTCTTTTTTAGCGACATAACCCAATAAGCCGGTTAGTAAAGAGAGGTGAACTTGCTCATAGGTAGCTGCCGATGGATTTTCTTTCCAACCCTTTTCACTCAACATGGTGTGCAGTTGAGCATAAACATCGCGCCATTCACGCAAACGTCTTGGCGATAAAAATTTACTCTTACAGAGATTTTCTAGCTGGCGATTGCTCTGCTTATGTTTCAGGGCATCTTGATACCAATCCCACAGCTTAACGAAGCTGAGAAATTCAGAACGCTCATCTGCAAATAGCAAGTGCGCCTGATCAGCGGCCGCAGCTTGATCCATCGGTCGATCGCGGGGATCTTGCGTAGCCAAGGCAGAGGCAATGATCGTGACTTCACGTAATGCATTTTCCTCTTTCGCGGCCAAAAGCATGCGACCGATGCGGGGGTCGAGTGGCAGGTCTGCTAATTGTTTGCCTGTAGGGGTTAGCTTAAAGCTGCTGTTGATATCTTTGCTATCTCCTGTGGCGGACTCGTCATAGACAATCGCGCCCAACTCATCTAACAGTTGAACACCATCAGCAATTGCCCGACCAAGGGGTTTATCAATGAATGGGAAGTCTTGAATTCTGGGTAAGCGTAGTGAACTCATGCGAAGCAAAACTGCCGCTAGGGAGCTCCGCAGAATTTCTGGATCGGTAAATTGGGGGCGACTTAAATAATCTTGCTCGCTATACAGACGAATACAAATACCATCTGACACACGCCCACACCGGCCCGCCCTTTGGTTGGCGGCTGCTTGTGAAATCGACTCAATCTGGAGTTGCTCTACCTTATTGCGATAGGAGTAGCGCTTGACGCGTGCCAAACCACTATCCACTACATACCGAATATTGGGAACAGTTAAGGATGTCTCGGCAACGTTGGTTGTCAAAATAATGCGGCGTCCGTTACCGGGATTAAAAACGCGCTCTTGCTCAGCAACCGATTGACGAGCAAAGAGACTCAATATTTCTGGATGAAAACGCTGTTGCAGTACATGATCTTTTCTGAGAACCTCAGCGCAATCCCGAATCTCTCGCTCTCCGGGCAAGAAAACCAATACGTCACCAGCGCCTGCAGCGCCCTCGCGCCACACATTGGTAATCGCTTCTGTTACCGCATCTGGAAGCTCTTTTGCCTCCTTAGATTCTTTTTTGCCATCTGGCTTAGTATCTGCCACAAGCGGCTCATAACGCTGCTCTACCGGAAAGAGACGTCCACTGACCTCAATTACCGGAGCGGGCTTGCCGTGCAAGGCAAAATGCTCAGAAAAACGCTTGGCATCGATTGTGGCCGAGGTAATGATCAATTTAAGATCAGGGCGTTTGGGTAGTAGCTGGCGAAGATAGCCCAATAAAAAATCAATGTTCAAACTGCGCTCATGGGCCTCATCGATAATCAACGTGTCGTAAGCACGCAGCTGCGGATCCCTTTGCGTCTCCGCTAGCAAGATACCGTCAGTCATGAGTTTGATGGAAGCGCCCTGACTGGTCTTGTCAGCGAAGCGCACTTGATAGCCCACATCTTGCCCAATGGCAGTGCCCAGCTCCTGGGCGATACGCTTAGCAGTCGCTGTGGCTGCTATCCGGCGTGGCTGGGTATGTCCAATGAGGCGACCATCATTCATCGTACCCCTGCCCAAGTCTAGGCAAATCTTGGGTAATTGGGTTGTTTTGCCTGAACCAGTTTCACCACAGACAATGATGACTTGGTTTGAACTTAAGGCATCTTTGATGATTTGACGCTGGCTCGATACCGGCAACTCCTCCGGAAAGCGAATCTCTAGGCGTCTCGGGGTGTTGGAAGCAGGCACAGTCACAGGGCTTGCTTTGGGTTTTTGTTGGTTTATAGGCTCTTGCACCCTATAATTTTCTCACTATGCCAACAAATGCACCAAACACCGGCTCAAATGCCGAAGAATCCAGCTCAAACTTTCCTTTTGTAGGATGGCTGCGTGACGTTGCGCCCTATATCCACAGCTTCCGCGAGAAGACCTTTGTGATTGCCTTTGCTGGCGAACTGGCCCAAGAAATCGGCCTAGAAAATCTGATTGAAGATATCGCCATGCTGCACGCCATGGGTATGCGCATTGTCTTGGTTCACGGCATCCGCCCCCAAATTGAAGAGCAGTTGATGCTCCGTAATATTCAGAGTCAGTTTGGTAAGAGTGCAATGCATAGCTACCGTATTACTGATGCAGCCGCCTTAGAGTGCGTCAAAGAGGCCGCTGGTGAATTGCGCCTCGATATCGAAGCAGCATTTAGTCGCGGCTTACCCAATACACCCATGGCAGGTTCACGGATTTCAGTCATCTCAGGAAACTTTATTACCGCTATGCCAGTAGGCGTGGTTGAAGGCATTGACTATATTCATACTGGTCTGGTACGTAAGGTGGACTCTAGCTCCATCAAACTCTCACTCGATAGCAATAAGATCGTACTGCTGTCACCATTGGGTTTCTCACCGACTGGACAAGCATTTAATCTTGCCTTTGAGGATGTGGCTGCATCTACTGCTGCCGCTCTCAAAGCAGATAAGTTGATTTTCTTAAGCCCCCATCCTGGTCTGAAAGATGAGGAAGGTGATTACATCACCGAACTATCTATGCCTCAACTTCAAGAGTACATGGAGCAACATCCAGAGCTCGACTTAGGCATGAAGAGCTTACTGAATATCTCCGGCAGAGCGATTCGTGCGGGCGTGAGCCGAGTGCACTTTTTACCTTGCAATCAAGATGGCGCGCTACTAGAGGAACTCTTTACTCATGATGGTATTGGCATGATGCTAGCCTCATCTGATATTGAGAATTTGCGGGAAGCCAATCAGGATGATGTGGGTGGTATCTTGCAATTAACTAGCCCCCTTGAAGAAGAAGGCATCTTGGCTGCTCGCGGTCAAGATGTGATTGAGCGCGATATTCAGCGCTTCTCTGTCATCGAGCATGATCGCGTGCTCTTTGGATGCGCAGCCCTCTTCCCCTTCCCCAATGGCGTAGGCGAGCTTGCATGCCTAGCAGTAGATCCAGATGCTCAAGGCTCAGGAGATGGCGAACGCCTATTAAAGCGCGTGGAGATGCGAGCTAAGCGCGAAGGTATGAAGAAATTGTTTGTTCTAACCACAAGAACAGAGCATTGGTTCTTGAAGCGGGGCTTTAAACGCGCCTCGGTAGAGGATCTTCCGGATGAAAGAAAGCAAATCTACAATTGGGATCGTAAGTCAATGGTCCTCACGAAGGAACTTTAACTCGGAGTTTTAGGCTTAGGCCAAAAGGCTCAGACCTTAAAACAGGATTCGCTTTATATTACTCAATTAGTAAAACAGTATCTGAAAGGTATTACAGATGGCACGCATGGTTCAATGTATCAAACTGAATAAAGAAGCTGAAGGCATGGACTTTGCGCCATTGCCAGGTGATCTGGGTAAAAAGGTTTGGAATCAAGTCTCTAAAGAGGCTTGGGCTGCTTGGTTAAAGCATCAAACCATGCTGATTAATGAGAATCGTCTCAATATGGCTGATCCTCGTGCGCGTCAGTATCTTCTCAAACAAGTAGAAAAATATTTCTTCGAAGGTGGTGCAGACATGGCGCAGGGCTATGTTCCACCTGCCGAATAATTATTTTTAGATATCCCTTGACGATTAAAATTTGAGGGCATAGGATGAAAGCGTAGTCAGTCAGAGTTAGTGAAAGACTACATTGGCGAAAGCCACTACTCGTAAGCATATCTATGTGCTTATGGGCATCGAGAACAATATTACTTCTCTTTGCCTGCGCCATGAATAATCATGGCAAACGAACCCGATGGGTCAGCAAAAGCTCCCCGTCGGGTTTTTTAATTTAAAAACTGATTCTGCTCACGCCAAATGCATTGCTCACTAATAAGATATTTGCCTTCTCCTTGGCAAACAGACCAACTGTAATCACACCAGCGATTTGGTTTATTTGCGCCTCAAGCGCCAATGGATCTGTGATCTTTAAGCCATGGATATCCAAAATCCAGCCACCGTTATCGGTCACAAAAGGCTGACTCGGGGTCTGAGCTAAATCTGCGCGGGTCTCTTTCGTTAACCTAAGCGTTACTGTGCCGCCAAGCGGAGCCAATGATCGCGAGACAATACCCTGAGCCAAGGGAATAATCTCCACTGGCAATGCAAAACTCCCCAGTACGGGAACCTGTTTAGAGGAATCACAAATGCAGATAAATTGCTTAGCCATCGAGGCAATAATCTTTTCACGGGTCAGAGCTCCGCCGCCACCCTTAATCATGTAACCTGAGGGATCAATCTCATCGGCGCCATCCACATAGGCAGGCAAACTATTGACGCCATTGGGATCTACGATCTGAAAGCCATGCTTTAAGAGCCGTTCAGTAGTCGCGTTTGAGCTAGAGACGACCCCTGAGAAATGCGCTCGATGAGGCGCCAATGCATCAATAAAGTAGTTAGCAGTCGAGCCCGTTCCAATCCCGAGGATTTGACCTGCAGGGAGCTTTAAAACCTCATCCCGCGCTGCTTCGCCCACCAATTGCTTGAGTTGATCTTGATTCATGATCTTGCCCGATATCCTTATCTGAACTGGAACAGCCTTATTTATACATCTATCATATGATATTCAAGATAAGATTTATATCAGTAGCCAATTTAATTGAGAGTTTTAAAGATCCTGATGACTTCCCCTATATCCGCACTGAGCCAACTCAAACAACTGACTACCGTCGTAGCTGATACCGGTGACTTTGAGCGAATGAAGGAATATCAACCTCAGGATGCCACTACTAACCCCTCATTGATTCTCAAGGCTGCTCAGCAAACCAACTATCAAGCCTTAGTCAATGAAGTCAAATCAGCGCACCCTGGTATGAAAGCAGTTGATTTGGTGGACTACATCCTAGTAGCTTTTGGATTGGAGATACTCAAGATCGTTCCAGGCAGGGTTTCGACTGAAGTCGATGCCCGCCTGTCTTTTGATACACGAGCAACCATTCAGAAGGCAAAGCATCTCATCTCACTTTATGAATCACAGGGGATTGATCGCAAGCGTATCTTAATTAAGTTGGCCGGTACTTGGGAAGGTATTGAGGCAGCAAAAGCCTTAGAAGCCGAGGGTATCCATTGCAATATGACGCTGCTCTTTTCTTTAGTGCAAGCGGCAGCTTGTGGTGCGGTCAATGCGAAATTGATTTCACCATTTGTAGGGCGGATTACTGATTGGAGTAAAGCAAAGTTAGGCACTAATTGGAGTGATGCAACTCATGGTGGCGCCAATGACCCTGGCGTGATCTCCGTCAAGAAAATATTTACCTATTACAAGCGCTTTGGCATCTCTACTGAGATCATGGGCGCTAGTTTTCGTAATACTAGCCAGATCCTCGAACTAGCCGGCTGTGATTTACTGACAATTAGCCCAGAGCTTTTAGCTGAACTACAAAATAGTAATGGGCCTGTAAGCAAAAAACTCGATGGTGCCAGCGCTCATCATGAAAATATCACGCCACTGAAGTTGGATGAATCTAGCTTCCGCCTGCAATTGAACAATGATGCGATGGCCACTGAAAAGTTAGCTGAAGGAATACGCAATTTCTGTATCGATACTGAGAAACTAGAAGCGCTCTTGAGTAGTTAATGTAGCTAACGTAGCTAATGCTATTAACCAGCTTATTAAGGATTCATCATGATTATTCATTGTCCACATTGCAGTAAAGGAAATCGTCTTCCTGCTGAAAAACTCAAGCAGACCCCCATTTGTGGATCCTGTCAGAAAGAACTCCTATCCTTACCGATCAATGCTACTGAGGCCAACTTGAGTGAGCTTGTGACCCAACCGGTAATGCCAGTGATAGTGGATTTTTGGGCACCCTGGTGCGGGCCATGCAAAATGTTTAGCCCAATATTCGAGGCCAGCGCCATTCGTCATGCAAATCAAGTGTTGTTTATCAAAGTCAATACTGAGGTAGAGCAAGCTCTGGGGTCGCAATGGAATATTCGTTCAATACCCACGCTGGCCGCATTTAAGCACGGTAAAGAGTTGCACCGCCTGAGTGGCGCCCTGCCGCCTGACGAACTAGAGCAATTTGTACAACAGTTGATCGCTTAGATATAGAGATATAGAGATATAGGGGTACAGAGATCAGCTGATTATTTTGGCGCTTGCGCTAAGCGCTGCCTGAGTGCCTCATATAAACAGACGCCGCTGGCTACAGATACATTCAAGCTTTCTACGACGCCCTTCATCGGGATACGTACTAACTCATCACAAGTTTCGCGGGTTAAGCGTCGCATACCCTCGCCTTCTGCACCCATGACAATGCCAATAGGCCCAGTAAGATCCAGATCGTAAATAGATTTTTCTGCTTCATCATCAGTACCAATCAACCAGACGCCTGCTTCTTGCATCTCTTTCATACTGCGTACTAAATTCGTTACTGTAATCACAGGCATTACTTCAGAAGCACCGCTCGAGACTTTACTCACAGTAGCGTTAATTGAGGCTGAGCGGTCTTTCGGAATAACGACAGCATCTACTCCAGCGCCATCAGCCACACGCAAACAGGCGCCAAAGTTATGTGGATCAGTGACACCATCTAAGACCAAGAACATCACCTTGCTTTGATTGCTTTGGGCATCTTCCACCACCTCGGTAATAGTGCGAGCAATGGTCATTTTCTCGGCTAGAGCTACTACCCCTTGATGACGATCATGACCGGCTAGCTTATGCAGGCGTTCAGCATCAGCCGCATGTAGCCTTTCTCCTAAAACTTCTTCAGCCTGTTTGAGAAAATCACCCATACGTCGATCACGCCGACTAGGGTCAAAGTAAACCGACTTCAAACTTGCCGCATCTACTCGTAAACGCGCTTGTACTGCATGAAAACCGACTAATATTTGCTTCATTTTTACTTATCTCAATCTTGAATAAAACTTATTTACGGCGCGCTTTAGTACTGCGAACAGGGGGTTTTGAGCCAGCCGGCTTGGTAGGCTTAGAAGATGTAGCAACCTTACTTGCACTTCTTCCTGCATGGCTTTTGGATTGACTAGCACCAAGATTGCCAGCAGATTTAGCAGCATTCACATTAACACCAGAATGCTTCTGCGGAATCTTGCTACCCGGACGACCTTTTTTTGGGGCAGCTTTTTTATTCGGCTTACCAGAATCACTCGCCAGGATAATTTGGCGACGATTGGTAGTTCCGCCTGGTTCTAGACCAACCGACTTGACTAGGCTAAATTCAATTTTTCTAGCATCTAAGTCCACTCGACTGACTAATACATGTACGCGGTCACCTAAGCGATAACGAATGCCAGTTCTCTCACCGCGCAATTCTTGGCGGGCTTCATCAAACTGAAAGTAATCACCACCCAATTCAGTGACATGAATCATGCCTTCAACAAACAAATTTTCTAGCTGAATAAATAATCCAAAAGTAGCTACGCCGGTAACAGCTCCCGCGTACTCTTGTCCTAAATGATCTCGCATGTAGTAACACTTGAGCCATGCCTCAACATCGCGCGATGCTTCATCTGCGCGACGCTCATTAGATGAACAATGGACTCCTAGCTGACCCCATATCGGCAGCGCCGCGTTTACACCTTTAGGCAGCTTAGGTAATCGTGTACCCGCAGCAGCGGCCTCTTTGGCATCGTTATGCGATTTTTTAGCATTCACCGCATTCTCACGCCCTTTGCCTTTACGCGGCAAAGTCAGATTGAGTGGCACATTTACGGGTAGTACGGGCGTATATGGCTTTTTGGCTAAGATTGCTTTAATTACCCGATGCGTTAAGAGATCGGGATAGCGCCGAATTGGACTTGTAAAATGTGAATAGGCTGGGTAGGCAAGACCAAAGTGGCCTTCATTCTCAGGCTGATACATTGCCTGTTGCATTGATCGCAACACCACAGTCTGCAGCATATTGGCATCTGGACGTTCTTTGATTTCACGCATCAATTTTGAATAGTCTTTTGGCTTGGGCTTATCGCCACCACCCAATGACAAACCAGAGGTACGTAGAACCTGACGTAAAGTCACCAGCTTTTCTTCTGATGGTTCGCCATGAACACGGAAAAGACTCAGATGCTTATTCTTCTCAATGAAGTCAGCAGCGCAAACGTTTGCTGTCAACATGCACTCTTCAATTAAGCGGTGCGCTTCATTACGTAAACGGGGTTCAATCCGAAGGATCTTGCCTAACTCATTACTAATGATCTGGGTTTCTGTAGTCTCAAACTCAATCGCGCCACGCTTTTGGCGTGCTTCTAGCAAGATTTTGTAAAGAGAATAGAGATTGCTTAGCAAAGGGCTTAACTCAGCAAAACGGGTTGCCTCTGGACCTTTGCTATTCGACAGAACTTCCCAAACCGTGTCATAGGTAAAGCGCTGCGCTGAATGCATTACTGCTGGATAGAACTGATACGCTAGCACCACTCCATTAGTATCTACAACGGAATCGCACACCATACATAAGCGATCCACACTAGGATTAAGAGAGCAAAGACCATTGGAGATCTTCTCTGGGAGCATGGGTATCACCCGTCTTGGGAAATATACTGAGGTTGCCCGTAAGAGACCCTCATCATCTAGCGGGTGACCTGGCTTAACATAATGAGAGACATCAGCAATCGCAACGATAAGGCGCCATGCTTTGCTCTTGCCGTACATCACAGGCTCTGCATATACCGCATCATCAAAGTCACGGGCATCAGCACCATCAATAGTCACTAAAGGAACATCTCTTAAATCAACCCGACCTTCCAGGTCAGACTGCTGCACTGTATCGGGCAAAGCCTCTGCTTCTTTTTTGGCTGCACTTGAAAATTCATGAGGAACGCCGTATTTACGAACAGCGATCTCAATTTCCATACCAGGATCATCAATCTCACCAAGTACCTCAGTAACACGACCAACAGCTTGTCGATAACTATCCGGATAATCAATAATCTCAACACTGACTACTTGGCCGAGTTTGGCATTGCCCTGACCATTGGGCGGAATTAAGATATCGTGGCCAATGCGCTTATCTTCCGGCGCCACAATTAAAACACCGCTCTCATTTAAGAGGCGTCCAATCACTACTTTATTGGCGTGAAAAATCACATCAACAATTTGTCCCTCTGGACGACCGCGTCGATCTGTACCCAATACTCTGACATTGACTCTATCCCCATGCATCACGCGGGACATTTCTCTTTCAGAAAGAAAAACATCTTCACCACCGTCATCGGGAATGACAAATCCAAATCCATCTCGGTGCCCCTGAACCGTGCCTAATCGGTCGGCCTCACGTGGTACCAAGTTTTTTGCTTTACGCATTTAATTCCTTCGGCAATACATGCCTTATATTTCAATAAAAATTCTGAATTAGCCTACTGTATCAAACCATCAAGTCTGAAGGGGAAAAGCCCAATTGGCTCAGAAATGCCCTCATTGGGCCTAGCCTCTATAATAAAGGCATGCCCAGGTGGCGAAATTGGTAGACGCACCAGCTTCAGGTGCTGGCGATCGTAAGGTTGTGGGGGTTCGAGTCCCTTCCTGGGCACCAAATACTCTTGCTATCTTCTATATGGGGACGAAAGTCCTGTTTTCAAGCAGCAGCCTTGAGAGGGCTAGAGTCCCATCATCCGATGCAAGATCTTGGGCTTCATCTCATCCCAGAGACCCTCAAACTCCTCTGCTTTATCGTTTGATACCTGAATGGGATCAAAGAGACCGCCAAAGAAAATGGTCTTTTTGGGAGCTAGGATTTTTTCAAACTCACTCAATCTAACTGGCTTGTCTTCGATATCCCGAGTCAGTTGAGCAGAACACACAATTGCTTCAATATCATCTTGATCAATCACAGCAAATTCGATTAACTGTTGGGTCTTCTCCAAAATCACTAGCGTTCCTCTGGCATAGCAGACTGCCTCATGCTCTTGCACGATGTACGCTAAAAATTGGTTTTCTTCAGCCTCATCCATGCGCAGGTCATCAATAAAAAAGAGGTATTGACTCCCCTCTCCATTAACCAAAGTAAATACCTTGGGAATAACGCCATGGCCTAAGGCAAGGTTACGGTAATAAGAAGAAAGTTCAACAGCGAGATTTTCAGAAAATAGATGCATGAGATGGATCTGTAAAAAAACTACGTATTAAGTTAGTTGGGCTTTTAAAAAAGCCATCGTGCGCTCCCAAGCTAAATCCGCAGCAACTGCGTTGTACTGCAATG
>JBBAQC010000002.1:35209-67815 GCA_040400535.1 Polynucleobacter sp. | reverse complement strand
AAAGCCATCGTGCGCTCCCAAGCTAAATCCGCAGCAACTGCGTTGTACTGCAATGGCGGCAAACCTCGGGAGTCGGCCTTGGGATTTGCAAAAGCATGTTTAGCATCGTAGCGTTGAAAGTCGTATTTAACACCGGCGGCTTTTAGCTTTGCTTCTAATTGATCCACACCAGCGATGGAGAAAAATTCATCCTGTAGTGCCCAGTGTGCCAACATTGGCTTTTGAATAGCCTGAGCATCCACATACTCTAATGGTGGGTAGCCGTACCACACCACAGTGCCATCGCATTCTGGAACAAGACCAGCTGATAAAACGGTGAGTGCACCGCCCATGCAAAAACCTGTCACCGCAACCTTAGCGCTGCCGGTGGACTTTAAGTACTGGACAGCCCCCCGAATATCCTGGCTTGCAGCATCACCAAAGTTGAGATCATTCATCAAGTGCTCAGCTTCATTGGCTTCTAAGGCGAGTTTGCCGCGATAGAGATCCGGAACTAAGGCACGATATCCTGCTTTTGCTAAGCGATCAGCAATAGCTTTAATTTCATCATCAAGACCCCACCACTCCTGAATAACTACTATCCCAGGCGCATTTCTTGGATTGGTGGGCTCAATCAAATAGCCCTCGACTGAGGCGCCATCAGGTCTATTAAAGGTCATCATCGTCATCTCTCCATTAGTAGGTATTGGGCCTTAGCCCCTTTTGTCAGTATGAATATATCCTACCAACCAGAAAGTCAGCAAGCCACAGAGCGCAGCTCCATAACCAACCAGGTTGTAGTGCTCCATTTTCCCATCGCTGCCAATAGTCACAACCGCCCCCGCAACCACAGAGGCTATTCCTGATGCCAGCATCTGTACAGAGCCTACTAAGCTCATAAAGGTACCCCGAATTTTGGCATCTACCATTTGGCTAGTAATCGCCATAGCCGGAATCATCCGCCCGGAAATCAAGACGAAAAATGCAGTTGAATTTACCAAGGCTACCCACAGCGGTACAGGCATCAGATTAGTAGTCACCAGCAAAGGAATGAGGCTGGCGATAGCTAATATTTTAAAGATCTTCACTTTGCCATAGCGATCAGCCATCTGTCCAATCACTCTAGAACTCATCAAGGTCGCAATTCCACCGCAAAGGTATATCAATGGAATATAGCCATTATCAAGCCCTACATTTGAGGTCAGATACAAGGCAATATACGGAATAACTGAAAATCCCGTCATCATAATGAAAGCCATAAAAATAAATGCCCGCAAATGTTGATTTGCACTAAACACATTCCATATTTGACTCAGGCGACTGCCTTCATGAACCTGATCTAAATGACCGACGATTCTGGGAATATTGCGATAGCCTAAATACAAAATCAGACTAGATATCAGAGCAATAAATATAAAGGGTGCGCGCCAACCTAAGAATGAAATGTGATTAGCTAAGAGTAAGCTGAGTGGCACACCCGCTACAGTCGATACCGAGAAAGCAGACATCACCGTACCTAAAGCCTTGCCTCTGCGTTCAAAGGGGATAGAGTCGGCGATGATGGTTTGCACTAATGAGCCCAAGATGCCACCGAAGGCACCTGCAAATGCCCGAGCAATAAATAGTGAATGGTAATCAGGAGCTAAACCACAAAGTAAGGTAGCGATGATGAAGCAAACGTACAGACTGAGTAAGAGAACTCGCCTCTCAAAGCGATCAATAAAATAGGTAGCGAACACACCGGCAACTGCTGCAGCAAAGGTATAAGAGGAGAGTAATAAACCGAACTGATGGGTATTGATGTTGAGCTCCCGAATAAAGTCAGGACCCAAAGGCATCATGATCATAAAATCAAGAATGTGGGTGAACTGTATTCCGGCCAAGGAGAGTAAGAAAAAACGTTCTTTTTGCTTTCCTCCTGGCATGTGATGCTCGGTCAAGGGTTTCTTTACAGTGAATTAGGGATGTGCCATTATCAACCCACAGGGAAATCACTGCCGGCTGGTCTCATGACTGCGACTCTTTTCTTCCTCATCTACCCAAACAATACTGCCGCCCATGAATATCCTCACCACCCTCTCGGACTTTCCACTCTTACCGCTGCTACGTGATGCCAGCTGGGGCTTAGTTTGTCTCGCCTGTATTTTGGTTTTTCATGGCAGTGCTATTAACCATGTGTATATGCGTTTCGAGCGCCTCGCCCGACGTAATCTGGCCCAACACCAATACAACCGCGTCTTCTTTCATTTTTATATCACCTTTGTATTGCTCGCCATAATCCACTTGCTGGAAATTCTTCTTTGGGCCCTCTTTATTCTTTTTTTAGAGCTCATGAGCGAGCCGGTAGCAGCCATTCTTTTTGCAGGTAGCTGCTACACCACCGTTGGTTTTGAATCTGATAATTTGATCGATGGCTGGAAAACCTTCGCCTTTTTCATCTCCTTTAGTGGCCTGTTTTCACTTGCCTGGACCACTACCATCATGATCGGCATGACTACCTCCTATAAAAACGCTTGGGACCAGAAATATCGCAATACCAGCGTTTATTGATCAAAAATTCATCAAATCCAGCAAAACCGAGCGGCTAAGTGCACTTGAAATAGATCAGGTGTATCATTAGGGTTAACCCTTAAGGAGCTCACCATGGCACATTCAAACTCAGTCCAGTTTCAAGCAAGTCCCATAATTAGCCTCAAACCCCTGATAATAATCAAAGATTACTTTTTATTGCTAGTCGCAGCGTTTCAAGAAGCTAAGCTGCTTGAGCAACAGTCTCGTAAAACTAGTGGAAATTGGTAATTTATTGCTGATTTAACCCTTTTTTAGGCTATTTTTGCTGATTTTTTAAGAAACAAGCCTCTGGTTTTTCAGAGGCTTTTTCTTTTTTAATGGTGACTCTAGCGCTGTATATAGTAACCATAAACACAGCGGGTGCCGCCTCGCGAGGGATTATGGGTGTCGCAAATCACTCCATCAATGACAGCAGTAAGGTGCTTAGATACTTTGACAATTAATCTGCCTGAAGGAAGTTCATTGGCTAATAAATGCACTTGGCAACCAGCCCCAATTTGCATCGTAGGAACCCAATCAAATCCATGACCCACGATGTAATCATGAAATACATTGCGGTGATTGCCATTACGAGGTGATGCTCCTTTGGCATTCAATCTTCTGGCCAACTTATCGTTTCGCTGGTCAGCGTAGGCCGTATTCGCAGCATGCAAATCTTCATACACTTGTAGATAGGGTAACTGAGCGGCAATAGCAATTGCTCGCACTACGCAGTCACCAGCCCCACCCTTGAAACCTGCAGCTTGCCTACCCCCATCATTGAATTGAAAGCCAAACATCTGCCCCTGCGCGCGAGTGACTCTTGCAAATGGATTTAAAAAGCTAAACATGAAGTCGGTGAGCCTCTGTTTTTTTAGATCTTAGATCAGAATGAAAAAATGGATTTACCTTGCGATAAATCCATTCTATTGTGCGACTCACTTCAGATTACTTTGCTTGCGCCTGCTTGACCTTCAAACGCCAAGCATGCAGCAAGGGTTCGGTGTAGCCGTTAGGCTGCTCAAGACCCTTAAAGATCAGATCACTTGCAGCTTGATAAGCATATGAATCTTTATAGTTTGGCATCATTGGCTTATAGATAGGATCGCCGGCATTTTGAGAATCCACAATCGTAGCCATTCGTTGCAGCGCTTCTTCTACTTCCGCCTTGCTGACATACTTATGTAGTAACCAGTTGGCAATATGCTGACTAGAAATCCGCAAGGTTGCACGATCTTCCATTAGGCCGACGTTATAAATATCAGGTACCTTAGAGCAACCAACACCTTGGTCAATCCAACGAACTACATAACCCAAGATACCTTGGCAATTATTATTAAGGGCTTCACGAATTTCCTCTTTAGTCCAATCGGGATAAAGCGCGATTGGTACAGTCAAAAGCTCATCAGTTAAGGCCTCATACTCAGATGCAGTATCTCGCTTCTCCATATCCTCTTGAATCTTCGCCACGTCAACCTGGTGATAGTGCATCGCATGCAAAGTAGCAGCGGTAGGTGATGGTACCCAAGCGGTATTTGCTCCAGCTTGAGGGTGGGCAGCTTTTTGCTCTACCATTTCCTTCATGAGGTCTGGCGCAGGCCACATGCCCTTACCAATCTGTGCGCGACCACGGAGGCCACAATCTAAGCCTGCCAACACATTGCGGCGCTCATAAGCTCCAAACCATTTAGCAATCTTCATCCGACCCTTACGAACCATCGCACCACCATACATGCCGGTATGCATTTCATCACCAGTACGGTCCAAGAATCCAGTATTAATAAAGGCAACCCGAGCACCCGCTGCAGCAATGGCAGCTTTCAGATTGACACTCATACGTCGCTCTTCATCCATGATGCCGAGCTTGACAGTATTCTCTGGTAAACCCAGTAATTTCTCCACCCGACCAAAGAGCTCACCAGCAAAGGCTACTTCTTCTGCACTGTGCATTTTTGGCTTAACAATATAGACAGAGCCTTTACGAGTATTACCAATGGCCTGAGTCGCTGGGCGATTGATGTCATACAAGGCAATCAACACAGTCACAACTGCATCTAGGATACCTTCGTAAATTTCCTTACCTTCGCTAGTAATGATGGCGGGGTTAGTCATCAGGTGACCTACGTTACGCAGAAATAAAAGTGATCGGCCATGCAAAGTCACAATGCCATCTTTAGTATTGACAGCGCCAATCCCTGCGGTGTACTTGCGATCTGCATTCAGTGTGCGAGTAAAAGTCTTGCCGCCTTTACTAACTTCTTCAACTAAGGTTCCCTTGAGAATGCCCAACCAATTCTCATAAGCAAGCACTTTGTCATCGCCATCAACAACTGCTACTGAGTCCTCTAGGTCCAAAATGGTGGAGAGCGCAGCCTCAAGCACTACATCATTTACGCCCGCTAAATCAGCAGCACCAATGGTTTTAGTCTTATCAATTTGGATATCAATATGAATGCCATGATTCCGCAATAAAACAGATGATGGTGCTAAGGCATCGCCTTGGTAACCAACAAACTGTTTCTCATCAATCAAGCCCGTGGTGCTTCCGTCTTTTAATTTTACGGACAGCTTTTTATCTACGACGCTGTAAGCCACTACATCACTGTAAGAGGCCTTAGCCAGAGGAGCAGCTTGATCCAAAAACTGCCGCGCGTAGGCAACCACCTTTGCACCACGAATAGGGTTATAGGCCCCCGCTTTAGTAGCGCCATCTTCTTCAGAAATGACATCTGTACCGTACAGAGCATCATACAAAGAGCCCCAACGTGCATTGGCAGCATTTAAGGCATAGCGTGCATTGAGCACTGGTACAACTAGCTGAGGACCAGCTTGGAGAGCTAGCTCGTCATCCACATTCTGAGTAGAAGCCACAACTTTAGAAGGTACGTCCTCGATATAAGCAATTTCTTTTAAGTACTTGCGATAAGCAGGCATATCTTTGATGGGGCCCGGATTAGCTTGATGCCATTTATCTAGATCAAGTTGGAGGCGATCACGCTTAGCTAGCAAAGCTGCATTTTTAGGGGATAGATCTTTCACGATCTCATCAAAACCCTTCCAAAAGTCGGCACTTTTGATACCAGTTCCAGGCAAGACTTTATCTTCAATAAAGCGATATAAGGGAGTAGCCACTTGAAGGCCATTACATTGGGTACGTGCAGTCATCTATAAACCTCAAAACAAATATGTAAATTAAATATGCAAAAGTCGTGCAGAAAGTATTCTGTTAACCCTCGAATGGATGTTGCAGAAGAATCGTTTCATCACGTTCAGGTCCTGTTGAGACCATAGCGATCGGCTTTCCTGCAACTTCTTCGATACGACGCAGGAACTTCTGTGCCTCTATTGGGAGTTTGTCCCATTCACGAATACCAAAAGTGGTTCCCTTCCATCCAGGGAAATCCTCATAAATTGGTTCGCAGCGCGCAACAGCCTCAGCGCCACGCGGCAATACATCTAGTTTGTGACCATCTAATGTGTAGCCTACACAAAGACGAATGGTTTCAAAACCGTCTAGCACGTCAAGCTTAGTGATGCACAGACCCGATAAACCATTAATCTGAATGGAGCGTTTCAGAGCAGCGGCATCTAACCAACCGGTGCGGCGAGGACGACCGGTAACTGAACCAAATTCTTTACCAACTTCTGCTAAGCGAATACCAACGGGATCTTGCTTAGCAGGGTTATCAAAGTCATACAACTCACTCGGAAATGGCCCCGCACCAACCCGAGTGCAGTAGGCTTTTGTAATGCCCAAAATATAGTGCAAAGACTCTGGGCCAACGCCAGATCCCGCCGCTGCATTACCCGCGACGCAATTACTTGAAGTGACGTAAGGATAAGTACCGTGATCGATATCGAGCAAAGTACCTTGGGCACCTTCAAATAGTAAGTTCTGACCGGCCTGCTCTGCTGCATATAAAGCACTAGAGACATCTACTACCATTGGCTTAATGCGCTTTGCATAAGACATGGCTTCTTCTAAAGTCTTCTGAAAGTCCACAGGCTCTGCGCCATAGTAGTTTGTCAGCATGAAGTTGTGATACTCCAAGTTCTCACGCAACTGCACAGCAAACTTCTCTGGATAGAACAGATCTTGCACGCGCAAAGCACGACGCGCTACCTTATCCTCGTAAGCTGGGCCAATACCGCGGCCAGTAGTGCCGATCTTGGCATCGCCACGTTTTTTCTCACGGGCATGATCAATCGCAACGTGATACGGCAGAATCAAAGTAGTTGCTTCAGAAATCTTCAGGCGAGACTGAACGTCTAATCCTGCAGCCTCTAACTCGCCAATTTCTTTAAAGAGCGCTTCTGGAGAAAGTACAACACCATTACCGATATAGCAAATAACATTTTTATGCATGATCCCTGACGGAATCAGACGCAAAATGGTTTTCTTGTCTCCAATGATGAGTGTATGACCTGCATTATGTCCACCCTGAAAACGCACCACCGCTTGAGCATGGTCCGTTAACCAATCGACTACCTTGCCCTTGCCCTCGTCACCCCACTGGGTGCCAATGACAACGACGTTACGACCGCGAGCTTGCTGCTTTGAAGACATAATAAAATCCAAAAGATAATTACAAAATTAATTCAATGTTTTTAATGCAGTGTTTAATACAGTGTTATTTGTGTTTAACGACCCATGAGTTGCCTTGCTTTACCAGCTCACGGTCACAAGTATATTCTGCGGTCTCGACAGTATCGCCAGCAATTGCCTGAATGACCACTTCACCCGCCTGACGTAAATTCATTATCGTATTTGCTAAGTCGGCATCTTCTATCCAAGGCGCCACAATTGCGGGCTTTCTTGGTGCTGAGGGTGCCAGATTAGCGAGAGTCAATAAATCCAATGAAAAACCAGTAGCAGGACGCGGGCGCCCAAAGGCCTGCCCAACTTGATCGTATCTACCGCCTCGCGCGATGGGCTGGGGAAGCTTATCCACATAGGCGGCAAACATGACACCGCTGTGATATTGATAACCCCGTAAATCTGCGAGATCAATACTCAACTCAAGATTGCCAGGTAGTGCCGTGATTGCGGCAACCAGCTTTTCTAATTGAGCGAGCGCATCGCTAATCAGGGCATGTTTGGGTAGGCATTTTTTAGCATCGGCCAATACTTGCGCACAAGGGCCATTAAGTTCTGTGAGTGCCATGAGAGCCTCCGCCGATTTAACTGGCAGACATTTAGCCCAAATAGCCAAACGGGGACGATCTTTACTTTGTAACAGACTGTACAGCGCCTCAATCTCCGCCTTCTCAGAAATTTGGTCATCCAGGATACCGGCAAGTACACCTGCATGAGAAAGATCGAGATAAATTGTATTTAAGCTAGCAAGTCGCAAAGTCTGAAGCAATAAAGAGACTGCCTCAAAATCAGCCTCCCAAGTAGCGCAGCCATAAATTTCCGCACCAAGCTGCAACTCTTCACGGGCAGAGCTACCTACCGGAGTACGAGCATGGGCAACGGATCCGGCGTAGCACAGGCGAGTAACCCCTTGGCGATTGAGCAAGTGAGCATCAATACGTGCAACCTGAGGAGTCATGTCAGCACGTAGTCCTAATGTGCGACCTGACAATTGATCTACCAACTTAAATGTTTGTAAGTTGAGGTCTGTTCCAGTTCCAGTCAACAAAGAATCCAAGAATTCTAAAATAGGAGGGGCGACTAATTCATAGCCGTAGGACTGATACAGATCTAGGATAGCGCGACGCAAAGACTCTACTTTACGAGCCTCGGCCGGCAGTACATCAGCAATATCCTCAGGAAGTAACCAGCGATTCATCATCAGAAAATGTGACTACTAATTTTTCTTGTTGAGAAACTTAAAGAACTCACCATTGGGTTCAACCACCATCACGTCTTTCTTGTCCTTGAAGGAACTGCGATAAGCCTGCAGACTTTGATAGAACTGGGCAAACTGTGGATCACGTCCAAATGCTTCAGCATAGAGTGATGTTGCTTTCGCATCACCAGAGCCTTTGATCTTCTGCGCTTCACGATAAGCCTCGGCCAAAATCGTATCGCGTTGACGCTCGGCATTAGCCCGAATCTTATCGGACTCTGCAGCACCAGTTGAACGCAGTTCGTTAGCTACCCGTTTACGCTCAGCTTCCATACGGCGATAGACCGAATCGCTAATTTCTGCCAATAGATCTACCCGCTTGAGACGCACATCCACAATTTCTACACCGATATCTGCAGCGTCATCAGCTACCTTTTTACGAATACCCTGCATCACTTCTTCACGCTGATCCGAGATGATCTCCCGGACCGTGCGTTTCGTAAACTCTTCATTCAAAGCTGATCGCACTAACTGTGTCAGACGATCTTGCGCTAAACGCTCATCACCCTTAAAGCTCACAAAGAACTTACGGGGATCGACGATGCGCCACTTCACATAAGAATCCACCAAGAGATTTTTCTTCTCTGAAGTAATAAAGCGCTCTGCCTCAGGCGTGTCAATAGTTAAGATACGGCGATCAAAGAAACGCACGCTTTCAAATGGGGCTGGATATTTAAACTGCAGACCAGGCTGCTCGATTACTTTGACAATCTGCCCAAAAGAGAAGACCACCGCAAAGTTACGTTGATCTACAACAAAGATTCCAGAAACTAAAATATATCCTAAGGCAATTAGGCCAGCGATAGCTGCAGTGAGACGATTTGCGTTCATTATCTTGCATCCCCTCTGTCACGGTTTCTAAGGCCGTCACGGTTTCCGGTTGTGCCAACGCCTGAGGTGTTACTCGGAGTTGGGCTAGTGTTATTACTAAATGGAGCTGCGGGATTACCGGTCGCACCCCCCACTGTGACTGATCCTGTTGGCGTAGCAGCTGATCCCTGAGCTGCAGTAGCTTGAGCGCTTTCTGCAGTGACCTGAGAAATGATTTTATCTAAGGGTAAGTAAAGCATGCTATTGCTCTTAGAGGTATCCACCAAGACTTTGGTGACGTTGTTATACATTTCACGCATGCTATCGATATACATCCGATCACGGGTTACACCGGGTGCTTTTGCATACTCAGTCAATACTTGCTTGAAGCGATTTGCATCACCTTCAGCTGTTGCAACAACGCGTGACTTGTAACCTTCAGCCTCTTGCATGAGTCGATCAGCCGTACCTCTAGCGCGTGGAATGATGTCATTGGCATAAGCCTGGCCTTCACTCTTGAGACGCTCCTGGTCTTGACCTGCTTTAACAGCATCATCAAAGGAAGCCTGTACTTGCTCGGGTGGTTGGACGTTTTGCACGGTCACACTCGTAACGTAGATACCAGTCTTATAGCTATCAAGAATTTTCTGTATCGAAGCAGCTAAATCAATCGCAATCTTTTCACGGCCTTCATACAACACAGTATCCATTTTGCTGCGCGCCACGATTTCACGGACGGCAGTTTCTGCGGCTTGCACCACAGTGGTATCGGGATCACGATTGTTAAATAAATAATCTGTTGGATCTTTTAAGCGGTACTGAACTGCAAAACGCACGTCGATGATATTTTCATCTTCAGTGAGCATGGAGGTATCTTTTTGATTAGTTGCTTTAATCAAAATGTTGCGACCCACTTCTACAGAACGTACTCCTGAAACATTGACAATTTGCTCGGCCTGCACTGGGAATGGGATACGCCAGTTAATACCAGGGCCTGCGGTGTAAGAGTACTTACCAAAGGTAGTGACCACGCCAGATTGGCCTTCTTGAATAATGAAGAAGCCACTAAAGATCCAAATTAAGAAAACACCACCTCCAGCTAACAGGACAGTTGCCTTAGAGCCAAATGGATTGGTGAAATTAAAATTCGGTGCGCTGATGCCACCACCGCCATTGCCACCGCCCCGCTGATTAGGCGGAGGGATATCAGTGCTGTTGGGCTTGTTCGCTGGACGAGCTGTACCAGGTCTTTTCTTGCCACCGAAAATACCACTGATGCGATCGTTAAAATCGCGCCATAGCTCATCTAAATCGGGTGGGCCACCGGCACCAGGTTTGGCAGGCTGATTATTGGGCCGCACTTCGACCGGCTTGTCAGCCTCCGGTTTATTCGGATCAGCTGGAGGCGTTTGATCGCCGCCCTGCTCGGCTTTGGTGTCTTTAGCCCCCTTATCTGAGTGACTATTGCCCCAGCCTGGATCATTGACTGAGAATAATTCGAGAAATTTACGCATCGTTTGGTGAATATTTTCGGTTAGGAATCGGATTGAATTCAGAAGTCTCTGGTCGTTCGGGTAAAGGAGCTAAAAACTCGTCTGGATTCAGGAGAATCTTGGCACGATTTCGCTCAAACCTTATTCTATCAGTCATTTGAGAGCATTCGCTCAGGGCTAATCGGAGTAAATCAAGGCCTAGTCCCGTCCTAGCCGAGAGGAAAATCTGGCTCGCTATTCCCTCAGAATCGCGCAGCAATACCGCCCCTTCAGTAAAGGTCTGGGGCATTTGGTCAATTTTGTTCATGATCTCAATACGGGGGATATCGTCAGCCCCGATTTCTCGTAAAACAGCCTCCACTTCAGCCTTTTGCTCCTGAGCCACAGGGCTACAGGCGTCAATCACGTGCAGAATGAGGTCTGCATGAATGGTTTCATCCAAAGTGGCTCTAAAAGCTTCAACCAGCTGGTGCGGCAGTTCCCGAATAAAGCCCACCGTATCCGAGACCACAATCGACCCGGCATCCTCCAAATGAACTTTTCGGGAGGTGGTATCCAAGGTGGCAAATAATTGATCGGCCGCATAAGTCCCGGCTTTTGTAAGGGCATTAAAGAGTGTTGATTTACCGGCATTGGTATAGCCAACCAAAGAAACCGAGAAAACATCCCTGCGATTTCTGGCCCTTCTTTGGGTTCTCTGCTGGCGTTGGAGCTTTTCTAGCTCCGTCTCTAAGCGCTTCGCTTTGGTTGCCAACATGCGTCGATCGAGCTCCATCTGGGTTTCACCAGGACCGCCACGCACACCAATACCCCCGCGTTGACGCTCTAAATGGCTCCATGCCCGCACTAAGCGTGACATGCGATAGCGTACTTGTGCCAATTCAACTTGGGTCTTACCAATATGGCTTTGCGCTCGTTGGCTAAAAATGTCCAGGATCAGACCAGTGCGGTCCATCACATGAAAGCCAATGTGACGCTCTAAATTGCGTTGCTGGGTTGGAGACAGCGGATGATTAAAGATGACTAATTCAGCATCTAGATCTGCCATCATTTTTTTGACTTCATTTGCCTTACCCGTACCAATGAATAAAGCCGGATCAGTTTTGCCTTTGCGCGCAATCACGCTAGCGGCAGGTATGGAGCCAGCACTCAGAGCCAAAAGACTCAGCTCTGCCATACTCTCTGCAAAATCCTCGCGGCCAGTATCGACCCCAACCAGAACGGCTCGCGCCGCATCGACACCAGTTTTATACAGGGCTATCTTCTTCCGTACGGAACTCCACTGCGCGCGCTGGCACGATAGTAGAAATCGCGTGCTTGTAAACCATCTGCGTCACGGTATTACGCAAGAGCACCACGTATTGATCAAACGACTCAATATTGCCTTGTAACTTAATACCGTTAACAAGATAAATTGAGACAGGCACGTGCTCTTTGCGCAAAGCATTGAGGAAAGGATCCTGTAGCAACTGGATTTTGGCGTTATTCATACTGCTCCCTATTTTTTATACTAAGTTGTTTTGGAGTCTTGCTTTTTTTAACTGACTTTTTTAATTACCTAATACTTCATTAAAACTCTACGCTGATTTACTTCTTTTTGCCTTTTTTACCCTTATCCGCATCAACATAGGGGTTTTTGGCAGTGTTCATCTGTATCCGTAAAGGCGTGCCGCGCAACTTAAACACGTCTCTAAAGCGGCCTTCTAAATAGCGCTTGTAGCTATCGGTGACACCACTCAAGGAAGTGCCATGGATCACCACAATCGGAGGGTTCATTCCGCCCTGGTGGGCATAACGTAACTTAGGGCGTCCCATACCTACCCGCTTAGGCTGCTGATGCTCGATAGCCTCTTGCAAAATACGGGTCAGTTTCGGGGTTGGCAATTTAGCTGTGGCAGCAACGTAGGCTAGGTCCACATCTTTAAATAATTCCTTAAGACCCGTCCCTTTTTTAGCGGAGATAGGATGCACATTCGCAAAATCCAAGAAACGTAATTTTTGAGCAATCTCTAAACGCGCACGCTCTTTAACGTATGTATCTAATCCATCCCACTTATTTACCGCAACCACTAAGGCACGGCCTGCCTCAACAATGAACCCAGCAATATGGGCATCTTGCTCTGAAATATCTTGCTGTGCATCAAGCATCAAGATTACGACATTGCAATCAGCAATCGCTTGTAATGTTTTTACAACTGAGAACTTCTCAATCGCTTCAAATACTTTTCCACGTCGGCGCAGACCTGCAGTGTCTACCAAGATATAAGGTCTACCATTACGCTCAAAAGGAACTTCAATCGCATCACGCGTGGTACCGGGCATATCAAAGGCAATCACACGCTCTTCACCGATCAACTTATTGATCAAGGTAGATTTACCCACATTAGGACGACCCACTACTGCGATCTTCATTGGACGATTAGGATCGTTCTCAAGTTCCTCAGGTTCTGGCTCCGGAACTCCTAAAGAGTCTAAGGCGTCATCAAGCAATCCCCGCACACCATCGCCATGCGCTGATGAGATCGGGAACGGCTCACCTAAACCCAGCTCATGAAAGTCCGCAGTCACTACGCCTGCTTGCATACCTTCAGTTTTATTGACTGCCAAAATAATAGGTCTGCCAGTCTTGCGCAAGAAATCCGCAATCACGCGATCTTGGGGGGCCATTCCTAAACGACCATCTACCAAGAAAATAATGATGTCGGATTCAGCAACTGCTTGTTTGGTTTGCTTTGCCATCTCGGCAACGATGCCAGTCTTGGCAACCGGCTCAAAACCTCCGGTATCTACGCAAATAAATGCCCGTTCACCAATTCGACCTTTACCGTAGTGGCGATCGCGAGTCAGGCCCGAGAAGTCTGCAACTAAAGCATCTCGTGAGCGTGTTAAACGATTAAAGAGGGTTGACTTACCAACGTTAGGTCGACCAACAATAGTGATGACTGGATTCATTTTGGACTGTACGCCGCTATTTTGCCGCCTTGTGATTGAATCAAGATAAGACCATTGACTGCAATCGGCGCGGCTGTGATGGGACTACTGTCATGACGAATGCGTGCCAGCATTTCACCACTCGCTTGTGAAAGTGCATGCACATAACCCTGCGCATCTCCTAAGAGCAATACCTTACCCACTGCCATTGGCTCACTGACACCTCTAAATGTCAGTTGGGTATTTTCCCAGACCTGTGTGCCGTCCTTGACGGTAAACGCAGTGACGTTTGATCTCTCGTTAGATGAAAAAACTAAATCAGGACTTTGCGCGGTTCCGGTGTAGCTGGAGTAGTCCTTGAACCACAATAAGTTACCGGTACGCGCTTGACCGCAACCCACGCGACCTTGATAAGAAACAGCGCAAATAATATCGCCTTCCATACTTGGCTTGGCGGTCACATCATTTAGACGCTCAATCTCGGAGAAGCCTTTCGGAAAAGAAACCGGAGTCTCCCAAATCAGACCGCCATTAGCAATCGCAATCATGCCAAAACGGCCCCCAGAAAAACCCGTCACGATCACTTCGTTCGCTACCGCCAGCATGCCGTAACCTACCCGCAAAGATAATGCTGATTGTTGACGTTGATAAGTCCACTTACGAACACCTGTCTGCGCATCAAAACCAATAAAGCGGTTATCTAATGTACGAATGACGACAACCCCAGCAGCAACTACAGGCTCTGACAATACCTCGCTACCTACGTTGAAGTTCCAAATAGGCTTACCGGTATCGTCATAGGCGTAAACAGTGCCCTTGGTAGTGACGACTGCAGTAGTGCGTCCATCAGATCCCGGACCAATGGACAGGCGCTCTGGTACAGAAACTTCCCAAAGCTTGTTACCGTTCATCAAATCGATCTTGGCAAGATTGCCACGATGCGATGCTGCATACACTGCATCACCTGCTACTGCCAGATGAAAATTAAAGGACTCCGATGAACCTACGCTCGTTGACCATACGGGAGCTAAATCAAATTGATTACTCACGGGTACCAGTTCAGCAGGCTTGCGCACACGTGAGCCACCAGAGCAGGCTGCCAGGGCTACAAGGACAGAACCCAGTACCAGGACTGTGCTAGCTAGTCTTGCTACGCGTTTGCAATCCATCATCACTGAACTACTCCTCCGACGGCGTCTAATTTGACCTTCAAGAGACGACGCGCCTCTTCAGGAGCTTCTTTTGTTTGGTTTAATTGCACCCAAGCAGCCTCATAACTTTTACGAGCATCTGCAATATTCTTCTGCGCTAAATACCAATCACCGCGACGCTCTAGCCATAGAGCCTCAAATCCGGAGATGGGCTTTTCTTTCATAATTGCATCGGCTTCGGCGTAATCCTTGACAGAGCCCTGCTCAATCAACTGCCCCACTAGACGCAACTTGGCTAAGGCCGTGTAGCCCTGATCAGATGCATTCTTAACAGTCCAACGCAAATAATCCATTGCCTTTGATGCATCGCCTGCATCAGCAGCAATTTTGGCTGCCACCAGGCTAGACATCGCTGCATACGGCGTTCCAGAAAATTGCTTTTGCAAATCATCTGCAGCGCGTAAGGCTTGGTCTTTATCGCCTTTATTAATTGCACTCACCATGGTCTCGTACAACTGTGCAGCAGCGCCAGATTGGCTATTACGCCACCACTGGTATCCGCTGTAGGCTGCATAAGCAAACAGGATAACAGTCACTACCCCAGTAATGAGGTTGCGATACTGTTGCCAAAAATCTTTCAGTCGATCTACTTTTTCTTGTTCTTCTAGGTCTAAAGGCATGTCAATCCAAGCTCATAAGTACAGTATTTAAATACGATTTTAATAATCAATCTGGTCATTCTATTCGGTGGCGCCAATGATGGCATCAATTACCGCTTCTACAACGCTATCTAAGGCGACTGCCTTTTGCTCACCACTCGCTCTTAAATCCTTCAGTTGAGCCTCATTGCGAGCGAATTCATCTGGTCCAATGATGACAGCATAGGCAGCACCGCTACCATCAGCCTTTTTCATTTGGGACTTAAAGCTGGCAGTTTGACCATCTGGAGGGCAAAACAAGATCACATCAATTCCGGCGCTACGCAGGCGCTCGGCAATAATCATGGCCGCAGTGAGAGTCTCGCCTCCTTGGTGAATCACAAAGGCATCGCATTGGGCTTGCGTCTCAGGTAATGATCCGGAGACTTTCATTAACTCTAAGACCCGCTCCATTCCCATAGCCCAGCCACAAGCAGGCGCAGCTTTACCACCCATGCGCTCAATCAGGGGGTCATAGCGACCGCCACCCGCAATCGTGCCCTGTGCACCTAATTCTTCTGTAATCCATTCAAAGACTGTGAGATTGTAATAATCCAGACCACGTACCAAGCGAGGATTGATCTTGCAAGGGATGTTGTTGGCTTTGATTAAAGCTTGCACCGCTTCAAAATGCTGGATCGACTCTTGTCCCAAGAAATCCAATAATTTGGGCGCACCTTCGATTAAGTCTTGCATCACCGGATTTTTAGAATCCAAAATACGCAAGGGGTTCGTTAATAAACGACGTCCTGAATCCTCATCCAGCTGCTCTTTGTTTTTTTCAAAGTAAGTGACCAAGGCGGCACGATGTTCAGCGCGCTCATTAGCTTGCCCTAAAGAATTGATCTCTAGACGAACACCTTTGAGGCCGAGCTCATCCCATAGACGCTGACCCATCAAAATAATTTCTGCATCGATATCGGGTCCTGCAAAGCCTAGGGCTTCAATCCCAAACTGATGAAACTGACGATAGCGACCACGCTGTGGACGCTCATGGCGAAACATCGGCCCGGTATACCAAAGGCGCTTTGGTCCTTCGTACAAGAGATTATTTTCAATAACAGAGCGCACTACAGCGGCAGTGCCTTCTGGGCGGAGTGTGAGTTGCTCACCATTGAGACGATCCTCAAAGGAATACATTTCTTTTTCGACAATATCAGTTACTTCACCAATGCCACGCTGAAAAACGGCGGTCGCTTCTACGATCGGGGTACGCAAAAACTCATAACCGTAAGCCCGAGTGAGATCACGCAGGACATGCTCCAAATGCGCCCACTGCGCGGCATCGGCCGGCAAGAGATCATTCATGCCACGCACGCCATTGATCTTTTGGATCTTTTGCGCTTTAGCTAGGTTTATTGGGTCAGTCATGGTGTTCTTGAAGTGCCGTTCTAGTTTGTTCTGCTGATTATTTTTTCAACTACTTCGGCGCGTAGTTGAGCTTGACATACTCATCCACAATCACCTGAAACTCTTGAGCAATATTCTCACCACGCAAAGTTTTTACCTTGACGCCGTCCACAAAAACTGGGGCGGCCGGAGTCTCACCAGTACCCGGCAATGAAATACCGATGTTCGCATGCTTACTCTCACCTGGGCCATTCACAATACAACCCATCACAGCGACATTCATAGCCTCAACACCAGGATGGGTTTTTTTCCATACTGGCATTTGTTGACGCAAATAGGACTGAATGTTGGCAGCCAACTCCTGAAAGGTCGTACTCGTGGTTCTGCCACATCCAGGACAAGCAATCACCATGGGTGTGAAATTACGCAAACCCATGGTTTGTAAAATCTCTTGGGCCACAATAATTTCGTTTTCACGGGGAGCACCTGGATCAGGCGTGAGAGAAACTCGAATCGTGTCACCAATGCCCTCTTGTAACAAAATTCCTAATGCCGCTGTGGAGGAAACAATTCCCTTGCTGCCCATACCGGCTTCAGTCAAACCTAAATGCAAAGGGTAATCTGAACGATGTGAGAGATCACGGTATACCGCTACTAAATCTTGCACCTTACTGACTTTGCAAGACAGAATGATTTGATTGGGGTTCATACCAAACTCCACCGCCTTTTCGGCAGACTGCAATGCTGACTGAATTAAGGCCTCAATCATTACCTCTTGAGCAGTCTTAGGAACTGGCAGCGCTGCATTAGCATCCATGATGCTAGCCAGCAAGTCTTGATCTAAGCTTCCCCAGTTCACACCAATCCGTATGGGCTTGTCATACTTACAAGCTGCTTCAATCATCTGCGCAAATTGGGGATCACGTTTAGCGCCCTTACCGACGTTGCCAGGATTAATGCGGTACTTTGATAAAGCCTTGGCGCATTCTGGATAGTCATTGAGTAGCGTGTGACCGTTGTAATGAAAGTCACCAATCAAGGGTACCAAGACATCCATCTTGTCCAACTGCTCACGAATGTAAGGAACCGCAGCAGCCGCTGCTGGCGTATCAACCGTAATGCGGACCATCTCTGAGCCCGCCCGCGCCAACTCTTTCACCTGAATCGCAGTAGCTAGGGCATCAGCAGTATCAGTATTAGTCATCGACTGTACGCGCACTGGCGCATTACCACCGATCGTAATGATGTTACTTTTCCAAGCAACTGTTGCCTGCCGAGTATCTCTTTTAGGCGATGGACCTAAGGGTAGATCAGAGCAAGGTAAATTGTTTGATGGTTTGTCTGTTGGATTACTCATAGGATATTCAATTAATTGTCTAATCTCTTTAGCCATTGCACTGATTGTTCAGCTTGATAGTCTTCATCGGACTCATGATCCAGCTCAACTTCATCATCGTGATGAATTTGCTTAGCGTGCACATCGCGCTCACGCACCCGTGTGCGATCTACTACATCGCCTGCTAATTGACCACAGGCGGCAGCAATATCATCACCGCGAGTTTTGCGCACTGTCGCTACCATGCCAGCATCTAACAAAATACCAACAAATGCATGAATGCGTTGCGCTGTAGAACGCTTTAATCCAGACTCCGGGAATGGGTTAAATGGAATCAGGTTGATCTTGCACTTGATGTTCGCCAACAAGCGCACCAACTCTTTTGCCTGAATGTCAGAATCATTTACGCCATCTAACATGCAATATTCAAAGGTTAAGAAATCTCTTGGGGCGTAAGGTAAGTATCTCTCGCAAGCTGCAAGCAATTCTCTTAAAGGGTATTTTTGGTTTAGCGGCACGAGCTGATCACGTAACTGATCATTTGGTGCATGCAATGAGACTGCCAAGGCCACAGGGCAATCTTGTGCCAGGCGATCAATCATTGGTACGACACCCGAGGTCGATACGGTGACACGACGCCGTGATAGACCATAAGCCCTGTCATCGAGCATCAGATGCAAAGCTGTCACCACATTGTCATAGTTGAGCAAGGGCTCACCCATACCCATCATCACCACATTGGAGATCACACGACCGGTATGTTCCCATCCTGGGGTTGGGTATTGTTCAATGCGACGCACTGCTTGAGGATCGTTTCTGAGTAGGTGTTCAGCAAACCATAACTGGCCAATAATTTCACCGGCAGTGAGGTTGCGTGAAAAACCTTGACGCCCTGTTGAGCAAAAGCGGCAATTGACAGCACAACCCGCTTGTGAAGAAATACACAGAGTGCCGCGATCATCTTCAGGAATAAATACTGCTTCCACTGCATTACCAGCGCCAACGTCGAGCAACCACTTACGCGTGCCATCGGTAGCATGTTCATCTTTGATGACTGGTAGTGAGAGTACTTGCGCCTTCTCGAGCAACGTTGCCCTGAAGCTTTTCGCTAGATCACTCATGTCATTAATGTCAGAGATACCCCGTTGGTGTATCCACTGCATGAGTTGCTTTGCCCTAAAGGGCTTTTCATTTAACCCCGCGACATACGCTGCCATTTGGTCAGCGTCAAAATCTAAGAGATTTACGCGCGGGGAGGTCAATGCGACTACTTATGTATTCAATAGCGTGTTTGCAAACAATCGTTAATTAACGATTGAATACATTCATGCCAGCGAAAAAGAAGGCAACTTCAACAGCAGCAGTTTCAGGGGCATCAGAACCATGTACTGCGTTTGCGTCGATGCTGTCAGCAAAATCAGCACGAATAGTGCCTTTGTCGGCTTTCTTAGGATCCGTAGCACCCATCAAATCGCGGTTCTTGGCAATTGCGCCTTCACCTTCGAGAACCTGAATCATCACCGGGCCTGAAATCATGAAGCTCACCAAGTCTTTAAAGAATGGGCGAGCAGAATGAACGCCATAAAACTGCTCAGCTTCAGCTTGTGACAAATGCGCCATTCTGGACGCAACAATCTTCAAGCCAGCGGATTCGAATCGGTCATAGATCTTCCCGATCACGTTTTTTGCTACAGCATCCGGTTTGATGATCGAAAGTGTGCGTTCAATAGCCATGTAAAACTCCAATAGTGATTTCAAATATTTAGCCAAATCAGCGCTCTTTAGAGGGCGATAGGAATCTGGCAACCCCCAAATTATACATCGGCTGACGGTGTTTACCCTGATCTGAGCGTGGCTAAGCTATTGAATTTACAGGGCATAACCCTTTATTTTGTAGTCTTATTCAGTTGGGCCTTGAAATTACCCTATTTTGTCTATACTTATTGTCATTAGCTCCTCGCGAGCTTATGTGATTAATGTAAATAAGGAGTCAATATGAGCGATCTTAACTCTTATGGTTTTGGGCAAGCTGGCTCAGTCAGCACGCCTCAGATACGCAACCGCGTATTACGTAATACCTATGCCCTGTTAGCACTTTCCATGGTGCCTACAGTCATCGGCGCTTGGCTTGGAGTTGCTTTTGGCCTGAACTTCATGGCGGGTAGCCCATTCATGGGCTTTATCGTCTTTATGGCAGTTGCCTTTGGTTTCTTCTGGGCAATTAACAAAAACAAAGATACCGGAGCTGGCGTACTGCTATTACTAGCATTCACCCTCTTTATGGGCATCATGATGTCCGGCCTGGTGGGTTACACACTCAACAGCTTTAGTAACGGCGCTACATTAATTATGTTGGCCTTTGGTGGTACAGCCTCCATTTTTGCAGTTATGGCTACTATCGCTACTGTCAGCAAAAGCGACTTTCAAGGTATGGGCAAATGGTTGATGGTTGGTGTGTTGCTCTTGATCGTGGCTTCTTTAGCCAACATCTGGTTGCAGCTACCTGCTTTGATGCTTACTGTGATGGTTCTGGCAATCGCGATCTTCTCAGCCTTCATCTTGGTTGATGTGCAGCGCATCATCAACGGTGGCGAAACCAACTACGTGATGGCTACTTTGGCTATCTACCTTGATGTCTACAACGTCTTCACCAATTTGCTCGCATTGCTGGGCATTGTGGGTGGCGACAGAGACTAAGTAGTAACCTAGTTCACAAGAAAACAGGCACCTACGGGTGCCTTTTTCTTTGCCTTAAATCTACACCCAAGTTCTTTACACTAACTTCTCGCACGATCAAAGACTGCAATCGATTCCACATGTGAAGTGTGGGGGAACATATTAATAATGCCTGCACTGGCAAGAACGTAGCCCGCTTGATGACACAAAATATCCGCATCTCTAGCTAAGGTTTTGGGGTTGCAGGAAACATAAACAATACGTTGCGGTGGCAGTTCACTTCTCTGTTCATGGAGTTGGGCTAAAGCCTGGCAGATTTCCATAGCGCCCTCGCGCGGAGGATCCATTAACCAGCGCTCCGCTTTACCCCATGATGCAATCGTCTCGGTACTCACCTCAAATAGATTACTTTGCATAAAGCTCACTTGCTCTGCGAGCTGGTTATGAATGGCATTAGCTTTAGCTCTAGTAGTTAAGCTTTCTAGACCTTCGATACCTAAAACAGTACTGGCCCTTCTTGCTAGCGGTAATGTGAAGTTACCAATACCGCAAAATAAGTCCAGTACGCGATCGCTGGGTTTAGCTTCCAATAGGCGGATCGCCCTACTCACCAAAGTACGGTTCATCATGTGATTGACTTGCGTAAAGTCTGCCGGCTTAAATGGCATCTCGATATCAAACTCAGGCAAGCGATAACAGAGCTTACCGGTGAGTGGATAGAACGGCGCAACTGTCTCAATGCCCTTAGGTTGCAACCAGACCCATACTTGATGCTCATCTGCAAAATCTCTTAATAGCTGTTCATCAGCAGCATTTAATGGCAGTAGATTTCTGAATACTAAGGCAGTGACAGGCTGTGCTTTTTTAGGATCTTCTGAATTCGGATCTTCAGGCTCACCCACAGCAATTTCAATTTGGGGCATGCGATCCACAATCGATAAGCCCATCACCAGTTTGCGCATCTGCGGCAATAAATCAGAAACATGCTTTGGCAAAATCTCACAGGCAGTCATATCCGCGACATAGCCGCTCTTACCTTCATGAAATCCTATCAGCACGGTACCTTTTTTGATCGAGCGATTAACTGCACTTAAACGCGCACGATGACGATACTCCCAAGCAGGGCCGCCCATCGGACGCAAAATCTCGCCAGGAATTACTTTGGCAATATGCTTTAGATCATCTTCGAGTACGCGTTGCTTCATCGCTACCTGCGCCCGAATATCAAGGTGCTGCATCGTGCAACCACCACAAACACCAAACGCTTTGCACTTAGGCTGCGCTCTAAACACAGCAGGCTTCTGTACTTGAAGTACCTTAGCTTTACTAAAGCGCGCTTTATCGCGCGTAATAATGTAGGTAACTCGTTCAGTGGGTAATGCGCCTTGAATAAAGATCACTTTGCCACCGTGACCTTGGGCAAGCTCTTCCTCATTAGGGGCAAGGCGGGCGATGCCCTGGGCATCAAGATCAAGAGACTCTACTAGGATTGCCTGGCTTACTTCAATATGTACCGGCTTTTCTCCTCTACGCATCCGGAGTAAAACCTAAGAGGTATTCTTGCCACTGTGCACCATGAGGCTCTTGCGATTCTTTTTCTAAATAGGCTTTCACAAAAGTGATTTCTTGTTGGTATTCCTCTAAAGAAAAACCACCTCGCAGTAGCTGAAAGCGACAGTACATGAGATAGGTATTGACGACATCGGTTTCGCAATAACGCCGAATATCCTCAATCATGCCAGCTTGATAGGCGGGCCAGACTTGAGCGCCATCCATTCCCATCTTTCCCGGAAATCCACACAGTTTTGCCAGACCATCCAAGGGTGCATTGGCACGACCATTAAATTTAGCCAATAGATCCATTAAGTCGAGATGGCGCATGTGATAACGGCTAATGTAGTTATTCCACTTAAACTCACGGCTGTCGTTTTCTTGACTCTCACCCATCTCCCAGTAGCGAGGAGCTTGCACATGGTGAGCGAGTGCGCGGTAATGTAATACCGGCAGATCAAAGCCACTACCGTTCCAGGAAACTAACTGGGGCGTATATTTTTCAACTAACTCAAAAAAGGTCTGAATTAACACTTTCTCGTCATCTTGCGGTGTACCTAGTGTGCCCACCTTAATCTGTGGAGAGCCGTCTTTATTGGTTCTGCGAATCACACAAGAAATCGCACAGATGCGCTGTAAATAAAGTGGCAAAAACTCGCTGCCAGTTTTTTCAGCACGCTCTGCCATGGCAGTAGCAGCAACCTCACTATCCGTAAGTGTCTCGGGGTAGTCGTTCAGGCGACGTAGGCCAGCTACATCGGGAATAGTTTCTATATCAAAGACGAGAACCGTTGCCATGCCGACCCGGCTTACTGCAGATACGGCGTTGGATTGACTGGCTTACCATTCACCCGTAATTCAAAATGGAGTTTGACTGAATTAGTATCGGTATCACCCATCTCTGCAATCTTCTGACCACGTTTTACGGTATCACCCTCTTTTACCGAGAGAACACGGTTATGTGCATAGGCAGTGAGGTAGGTATTGTCGTGCTTGATGATGACTAAATTGCCGTAGCCACGCAAACTATTACCGGCGTAGACGACACTGCCTTCGGATGCAGCAGTCACGGGTTCACCTAACTTACCAGCAATATCAATCCCTTTGGTCTTTTCACTAAAATCTTCGCTGACCTTACCTTTAGCTGGCCATGACAAACGAATGCCCGGCTCGGCAACAATCTCTTTGCTGGGTGAATCTGCTTTAGCGTTATCCAACTTAGGTACATCTGCTTTTGGTGCATCAGCATTCGTTGCTGGCTTGGGAACAGGTCTTACGGCTGCTTTGGAACCAGGCGGAGGTTTTACTAAGATCAAATCCCCGACTTCAATTAAATTCGGGTTAGCAATATTGTTCCACTGGGCTAAATCCCGGGGAGATTGGCCATTATCTAAGCCAATGCGCGCTAGAGTATCTCCGCGCTTCACGCGATAGTAGCCCGGAGGCGTAGTGTCACTTTCGGCAACACTGCGATCGACCACATTCGCCGGTTTAGCTCTAGGGGTAATTGAGCAACCCACGTTGAACACTACAGCAGCGCCTGACAGAAGTAACAGGAGATATTGAGTTGGGATATTGAATGAATTTTTCATACTACCCCTGATTGTAAGGGGACAAAAAAGACCTCATCCAAAACAGTTCTTTGATAGCGCTGAGAGCTCATGCGCTCGATCATAATCAGTTGTTGCTCTTGTTCATTCTTGACGACGGGGGCTACCAGGCGACCTCCAATGGCCAATTGATCTAATAAAGCATCCGGAATGCCCAGACCTGCAGCCGCTAGGATAATTCCATCAAATGGGGCCGCTTGGGGCAAACCTAAAATCCCATCGCCATAAATGAGGCGAAGATTTTTAATCCGAAAGGGGCGCAGCTTTTCTCTAGCCATATCGTGCAGTGGACGAATACGCTCAATTGAGTAGACCTCATCGGCGAGCAAGCTCAGGACCGCTGCTTGATAGCCACAGCCAGTGCCAATCTCTAATACTTTTCCCAGTTTTTGCTTGGGTTTATGCAGGATCTCAATCATGCGTGCTACGACTGAAGGCTTCGAAATCGTCTGTGAATGTCCAATTGGTAAGGCAGTGTCTTCATAAGCCTGAGGATGCATGCCAGCATCCATGAATGCATGGCGAGGAACCGTCGCAATAGCCTCTAAAGTTTTGCCGTGCTTTACTCCAGCAGCCAGTACTTTAGCTGCTAAGGCCTGGCGATGACCTTCATTGCGTTCAGCTACCTTCAACCGCGATCCCAACCATTCGCACGCATCGCAGCCAAACGGGTATGGTGGCTTAAATCTAGTTGCATGGGGGTGATTGAGATACAGCCCTCTTCAATCGCATGAAAGTCTGTGCCTGCAGAGCTATCTTTTGCATGGCCTGCAGCACCAATCCAATAGATATCATCGCCACGCGGACTTTTTTGAACTACTACCGGTTGTGAATGGTGGCGGTTACCTAAGCGAGTCACGCGCCAGCGACTTAAATCAGCATAGGGGCGATTTGGAATATTGACATTTAGCAAGGTGGCCGCCCCTTCAGCATGGGCTAAATTAGAGAGGAGCATTTGGGCCACGATATCGTGTGCAGCTTTAGCAGCGTCATCAACCCGATTCCAGCCCTTATCAATTTGGGAGAATGCAATTCCGGGGACGCCGAACATCACCCCTTCTACTGCAGCGGCAACGGTACCTGAATACAAAGTATCTTCGCCCATGTTTTCACCTTGATTAATACCCGAAACCACCAGATCAGGCTTGTCATCCAAGAACCCCGTCATGGCAATGTGGACACAGTCGGTGGGAGTGCCGTTGATGAAAATAAATCCATCACGCTCACCACCAGCTACCCGGTGAATCGACAGTGGTCTTGAGAGAGTTAAGGAGTTTGAGGCGCCGCTGTGATTTTGCTCTGGCGCAATGACTGTCACGCGACCTAGTGGACGAATCGCATTGACCAAGGCCAAAAGACCAGGGGCAAGATAGCCATCATCATTTGAAATCAGAATGTGCGGCTGCTGTGTGTTTTCACTCATGAATACCAATACCTTCTATAGCGCTCTAGGCCTTTGCCGTTTGGCTTAAAGAACGGCCTCTAAACCAGCCATATATTACTGGTAATACCAAAAGAGTCAAAATAGTGGTGGTCACCATACCACCCACAATCACCAGCGCTAAAGGGCGCTGTGCTTCGGAGCCTATTGAGTGAGACAAAGCGGCCGGTAACAGCCCCAGACCCGATAAGGCTGCCGTCATCAGTACTGGGCGCACCCTCAAGGAAGCACCCTCCACCATCACGTCTTTCATCGTGCCATGTTCAGTTGCCACTGTCTTATTAATAAAGGAAATCAAGATCACACCATCCTGAATCGCAATACCAAAAAGAGATAAGAAACCAAAAAATGCTGAAATACTTAAAGTCTCACCAGCGAGATGTAAGGCAATCACACCACCAATAGCTGCAAACGGCACATTGATCATCACAATCACGGCATCACGGAAATTACCAAATGCACTCACCAGTAGTAAGAAAATACCCAGTAGTGCTAATGGCACGATCAACATCAATTTCTTTTGCGCTTGTTTCATCTGATTGAACTGACCATCCCAGCTAATCGAGTAGTTCGGCGGCAAAGTAATATTTTTCTCAACCAAAAACTGCGCATCTTCCACTGCGCTACCTAAGTCACGACCCCGTACGCTAAATTTAATCGCAATATAACGCTTACCAGCTTCACGATAGATAAAAAATGGTCCGTCAGACAGTTGCACAGTAGCGACCATCGATAAGGGGATCGCTGCGCCATTGGGTAGGTCGACCAAGAGACGTCCAATATCTGCGACATCATTCCGGCTGCCTTCATTTAAGCGAATCGCAATACCAAAAGTTTTTTCATCTTCCAAAAGGTTGGTTACAGCAGCGCCACCAATCGCGTTCGCTACCACCGTCTGAATATCATTCACATTAACGTCATAACGTGCAGCGCGTTCTCGATCAATCTGAATATTGAGCGTGGGTTGACCTAACTCTTTCAAAATACCTTCGTCTGCAACGCCACGTACTTTTTTCAGCTGATCGATCACTTCATGGGCTTTTTGATCCAAGACCTCTAAGTCTGTACCGTAAATCTTGACTGAGTTCTCGCCCTTCACACCAGACAGAGCTTCATTCACGTTATCTTGAATGTATTGCGAGAAACTATATGTAATACCCGGAATCTGGTTGAGCTCCTTCTCCAAATTGGCAATCAATTGTTTTTTGCTAGAGCCGCTTGGCATCTTGTCAGGGCTCTTTAAATACAAACCGTATTCTTGATTAAATACTCCAGTGGAGTCCGTACCATCATCAGGTCGACCAATTTGGGCTGCCACTTTATCAATCTCAGGCTGCTTTAAGAAAGTCCCCCGTAACTGATTTGCCACCTTTACGGAGTAATCCAGGTCAACGGTGTTAGGCAGAGTGACCCGCAGCCAAATATTGTTTTCTTCTAAAGTGGGTAGGAAGGCAGTTCCTAGGCGAGTGACGCTCAGCAGCGTTAGTCCCAAAACAAATACTGCTACTGAGAAAACCGTTAAAGGACGGTCCATCCACTTTCTCAATAAAGGCTTATAGGCATTGAGTAGTTTGGTCATAAAGCCAGGCTGCTTATGTTGCAAGTTCTCACCAAATACTAAGGAGATCATCGCAGGCAAAAAAGTCAGACTCAAGATCACGGCAGCAATCAGCGCAAAGCCCATCGTAAAGGCCATCGGCTTAAAAATAATTCCTTCGACACCACCCATAAAGAACAAGGGAGAGTAGGCAACAATAATGATGCCGGTGGAATAAATCATGGCGCGTTGTACTTCACTCGTGGCCAAAATAATGCTTTGATTTAAGCGTTTACCGCCCTGCTCTAGGTGCCGCATGACGTTCTCCGTCAAAATCACGGCCGAATCCACAATTACCCCAAAATCAATCGCTCCTAAAGAAATCAAATTAGCGGGCACGCTCCACAGGTGCATCTGAATAAATGAAACACATAGTGCCAGCGGAATGACTGCCGCTACTACTGCAGCAGCCCGTAAGTTGCCTAGGAAGAAAAAGAGTACTGCTAAAACTAGTGAGATACCAAAGAACAAGGTATGTTTGACCGTCCCAATGGTGATATCAAGTAGCACTTGGCGATCATAAAAAGGCTTGACCTCAATACCAGGAGGCAAGACTTGTTTATTGATGTTCTCAACGGTGTGGCGTACGCGGGCTAATACTTCACTAGCATCCTCACCGCGGCGTAAATACACAATGCCCTCGACAGAGTCTGGGTTGTCATTAAATTGGAATAAACCCAAGCGAGGAGCATTACCAATCTCTACCCGTGCCACATCACCAATCCGAATTGGTACCCCGCCATGATTGGATATCACGACTCGCTTGATGTCATCGATATTTTTTAGCAGACCCACACCGCGCACTACAAACTGCTGTTCACCGCTGGGCAATAAGCCGCCACCTGTATTACTGTTGGCATTTGTCAAAGCGGTAATTAAATCAGTGATCGTAACGCCCTTGGATTGCAGACTTTCTGGGCTGACAATCACTTGATATTGGCGTACCCTGCCGCCAAATGAAGAGACATCGGCAACCCCAGGAGTTTGTTTCAGCTCTTTATAGATCTCGTAGTTCTGCAGTGTTTTTAATTGAGTAGATGAGGCGTAATCTGAGCGCACCTCATAACGCATGATCTCACCAGTAGCATCGGAGTCTGGACTAACACTAGAAGTTACTCCCGCTGGAAAATTAACATTAGATAGACTCGTAATAAAACGTTGGCGCGCCTGAAAAGGATCGGTAGTGTCGTTAAATTTGAGTGTGACAACCGATAAACCAAATAATGAGACTGAACGAAAAGCCTGCAGACCCGGAATACCTGCCAAGGCATTTTCAACCGGAATAGTGACCTGCTGTTCAACCTCAGTTGTACTTCTACCGGGCCATTGCGATATGGCCTGAATCGTTAAAGGCGCAACTCCCGGGTATGGCTGAATCGGTAATTTAGAGAGACTAAACATCCCCAAGCCGAGCAGCACAATTGAGCCAACGATGACCAGCACGCGTTTCTCAAGTACGCCTCGAATGAAGGAGGTAAATGCGCTCACTTAATCTTCCTGTTTTGCAAAGCGATCATTTAATAAAACAGCACCTTGGGCTAGGATAATGGAGCCTGGCTCTACACCCTCGGTAATTGCAAAGGTCTTACTATTGAGATCGTACCCTTTAACCGGTAGACGGCGATAGACCTCATCTCCCGCCTTGATAATTATGTAGCGCATTTCTCGAATACGAATGACAGCTGTTTGTGGCACTGCAATCGCATCAGCCATTCCGGTAGTGAGTTTGGCAGAAGCATACATATCAGGACGCAACAGGTCATCTTGATTGTCAATATCAGCACGAATCAGTAAGGCACGGGTTTGTGGATCGATGGTTGGCGCAATGTAGTTTGCATAGGCCACAAAATCTTTGTCCGGGTAAGCCTCGACTTGTAATACTATTTTCTGCCCGGCTTTAATCAAACGAAAGTCTTGTTCAAACACATTACCCAAGAACCAGAGTTGCTTGGGATCAGCCAAGGTAGCAATCACATCACCTGAGCTCACTGCAGAGCCAGGCTCTACATTACGTTTAATCACTACCCCTTTTAATGGTGAGCGCATCACTAAATTGCTTTGCGTCTTGCCGGTAGTTTCGATCGCCTTGATATCGCCATCTCCAGCACCTAGATTACGCATCCGATTGGCAGCCGCTTGTTGCGTAATGCGGGCATCGCCTAGTAAGTCACTCATGGTCTTGCTTGACTCTAAGACCTGAGCGGTTTTAGAAGAAAGTAAATACTCTTGTTGAGCTGATAGAAATTCTGGGCTATAGAGCTCAACTACGGGCGATCCGATATTGACCTGTGCACCATCAAATGCATAAATGCGTTCTACCCGTCCTGGAGCGCGGGCTGAGAGCACTTTGGATTTTTCAGCATTAAATGCTAGGCGTCCCGTTACCTTGATATCTACTGGTACTTGGACTTTTACAGCAGTTTGAAAGATATAGATTTCAGGATTGAGTTTGACGCCAGCGAGCTTCAATTCTAAAACGCCGCTCTTCTCCACTTTGAGCGCTTTATCAGAGGCTTCGATTTTGACAGTCCGATTGACATTAGTAATACGACCTAACACGATACCTAACGATAGGATAGTAAATGCAACAGCGGCCAAGCGAACACGTTGACGATTATGAGGACTGAGATTCCAATACAAACCAGCAGCACCACTCAGCATTAGCCCAAGTCGTTGGCCGCCAAAGTGCAGGACCTTATCAGTAATGGGCTTTACTTTCTCCGCAAGCTGTTTTAGAAAAGAAAGAATATGGTCTTTCAATACTGCTCCTTAAAAGGGTTCTTTGCCTGATGTTGCCAGCAATACTGCTTGGGCTTGCAGGAGATTACTCTCTGCTTGCGCTAGTTGTACTTCAAGGCTACGCAATTGGGTTTGGGCAGTCAAGAGATCATTAAATCCTTGACCATTATTAGAGTACTGGGTCAGGCCTACCTTATAAGCAGCGTCTGCTTGAGGCACTTGGCGCTCTTTTAAGAATTGCGTTTGATTTTTAGCCTGCTCATAGCTGGCATACGCACTATTAACTGCTAATACGATTTGCTGACGATTAGAAATGTTGCCAGCCTCTGCTGCCGCTTGATTACGTTGTGCCTGTATCACCCCATATTTTTCTTTAGTGAAAAAATACAGTGGAATAACCAAGTCCAACTCGAACTGATAAAACATCGTGCCATTGTTAGCTGAGAACGGACCACGCGGAGTGTAAGAAGAGCCGATCACCTGAAAGTCTGGCAAGTAAGCTTTCTTGGCAAGATCGACACCCTTACGCGCAGCTTCTAGCTGTAGCGTCGAACTCTTTAATGAAGGATGGCTGGTTTCTGCATAGTCCTCTAACTCCAGCAATGTGGGTACGCTATTGACGGCGCGCCGCACATCGCCACGCAACACCAGCTTTTCTCTTGAATGACGACCTACTAAGGTATTAATATTGTTTAGAGCAACTGAGAGCTGACGCTCGACATTAAATTGGTCTGCTTGCGCTGTGCTTTGTGCTACTTGTGCATTGAGGTACTCAACGTAAGCAGCAGCATTATTAGAGTAGCGCGCCTTAGCTACATTCTTAATCATCTCTAGCCGCATGACAGATTCTTTCAGAACCTGTAACTGCTTTTGCGAAGCTAGAGCGTTGTAGTACAAAGTCGATAACTGAGCACCGAGCTGTAAGTAAGTAGATTCGCTTTGAGCTAGCAGTGCCTCAGCATTGGTGTTGGCAATATCGGATGCCAAGCTTTTCTTACCCGGAAACTGAAATGGCTGGGTAATCGAGATCGCATTATTGTTACTAATGCCAGTACCGCCAGGGTTGGATGGACTAGGTGCATTTGCACCGCCTAATGCAAATGGTGAATTGGCTGGCATGCCAGACCATACCAAACCTACTTGCGGATTTGCGGGAGCATTAATCTGTGGCACAGTTGCCTTTGCAGACAAATAGGACTCGCGTAATGAAGCTAATTGGGGGTTATTGAGCTTGAGCTCAGACCACAGTTGTCGCAAATCCATATCGACTGGACCTGATGGAGCGCCCTTGATATAAATCATGGGTGTATCGCTCGGCGTTACTGGTGCAAATAAGGATACTGCGTTGGTCTGAACCGTAACACTAGCCGGAGTTGTTGCATTCAGATTAGGTGTTTGGGCAACAGCGGCGCAAGTCACAAAAATAGATATAAAAGAAAAAGTGCGGGCAGAGATATCCCCAAGCCATTTAAAGGGGCTTGCTACGCTTGTAATGAGTTTGCTGATGCTAATCTGGCCGTGAATCAAATCGACTACCTTTGAATCTCTAATGACGCTTTTTTTATAGCCCTGAATCGAGGTTTACCTACAATTCAGGGGAGCTTTGAAGATTATAGGACTTTAAGGGCGAAAGTCCACCATTGGACGATTCTTAAGTTATTGATTATAAAGACAATAACTAAATACGAGCCACTGACAATGCCTAGAATTCAGCATGAATTCTGAAAGAAACGATATTGACTGGGCCTCTAGCAGAGTTATAGGCGGGATTGATGATGTGCTGAAAGTTCACGCCAGCCAGTACGTTCTTAATCACGCTAGCGTTGTAATAGACCTCACCAATGCGCTCCGGTGTGTAAGAGATTGTTTGGCTACGGCTAGCGTAGTCACCAATGAAATAAGAAACACCACCCGCTTGTAGATAGCTACGGCGATAGCTCGATAAACCGTTTTGCATCATCGAGATACCAATACTGTCACTGGGGCGTTGCCAGCTTGTGCCGTTCATACCCAGACCCACTGATAGGGAATTATCAGCTTCAGTAAATGACATCGTTTCTGTCTTACCATCCGATGTAAAGGCACGAGCATAGATACCAAGATCTTTAGTTAAAGCTTGCTCACCATGAATACCAATACCTGTTTTGATCTGCATACTGTTACGGACATTGTTGATGGCTTGAGTACCTTGGCGAGAATTGGGATCTTGATTAATGTAATTAGTGGCGTCCGAAAATCGCGCCAATATCATTTGATTGCGATAAGCCAAGACGCTAACCTTACCGGGAAGATCGGCAATATTGTGCTGACGCTCTACTTCTACTTGATCACCATAGGCATTAAAGATTTGCCAATTGAGATCGCGGCCATTGGGGGATTTAGGGGCGAGCATTCTGGAGGCGCGCATCACCCAATTATCGACATACCACTCCCCTGCCAAGCCCCAGCTATAACCTCTGGCATCGGCTGCGTAGTCATAAGCCAGGTAAGTCATATTGCCCCAGTTCATAAACTGAATGCGGGGGTCTTTGGCATAACGGCTATCGTCAAAAATATCCAGAGTGGAGAACTGACCACCAGTGATGACAACGCGATTACTACTCACCGTTTGCGTGATCTGATTAGCCTCATCCTCTAGAACGACTTTATCACCCTCTTGATTAATCGTATGACGAGCAAAGGCGCGGGCAGAGTAAAACTTGGCTTGTACACCACCGGCTTTAGTTGCTTCGCCGTTAGTGAAACCACCGAGACCCACCAAGCCCGAAAATGGCACTCCCGAAACCACCTCTGGGTTGAAATAGATATCGGTATCGGGAGCAATACGTGCGCCCATGAA
>JBBAQC010000002.1:31761-35109 GCA_040400535.1 Polynucleobacter sp. | reverse complement strand
ATTCAGCCTCTGAGGCTGGCTAGCACCCTATCGTTTTAGGTCTCGATAAAAATTTTCATGAACACCATAACCAATTAATGCAATTTGAGTTCTGTCTAGGCTGACCGAGTAAGCCAGCAATATTTGCTGCTGGTGGTAGCGAAACTTATATACCTGAACGCCCAATAAATCACCCTTCTTCATTTCGCTAGCGAATGGCTCCGAGATAATCGCCTTGACTGCAGAATCAAGGGATTTTTTTTCGGCGGGAGAGATTTTTTTAATAGCCCGATCAAATCGAGGGGTTGTTGAGACCCTCATCCAAATTTATAGGGAGAAAGGTTGCCCAACTTTACCTCTTCAATACTCACAAGCATATCTTGAAGCATAGGAATGGGTAGGTCAGAATTCTCATCGGCTAATTTTCCCAAGCGGGCCCAGTATTCGATTTGCTTAGGAACCGATCTATGCATTGCTTGAGCATAAGGCTTAGCGTCTTTTACCAAAAAATCGGATAACTTAATTGTCGTAGCCATAACTGTCCCCTATTAAACAAGTGTTAATTTAATACAAAAGGTTGCAAAAAGCAACTTTTTGTATTAACCGCCTTGTCTTCAGTGGTTATGGGTTTTTGCGTAGACCCAACTTACAGATCGGCAATCCAACAGGGCAAGCGCTAACAGTAATCCTGCAATCGCTGGGGATCACGACTCATATTGGCAAGGCTTGGGCAATCACGGAGCTACGAAATTTCTCAGGCAAGGCATTTAGTGTCAAAACATCTACTGAAACACCTAAAAGTTGTTTAAATTTATATCGAATCGCACCTATATCGAATAGAGTAGTCTCTACAGTAGGATCAATCAACACATCTAAATCACTTCCCTCAACATCGGTACAGGAAGCAACCGACCCAAAAACACGTGCATTGCTAGCATGATGCGCTTCGACAATTGAGCGAATTTGAGCCCCGTGAGAGTTCATGGCAGTAGATGGTTTCATAATGGTGGATTATCCGAATTTTTCATCCGAAAATCAATACTTCCGGCTTTTCAGTGGGTCCATTGATCTTTTAAAGATATCAGACGATGGGGTTTGCTTAGCAGCTGCCAAATTAATGTTTTTCATTACCTGATCTATGGGTATTGCCTTAACTCCGCCTCTACGCATTTCTCTCATAGCCTTATCGGCCAGTTTTAGATCCTCTTGATCTTCAAGCTCATCGCGATTCAGGTCGGCCATCAAATCCTTACTTGATTTAAAACGCTGATCCTTCCCTAATTCCAATTCTGCGATTGCTTTTTTTGTTATTGAATTTGGCACCTTCACTACAAATAGAGGTTGGCGCTTATCAGTAATTTTCATCATTATTTCTCTGCCAATAGGTAAACTTAATTATTCAAACTAAGAAAATCGATCGAATACAGGGAAGATTTTATTGAAATAGCATCTGATATTCAACGCTATTGATCAAAGGGTTTTGGGGGCTAGCCTACAGTGCGCCGATCCATCAGCGCTCTGGCCAAGGTGCCTGCATCCACATATTCCAACTCACCACCCACCGGAATACCTCTGGCGATTCTGGTGACTTTGATCCCTTTGGATTTAAGCACTTCACCAATGTAGTGGGCTGTTGCTTCACCTTCACTTGTGAAATTGGTTGCCAGTACTACTTCTTTAACTGGCACTCCAGTGTCTGGTGCTTCAATGCGATTGAGCAGTCGATCAAAATGAATTTCATTCGGGCCCATGCCATCGAGTGGTGAGATACGGCCCATGAGTACAAAGTAATTGCCTTTGAAACTCAAGGTCTGCTCCACCATCACCTGATCGGCCGGTGTTTCTACAATACACAGTAGAGAGGGATCACGACGATCATCGCTACAAGTACCGCAGATTTGGGTTTCGGAGAAAGTATTACAACGGGCGCAGTGACCTACGGTCTCTACAGCTTCACCTAATGATTTAGCGAGAACTGCTGCGCCATTGCGATCATGCTGCAGTAAGTAAAAAGCCATGCGTTGTGCTGACTTTGGTCCTACTCCAGGCAATATCCGCAGGGCCTCAATCAAACGACCGAGAGCATCTTGCGGGGCTTCTTGACGTGCCATTAAATGAACAGTTTTCGATTAGTAATTAAAACGGTAGCTTGAAGCCAGGAGGCATTGGCATACCAGCAGTAGCACCAGACATCACTTGTGAGCTAGCAGCCTCTACTTGTTTAAATGCTTCTGTATAGGCAGTCACTAATAAGTCTTCGAGCATCTCGCGATCATCCATTGCGCCTGGATCAATCTGCACACGCTTCATTTCGTGTTTGCCAGAGATGGTGACTTTAACGAGTCCACCAGCCGCTTGGCCAGTGACTTCTAGCGCAGCCAATTGCTCTTGCGCTACTTTCATCTTCTCTTGCATCTGCTGGGCTTGTTTCATCAAACCAGCAAGGCCACCTTTCATCATCGCTTTATTTCCTTATGTTTTCTGATCTTTAGATTGGCTTCACAGAGCCACCAACTACTTTTGCTCCAAACTCTTTTTCTAATTGCAGAATAAAGGGATCTTGCGCAATCATCTGCTCTGCATTTTGTCTTTTCTCTTGATGAATTTGCGCATCGACTTTAGCTACAGTCTTGCCTTCAATTTCACCCTTCTCTATGACTACTTTGACCGGTTGACCAAAGTGTGCAGTCAATGCATCGGCAAGACGGCCGACGGAAGCTTCTGAAGCGAGTTGTGGCATTGGCGTCACAACCGTGGCACGCACGCCTGCTGGCGAATCACTCCAATCTTGCAACTCTGTCTGAAATGCTAACTGTTGCACCATGCCTTTAATTGGCAACTGACGCATCAAGGCATGCCAGTCTGGACGCTCGGCGCTGGAGGCAATTGCTACTGATGCAGCAGGCTTTGTTACTGATGCTGGAGCAGGAGCAGACCTGACTGGCGCTGCAGTTTGATTTGCTGGCCTTGCTGTTGCTACTGGGGGCGCTGAGTTGCTCGATGAGTTGTTGCTAGCACCGCCTGCCCTGCCAGGAGTTTCATTTCCGGGACGGAAGGCCAGCATCCGTAGGAGCGTCATGGCAAAGCCGGTTTGCTCATCTGGTGCGAGTGATAAATCAGGACGACTAGTGATGCTAATTTGGTAGAAGAGCTGCGCTTCTTCTTTTGTGAGTGCACTAGCTAAGCGGTGAATCTCTGCTGCTTCTGGCCAATCTTCTAATACAGACTCAGGAACGATTTGTGCAGCAGCAATTTTCTGAATGAGGCTGGATAGATCGGCAAGGGCTAATGAGAAAGACATACTGCGCTCGCCCATCTCATTACTAATAGCTAATAGTGTTGCGCCATCTTTAGCTATTAGTGAATCTA
>JBBAQC010000002.1:0-31661 GCA_040400535.1 Polynucleobacter sp. | reverse complement strand
ATCTCATTACTAATAGCTAATAGTGTTGCGCCATCTTTAGCTATTAGTGAATCTAAGATCCTGATGAGGTAGGCATCATCGAGCGTGCCGAGCATACCGCGCACGGCTTCTTCAGATACTTTGCCAGCAGCATAGGCGATGGCTTGGTCAGTCAGTGATAAGGCATCCCGCATCGAGCCTTGTGCTGCTTTTGCTAAAACACGCAGTGCATTGGTCTCGCAATCGACTTGTTCTGCTGCGAGTACTTTTTCTAGGTGCTCCACGATCAGTGGGACTGGCATTTGCTTGAGATTAAACTGTAAGCACCGCGACAAAATAGTGACGGGGATCTTTTGGGGATCGGTAGTGGCTAGTATGAACTTCACATGTTCAGGCGGCTCTTCGAGCGTTTTGAGCATGGCATTAAAGGCATGATTGGTGAGCATATGCACCTCGTCAATCATGTAGACCTTGTAACGGGCACTACTGGGTGCGTAGGCTGCCTTCTCTAATAGGGCAGCAATGTCATCTACCCCGCGGTTACTCGCAGCATCCATCTCGATATAGTCAACGAAGCGTCCGGCATCGATTTCAAGGCAAGCTGGGCATTTTCCGCAGGGCTCTGAGGTCATCTTGCCAGAGCCATCAGCGCCGGTGCAATTAAGGGCTTTGGCCATAATTCGGGCAATGGTGGTCTTTCCGACCCCGCGAGTGCCTGTAAATAGCCAAGCGTGGTGCAGTCGACCCTGGTCTAAGGCATGGGTTAAAGCCTTAACCACATGGTCTTGTCCTACCAATTGGGAGAATGTTTTAGGGCGCCACGAACGGGCTAAAGCCAATGCTGTCATGTATTACATTCTAACAAGCTAAAATAGGAATTGGACGGGCCTCCCCGCATGGCGGTTTGGATAACCTGGTCAGGTCGGGAACGAAGCAGCCAAACCCAATTCTGTCAGTGCCGGGGGTCGGGCTCGTCCACCCTTATTTATTGGCTTTCCCTGTTCATTATTGGACAAAGTGTCGTTTTCAGACTCTGCAATATCCTTTAGCCTTGAAGTAAAAGCTGCCCTGCCTTCGGCCTTTGTGACAATTATTCAATTGATAGCCCATACGCCGCGTTTCAAATCTACGCCGGTAATCTCAGGGGCATCATCTAGATCAATTCATAGATCTGAGTTTTGAGGCATGTTTGGATTCATACAAAGAACTCTATCAATGAGAGTTACTCAAAGCAAATCGGTTGAATAGCATGCAGAACTATATAGATTCTGTTGCTAAAAATACTGACACGACGAGTAGTGATATTGGCCTTCTTTTAGTTGGGGAAAATTTCCAACTTAGTAAAATACCTGCACTACACATCACACTTGAATCCCTCAATCTTTGTATATGGAGCTTTAATTGAATAATCATCATTTAGATAACTTAGTCAAAATTGGTCAACTTCAATCCGCGCCTTTTGAAAAAATTGAAGCGGTTCGGATGCTAAAAATTGCCCATAAGCGCTTACGAGACTCAGATATCACAGAGGTATCAATTGTGGGTCGATTTACGTCTGCCTACAGTGCTGCTCATATTGCGGCACTTACCGCCCTTCGTTGGCATGGATATCGATGTGAGAATGAGTTCTTGGCATTCCATTGCCTTGGTGAAACACTGGATTGGCCCACAAATAGATGGAAGAATTTTGATTCAATCCGTGATAGAAGAAATCTAGTTGAATATGAGGGCTATGGCGAAATTGAAGAGTCAACTATGAATGAGTTACGTAATTTAACAACATTATTAATTAAGGATGTTGATGCGCTAATGAAAAGTCCATCGGCAACCGTAAAATGACTCAACACAAAGATACATTCTCCCCCGTCGGTCATACCCCTGATGATGATGAAAAGCTGCTAGCTAATCCTGAGTATAAAAAAGCTTGGGATGCACTTGAGGGAAAATATGCCGCCCTCTCTAAATTGCTTCGGACTAACAAGCAGATAAAGGGCAATTAACAGTAGCTGAGTTGATATATAAACTTCTGCACTAGGCTTTAAATAACGGCAACTTAGGAAGTCATTGCCACCCTCTCAAAATGGGGTACATCCACAAACCCCTTGAAATTACCGCCCCATCTATTTTTAGGGTTAAGGCCTTCCCAATACTCACCTACTGAACGAATGAGCTCTTTATCCCAAACTAACTTTCCATTCCAAAAAGTTCAGGCCTAGTTGTGAAACTAAGCCATCAGACGTAGCAAGGACCATCGATCAGAGGGTGATCTTTAACAAAGTCTAAGTTTATTGTCATGCCAATGCCAATACCTTCATACGGCTTTACAAAACCGTCTGAATCGAGCTCATATGCAACTTTATCCATCATCTCATCCCTAAAGGGATTAAGCGATGTAACGTCCCCTTCAAAATATCCAGGATTATCAATGGCAGATAAAAAATGAATAGTCGTCCCCATATTGATTGCAGTAGCAGAGGTATGAGGATTAATTGTTAATTTATTAGCACTCGCCATCGCAGCAATTTTTATAGATTCAGTAACGCCACCAGTCTTTGATAAATCAGGCTGAATAAACTGCACATCGCCATCGTCTAATAAGGTTGAGAAATCATATCGTGTGTAATGGTTCTCACCAGCTGCAAATGGAACCCGCCCCAAACTGCGGGCCATATGATAAGCCTTTCGATCTTGCGGAGGGAAAGGCTCTTCCAGCCAACTTACTTCCGCCTCATCAAATGCAGGCATCACCTTTCGTACATCTGCTAAGGTGTAATTTGTGTTTGCGTCGACTAATATATCGATATCTTCCCCAACTGCCTTACGGACGGCCTGCACTCTAAGGATATCTTTCTCTGCTGTATCGCCAACACGTAACTTTAGAGCCCGATATCCGGTTGCTATATGTTCTTGAGCCTCTTTCGCCAATGATGCTGGTTCTTGCCATCCCAAAGCAATACCGCCGGCATATGCTTTAATCTTTTTAGATGCACCGCCTAGCATCCGATACAGAGGTTGTTGCATAATTTGAGAACGAATATCCCACAAGGCGATATCAATCCCACTCAATGCTAAAACTGCTGCTGCTCCCGTGCCATGGCTAGAAATTTGCATCTTATAAACGCGGGCCCAGATACCATTTATATCCATTGCATCACTGTTAAGTACTAGCTCCCGCATAGTTGTATCAATTAACTTTGCAATTGCTCCTGGAGCACGTCCATGATGCGCCTCACCCCAGCCAACATGACCATCCTCAGTTTCAATGCGAACGAGTACCGAATCACGTTTTACACATTTACCAATACCCAGCCGGACCGATTTATTTTCAGGAACAGGAAACGAAATAGGAACAGCTTCTAATTTAATAATACGTAGTGGATTACTAGTCATGAGATTCTCGATTAAAAAAATACTTCTGGATTGACAACATTATCAGTGCGATTACCCTTAAGGATCGCTAGAATTGTCTGAACTGATCCCTCACTCATACCGCGCATACTGCTAGCAGTAATCGAGGCGATGTGGGGTGTGAGCAATAAATTCGGGCAATCGAATACCGCTTCCTCACCAGATAATGGTTGCTGATCATGCACATCCATGACTGCACCAGCAATTTTTCCTGCTCTGAGTGCGTCAATGATTGGCTGTGTATCTACTACAGGTCCACGGGCAATATTAATCAGGATAGCATTTGGCTTCATCATGGAGACCGAGGCCTGATCTACCAGACCCCGAGTTTCCTCATTTAAGGGGCAGCAAACCACTATGACATCAGACTGAGAAAACAATTCTGTTTTGATAGCTGGACGCACTCCACTGGGCAATGCTTCCGGTCGCCTGGTCAGTGCAATTGTTTGCATTTGTAAGCCAGTTACGGCTTTTGCCAATTTGCTACCGATAGATCCAAACCCGATAATGCCCAAGGTAGTTGTCGCTATTTCAGCTGAGGGATCGGCTAGCGGACGCGCTTTTAGCCATCCTTGACTACGCAACTCTGAGTCAATTGAGCCTAGGCGGCGACGGAAGTGAAAAATGGCAGCCAAGCAATACTCTACAACGGCATTTGTATTTGAACCCGGTAAGTTCGCAATAGGGATCCCTTTTTGAGTTGCCACATCTACGGGAATGAAATCTAGCCCAACACCATGTCGCACGACTACTTTTAACTGGTGCGCCCCATCAAAAATATCTTGGGGTAGCTGACAGCGTACAATCAAGCCATCACAATCTGAAATAAGTCCCTTTAAGGTCTCAGGCTTTGTATCAGGCGCTACTATTACTTCGCAGTCCTCTGAGAGTATTTGATGAAACTCCGGATAGATCGGATTGGTTAAAAGAACCTTAAATCTTTTATTCAAGAAATGGCACTCCCTTTTTAATTGGATTGTTAAGCATACCTAGCCCCTCAAGTTGGACACGTACGATTTGACCTGGTTCGAGCCAGGCAGTGGGTTCATGAACCATCGCGAGGCCCGCGGGAGTTCCTGTTGCAATGATATCGCCGGGCTCAAGAGGCATTTGCTTGGAAATATAGGAAATTAATTCAGCAATTTTGAAGAGCATTGTGCCAGTGGTGCCATCCTGTAGCACCCTACCATCTACATCCAATTTAATTTGGATAGCATAAGGATTCACCACCTCATCAGCAGTAACCAGAAATGGTCCAAAGGGAGCAGAAGCTGGCATATTTTTACCACGAACGAAGTTACCTTTATCCTCCTTAATCATGCCACTGCCACTGATATCGTTATGTACTGTGTAACCTACGACATAGTCCATTGCATCTTTTGGTTCTATGAATAATGCGCGCTTCCCAATAATGACAGCTAATTCGGCTTCGTAACCTACATTGCCGACATCTGGCGGAATGAGGATGGCGTCACTTGGGCCGATGACAGTATTTCCAGATCGAATGAAAATAACTGGCTCAGCTGGGTAAGGCATTGAGCGCTCATCCAATGCATCTGTAAAATTATATGCAGCCCCAACTACTTTTCCTGGCCTAGGAATTGGGGCGCAGATTGCAATAGCATCGAGACGCAACACAGCCGCCGAATCATAACTACCGCTCTTAATTTTGCTGGTGATTTTCGTAGTTAAGGCAGGTAAACCTGACCTAACCATATTTAGCAAATTAGACCTTTGACCAGCCATGATGTCGCTACAGCTGGCATGGGAAAGGTCAAGCACGCTCAAAGAGTCACTTAACAGAGCGCCTACTGCAGGTGCCTGCTCACCCCTAATAAATGTTAAATAACGCATAACAACAACCTATGCGACTCGGTATTGATCAAGGATATGCCGGTTAATTTCAATCCCGAGCCCTGGGCCTTTGGGAACGCTTACCTTACCATCACGCTGAATGATAGGCTCCACTGAAAGTAAATCGCGGAATGGATTTTCACATTGTTCAAACTCAAATAGTGGAGGGTTGCCCTTAAAGCTCGGCGGCTGATCTGGAAGTGCTGCCAAGAAATGCAGAGTTGCAGCAACCCCTATCACTGATCCCCACGCATGTGGAACGCACTCTACGCCGTGTGCGCTGGCCAGGGTTGCAATCTTGCGGCATTCGCTAATACCACCCGCAGCGCAAACATCGGGTTGAACAATATCCATGGCCTTACGCACCACAATATCTCTAAAGCCCCATCGGGTAAATTCATTTTCTCCACCAGCTACAGCCATATCAAGAGCGCGAGTCACTTCAACATAGCCATCTAAATCTTCAGGAGAGATAGGCTCCTCAAACCATTCAATGTCTAATTTCTCAAGCTCTCGTCCAATCTTAATGGCTTGAGGCACGGTAAAGCAGTGATTAGCATCAACCATCAGTCGCATATCATCTCCTACCGCTTTTCGTACCGCCTCTACACGCCTGATATCCAACTTTAAGTCGCCTAAGCCAATTTTCATCTTAATAGCGGTAAAGCCATTTTGTTTAAATTCAATCGCCTCGTCAACTGCCTCTTCGATCAAGCGATCCATATCAATAAAATACAGGCCTGTAGCATATGCTGTTACTTCATCTCGATAAGAGCCACCAATCAACTTATGAATTGGCTGCCCACAAGACTTACCAATAATGTCCCACAAAGCAATATCAATTCCGCTGATAGCAGAAATCGCCATGCCTTTAGTACCGTAGTCCTTGATGCGGTTGTACAAATCCTCCCAAATGACCTCTACGTCAAATGGATCCCTACCGATAATTCGAGGCCCAAATTGGGTATCAATAAAGGCCTTTGAGACAGCCGACGGTCCATAGCATTCGCCCCAACCTACCATGCCATCATTTGTTTCTATTTCGACAATACAAGAGCCTCGGGTTTTATAAATCCATCCTCTGGAGGAAGTAAAAGGCTTTTCTACAGGAGCAGAAACAACGTGGCAGGTAACTTTTTTAATTTGATTCATCAATCTACTTTCAATTTCAGATATTTATTTTTTTTCAGTAAAAACTTTTTTGCCAACAATAGCCAACGTATTGGTTACTGAAACAATCTCAGCACCTAAAGCTTTGCCAGTAAGGCTATCGACTTTCGCACCACCATCTTCGGAAGCAGCCTTAAAGCGCGGATCTTGAATTGCCTTGTTGAAAATAGAAATGAGTCTTTCTTGAATTTCTAAAGGCGTCTTTGCAGGAGCGACAAGATAGGCCATTTGGACTAATGGTCCATATGGAAAAACATTGAAGCCCTTTTCTTTGAATGTAGGGACATTAGGCAATGATTTAATCCGCTCATTGGCGAATACCCCTAAAGGCATAACCATATTTGAATCCATTTGCGCCTTACTCTCAGATGGCTTTAAAACTGCTGCAGTAATTTGCTTACCAGCGAGATCCACAATGACCTTAGCTCCGCCTGTGTAGGGAACGGTAATGATTTCTGAATTCACCACATTTCCAGTCATCACCGCAAAGATGTGATTTAAGTTATTGCTACCAGGAGTGCCGATTGATATTTTTCCTGGATTCTTTTTGACCATTGCTTCAAAACTAGCTAAGTCTTTTGTTGGGCTGTCCTTAGGCACCAGCAGCAAGAGTTGATCTGTTGTAACGCGCGCAATGGGTGCAAACTGTTCGTTTTTAAGCGGGGTTAAACCTTGCGCAATCATTGCTATTGTGGAACTTGTACCCATGCCGATGGTGTAGCCATCAGGTTCTGCATTAGCCACTTTTGTCATTCCAATCGTTCCCGTTGCCCCTGGAACATTATCTACAACGACCGCAATCCCCTCGTCAGCCAAGATTCTAGATATCAATCTAGCTGAAATATCATTTGATCCCCCTACATTCCAGGGTACTACTAGCTTAATTTCCTTAATAGGGAAATCAGCGGCTGATGCTGATCCAAGAGCCATTAATGAGCTCATTACAGAAATCACAAATTTACTGATTGTTTTTTTAAAAACGTCCATAAATACCCCCCTTTAATTAAGAATTCCGTCAATGTTATAACAAACAACATTCATTTGGAAAAAATTTATCAAAATATTTCTATTAAATTTAATCCAGCAAACTGCAGATGTCTTGGCGAGCGCTATCAATATCAGCTTTGATGGCTCTAGCTACTGCTGGGCCATCGCCTTTTTTAAGCGCATTTAGAGCTGCCAAATGGTATTTATGTCTTTTTTGCCCCGGCTTATAGTCTGGAAGAGCCAGATTTAAGGTTGGTCCACAACGGAGCCAGGCCCCTTCAATTGCCTGAACAAGGATGGGTTGTTTGGCTAACTTATAGATCCCAAAATGAAACTTGTAATGAGCGTTCAAATAAGAGACAAGATTTCCGGTTTCTGCCAAATCTCTCATATCGTTCAAAAGAGATGAAATTTCATTGATTTCTGATTTGCTTGCGTTTTTAGCTGCCGCCTCTCCGGCTAGGGGCTCCAAACTGCTTCGTATCGTCATTAATTGATCGAATTCACTCGACGTAAATAAGGGGACTGAGGCGCCACCACCTTGTCCCACTCCACCCCGCTCAAGGACATTTTCTGCCGCTAAACGATTGACTGCGTCGCGGACGGGGGTAAGACTAATTCCCAAGTCTTGGGCCACTTTTCTCAAAACAATTCGCTCACCAGGGGCAAATTTACCTGCCAATAATGCACTTCTTAAAGACAAATAGGCTTTATCCCAAAGGGTATCTTTGTTGAGAAGCTTGAGACCACCCCTGGAGTTACTTGGCATTAGTAAGTTTAAAAAAATGAAATTAAGTTCCAATATAAATCAAAACCTCAGCAGCACTAAAAATAATATTTGAAGATTGATTTAATAAAGAAGAGGAGCTATAAACCCCTCTTCTCAGAAAAACTAAATTTTACAAATTGACTAATCTAATGAAATTTTTGCGGTATTAATTACATTCGACCATTTTTTAACTTCAATTTGCATAAATGTATCGAAGTCTTCTGAAGTGGATGCAATGACTTGAGCCCCGCTTTCTTCTAATTTATTTTTAATCTCTGGAATTGTCAGCGCAGCAACGAACTCTTTATTGAGGCGATTAATGATATTTTTAGGAGTGCCTTTAGGTGTCAAAACACCAAACCATGCAACAGCTTCAATATTTGGATATCCAGACTCAAGCATGGTGGGTACGTTAGGCAGTATCGAAGAGCGCGTCTTAGAGGTAACTGCTAGGGCCTTTAACTTTCCACTTTTAACGAGAGGTCCTACAGCAACAATATTGTCAAACATTAAATCTACTGATCCACCCATTAAATCGACATGTGCTGGTGGGCTACCCTTGTAAGGAACATGAGTAATATCTACGCCAGCATATTGCTTAAACATTTCACCTGCAAGCTGATGGCTTGTGCCATTACCGGATGAGGCAAAATTTACCTTCCCAGGATTTTTTTTTGCATATTCAACTAATTCTGCAACCGTATTGACCTTTAATGCCGGTGGAACAACCAATACCAAAGGCATTGTTGTCATCAAAGTAATGCCATTAAAGTCGTTTATAGGATCAAAAGTCAGTTTTTTATAAACTAGCTTCGAGATAGGTAGGGCTGCCGTTCCAATGGTTAGCGTATACCCATCTGCTGGTAATTTGGCACCAATCTCCGTGCCTAAATTACCGCCAGCCCCCGGTTTATTTTCAACTATGATTACTTGCCCAACTGATTGACTAACTTTGTCAGCCACCATTCTTGTAATCAGATCAGACGCCTGACCAGGTGGATATGGCACAATAATTTTTAATGGCTTAGTTGGAAATGACTGTGCATTTGATAAAGAAAAAAATGTTAGCGCACCAATTAAGACTAAAAGTTTCTTTAAGTACATTTACTTCTCCTTACGATCTTTAAAGCGTTTAACCAGAGTAATTTCTGCTCCATGAATATGCTGCCCAATTAAATCTACTGCCTCTTGCACTTCTCTTTGTCTAATTTTTTCTAAAAGTCTACGGTGATCTTGATTACCTGTTTCAGCCCACATATCATTTTGTAAAGTCTGCAATCGATACATCGTGATTAGCTGATGCATAGCTCTATATTGATCAAGTAATCGATCATTTTTTAAGGCATCCATAAAGCATGAATGAAATTGTTCATTTGCCCTTGCTAGATCATCAATGTCTTTTCTTTTAAGAGCATCGTCACCGTCATCACAATACCGCTCCATTTTTCCTAAAATAGTGCTGAGTTTTTTTTCATCAAATAGTCTTCTAATAGCTTCTTTTTCGATGATGCTACGAATGTCATAGACCTCATGGATATCTTTAGGGGTAGGAGAGATTATTCTCATCTTCCTTCCAGGGCTTACCCCCACCAGCCCATCATTAATAAGCAAACGAACTGCCTCACGGACGGGAGTACGACTTACTTGAAACTCATCTGCTAACTCATTTTCAGAAAGCATTTCCCCTGGAAGTAGATATCCTTTTAAAATTCGTTCTCTTAATGGCTTATATACTTTGAGCCAAAGTGGCTCAAAAGTGTTGAACGAAATCTCATTCATTTTCATTATTGGTAACTGTCGCCTAAAAATACATTTTGAGCCAACAATTGCTTCTGTAATTTTTTTACATCGATATCAGCAACACCGATTCCCGCTGCACTCGCCATTGCAGCTGCTGTTCCAGCAGCCTCACCCATAACTAGGCATGGCGCCATATTTCTTGTGGCTCCATGTGCTACGTGAGTTGCAGATACACACCTGCCGGCAACCACCATGTTATCTAATTCATTCGGAAGCATTGAGCGGAATGGAATATCGAAACTTCCATCACCTCCAATTTGATAAAAGATAGCCTGACTACTATCGGGTGCATGAATATCTACCGGAAAACAGACTTGGCCAATAGCATCATCAAATTTATGACCTTCAAGAACATCTTCATCAGTCAGTTGATATCTGCCATGAATATTTCTTGATTCTCTAACGCCTGGTATTGCAGCGGGAACCATATAACTACCAGCGAAACCAGGTATATGTTTCTTCATAAAATTACCGATCTTGTAGCACTGCGCTGTCAAATCTGCTGTAGCCTTAGATAGCGCAACAGGATCAGTTCCATCCACGTCCAAAACTGCTGACGTATTGACGTTAATTTGATCTGGCCAAACCGTATTGAAGAATACATTTCTCCCTTTGTTCGGGAATATTCCCTCGCTGATAACGATAGCATCCCATTTCGCAAAAGAGCCATTGAAATATACTGGAATTGGATCGCCCCCTTCAGGTCTAACTGCCATGGCTGGGTCAACCTCACCCATTTCCTTGGCAATGGCCCTTGTATCCACATTATGAAAATGAAGAATCATCGAAATAGGTTGCATTCTTTTGTTTGGCCCATCCCCAAATCGAAATGGAACACCCAGCATTGCAGCAACGTCGCCATCGCCTGAAGCTTCTACTATATTTTTAGCAACTAGCTTATGCAGGCCACCCTTCGCTGCAAATATTATTTCTGTCGCTTTTTTGTTTTCAGCTTTTGCGCTGACAACAGTTGCCCCGTAAATCACCTGAACACCTGCATCAGCGAGCATTTGAGTTGTTTTGATTCTGAAGTAATTGCCATCAACTGGCGTCACCGCGCTAGCAAACCCTTTGTATGGAATATGCCCCACAGCACCGCCCATTTTGATAAGCTCATCGACTATCTCTTGAGCTAAGCCAAAAACAACTTGTCTGCCAAATTTGTTAACAAAATTGTGAAGGCATAGCCCTGTGGTTGCGTTACCACCTACAAATGGCCTGGGCTCTAAAAGTATTACTTTTGCTCCATTTCTAGCAGCTGATATTCCTGCAGCTACACCCGTCACACCGCCCCCAACCACGACTACATCACAATTAAAGTCCATTTTTAGCCTCATTTGCTATTTAACCTGTATACAAGTATACTAAAATGGTGATGAAGTACAAGTAAATTCATAATAATTTTTTAAGCGTTGTAGGCTTCAATATGTTGCAATCCAGACAGGCTTACATAACTTCAAAAGCGGATACTAAATTGAACGGGATAAATTAATGAACGCCGTTCCATTGCCATCGGGTATCCGGTCTAGAGTTCTCCAAAACATTAATAGTGCGAATTTTCACCTCTTGGAAGCTGGCAAGCAGTCGGCGGATAGCAACAACCTCGTTTTACTAATTCATGGATTTCCAGAATTGGCCTACAGTTGGCGGAAGATTATGTTGCCGCTGGCTGAAGCGGGATATCACGTGATAGCCCCAGATATCAGAGGCTATGGTCGCAGTTCAAATACCGATGTTCAATATTCGGATGATTTACGCCCCTTTAGCACTCTGAACAAAATTCAAGACATGATGGCCCTGGTGGCATCTCTCGGCTATAAGTCTGTTGAGGCAGTCATTGGCCATGACCAAGGAGCAACACTAGCCGGCTGGTGTGCGCTTTCTCGTCCCGATATTTTCAAATCAGTTGCCTTAATGAGCTCTCCCTTTCGAGGGGCTCCTACCCCACTTCCATTTAATACGGCCAATGCTCCTATTGCTCCTTCAAGGCCTAATCAGATCGCTGAACAGCTTGCGCTACTTCATCCACCTAGAAAATACTATCAATACTATTTTTCTACTGAAGTGGCAAATAAAAATATGTGGCAAGCAGAGCAAGGTCTTAAACAATTTCTGAGGGCTTATTACCATATGAAAAGTGCGGACTGGTCTGAAAATATGCCTTTCAAATTAACAGCCTTACTCGCTAGTGAATGGGAAAAATTACCTCGTTATTACGTGATGGATTTAGGTAAAGGTATGGCAGAAACAGTTTTACCAGCTACTCCATCTGCGCAAGAAATTAGCCATTGCCAATGGCTACTAGAGGATGAGCTTGACTTTTATATCAGTGAATATAGTCGCACGGGTTTTCAAGGTGGGCTTCAAGGCTATAGAAGCAATCCTTACGATAAAGACTTGAGCATCTTCTCGGGAAAAAAGATTGAGGTGCCATCGACTTTCATTAGCGGCGAAAAAGATTGGGGAACATACCAAACCCCAGGAGGACTTGAAAATTTAGAGGGTGATCTGAGCACTCAATATCAAGGCACCCATTTCGTAGAAAATGCAGGGCATTGGGTTCAACAAGAGCAACCCGAAGCCACCAGCAAAATCTTAATCCACTTTATTAATAAAACTAGGCGGGTGTAAATGATGCCAAAGGGGGCATGAGAGAGAAAGCCATAGGCTTTACAGCTTGTATCGCTCTTTTGGATACACAAAAATGAGTTCTGCAAAATTGGTATTGCAGGCATATTTAAAACGCTCAAAGCCTGTTCGTTAAGGAGAACGATATGAATGAGATCACAGCAGAAGATAGACAGGTCACCTTAATCCGCATTCCTCAGATATTGGAAATGCTGCCGATTTCTAAATCTAAGTTTTGGTTGATGGTCCAGAAAGGTGAGTTTCCTAAGCCAATCAAAATTGGTAGGTCTTCTTTTTGGATGATTGAGCAGGTCCAGGATTTTATAAGAGGGAAAGTTGGTATGTGACGATGGGTGGTGCCGTGGGGCGGGCCTAGAGGGCCTGTCTTAATATAGATCTAAAGGTCACTCCTGGCTCACGCCTTGAGCTAGCCAGATGGGATAGTATATAAATTACAAATATGCTGATAGACATTCCTGCAACATGACCAATCCCTGCCCCTTCTGCACCCTACCATCCGAGCGAATCATTGACTCAAATGAATTTGGCCTGACTATACGTGATGGTTTTCCTGTTTCACCGGGTCATACCTTGGTTATACCGAAAAGACATATTAGCTCTTGGTTTGAAATCACAAGTGATGAACAACTTGCACTTTTAGTTCTTCTAGCAAGGGCTAAGGTAGTTTTACAAGAAGAACTTAATCCCGATGGATATAACATTGGAATTAATGATGGCCCAACAGCAGGTCAAACAGTGCCCCATCATCACATGCACCTCATCCCCAGATACAAGGATGATCAAGACGATCTAGGGGTGGCGTGAGATGGATTCTTCCTGAGAAAGCGAAGTATTGGGAATGACTAATTCAGAAATCCTCAAACTCTTTAGCTCAATTAATTGTGCAAGACTAGGTGATGGTTATGCGCCGCACAAGCCAATTCTGATTTTGTTGTTGCTTGAAAGAATTCTGAACGGACAAGCCAATAACTTTACATTTGAAGAACTTGATCATGATCTCAAAAAGTGGCTTGAGAAGTATGGCTTTAACAACGCCTCAAATACCCGGAATGAACCCTTCTGGCGCTTAAAGAATGATGGGTTATGGGATATCACCGCCCCAGCTCAATTGATCTAACAGAGCAACACGCCCACTCCCAACCAACTGATTGAAGCTAAAGTCTCTGCACAACTTAAAGATGGCCTTTATCTGGGAATCAGAAATAATCCTGAATTGATTGCGGAGATTTCTAAGAGCCTCATGACTCAGTTTGTGCCAGAGCCCTTACAGTCGTCCTTACTGGCTGATGCTGCGCCCACAATAAAGCTATTAGATAGGCAATATTGGTGGGTAAGCCAAAATCAAACCTACAAACATGAAGTTCCCGGCAACTTCATGTGGTCACCTAAAACAAACTCCAGGGGTGGCAGAGTGCCTTCGTATGATTTCATGAAAGATATGAAAATAGGTGATGTTGTATTTTCATTTGCGGATACCTATATCAAAGCTATTGGTGTCGTTACAAACCCAGCACAGTCCAGCGTTAAACCTGACTTTGGTAGTGCAGGGGCTAATTGGTCGGACGACGGTTGGCTAGTAGATGTCGCATTTCAAGAATTGGGGTTGGCCCAATTTAAGCCTAAAGACCATATGGGGCTTTTAAGTCCTACCCTACCCGATTTGTTATCACCCATTCGTCCCGATGGGTCTGGCAACCAAATCTATTTGGCAGAGATTTCAGAGGAAATGGCTGATGTACTAATAGCACTTTCTCGGGGTGTAGGAGATTCGATTGTTGATGAGTTCTCTAAAAATCTAGACTTTGTTCCACCCAATGATGAAATTGCAGAAGTTAATGAAATTATTATGAGAACCGATATTGGACCTACACAGAAAACCCAAATCGTCAACTCAAGAAGAGGCCAAGGAGTTTTCAAAGCACAAGTAAGGCAAATTGAGAGGGCTTGTAGGGTAACTAAGGTCACAAATCCAAGACACCTCATTGCAAGTCATATCAAGCCATGGACTAAATCGAATGATGCTGAAAAAATTAGTGGCTATAACGGCCTTCTGTTAGCACCCCATATTGATCATCTATTTGACAAGGGATTTATCTCATTTGAAAGCAATGGCAATTTAATTCTTTCAAGCCAATTAGATAATTCTACTCTAGATAAATGGTGTGTTGATAAGAACATCAATGTAGGTATCTTTAGGAATGAGCAGCAACAGTTTTTGGAGTACCACAGAGATGTGGTGCTGGTATAAAAGTTAATGGACTAGTGATCTGTTGTACATGATTTAAAAATTTAACTTAGACCCTCCTAGGGCACCTAAAGTCGACGAGGGGTATGTATCTTTTGATACACACCCTAATCTAAGCGGTCCTAATTTTTTGGGCCTGAATACCAAGAAATGGACGGGGTCGCGCTATTATTTTTGCAAAATGCTGGGGTTGCTTGGCCCTATAAAAGCTCTCTAAGGACGTTCGCACTTCTGGACATAACTTTTGATAGCGATCATCAAAGCAAGTTTGACTAATGAGCGACTCAATTTCATGAGCGGGGGATTGTTATAGATAACTTACTGCAACCACCGAGTCGCTGCATCTAGTAAGCCTTGGCGGACTTGTGATTGCCTTGCAGGATCAGTATCACCACAAGCTAGCCGGCATTTCCAGTCGGTCGGTGCCTCAAAGTCACAATGAGATGCTCCTGCAATCAGCTCATCACGCCATAGTGCTTTCAGTTCTGAGCCCCAGGGTGCTGCAACAGCTTGGGCGTTACAACGTGATGGGGGTGCTCTCAGAATTAAGGCTTCAGTACTCAGATTTCGAGCTGCAATTATTCCTGCGCGCTCAGTTTCATTAGGTAGTACTCGATCAAATGAATCTAGCCCTACAAATCCCACTACCCCAGGTGTATCTGCAGCAAGTAAGCTAGAGAGCCCACCAGCTGAAAAACCCACCAGCATGACGCGCTGAGTACTACTGCCAAATGTAGAGGTATTACGCAACTTAGCTACCAATTCAGTAATTGCGCTGGCATTGCAACGAAAGTCAAAAGTACAGGGCATGTCTGGTGTTATTGCGAGAATGCCACGAGCAGCCAGTGCCTGTGCGTGCTCACCCATGGTGGTTCGACTTCGTGTAAAGCCATGGGTCAAAATTGCAGCCCCAGTCGGAGGACTAATAGGTTTATACACATCAACTTCTACAGTCTGTCCATTGATTTTTAACACCTGTGTTTGCGGACTGATTTTGGCCGCAGGTTCAGCCGCATGACAGATACCTGATGCCAGAAATAGAATCAGCGCAATGGCTTGGTATAGACGTTGGTTGAGCTTGAGATTTTGGGATTGCATACTAGCCTAGCGTTTGACATAGCTTTGAATATAAGCTTTTCGCAGGCTGTTTGGGCTATTGGGGCTGTAATACATTACACCTGCACTTTGCTGCAGCATTGCCATAGGCTCTTGAATCAAGGTTTTATGTGGCTGGTAGCGATTCCCGTTCGAATCCCTGAGCCTGAACTTGGGTAGACCCAAGATCTTGGCGCAATCAACAAACACGGCTACAGTCAAAGGGCGATTGAGTGGCATCGCGTTCTGGCCACTGGGTGAAATCTGCCATGGCAGTAACGTCATTACAACAAGTGCACTTGTTAGCATTGGGATTTTTGATGAAATTGAGAAGAATTTCATTTTCTGGTATCGCTGGCTCACTGGGTGAGCTCTTATCTTTTTAGTATTTAATCTTTACACACAGGAGATGATCATGAAACGCACTCTTTATATCTTTACTTTTTCTCTAACTAGCTTAGTGAGCCCCCTATCGCATGCCCAAGTGACGAGCTATGAGAACAGTCCACTCAATTATCAAAATAGCCCGCTGAACTATCAAAACAGTCCACTCAATTACAACAACAGTCCGCTGAACTATAAAAATAGTGAGCTGAACTACAACTCTAACAACGGGGTGTATGACAACAGCGGAAAACGTATTGGCTATGAAGTTACTGCACCCTCTGGTGTGACCAACGTCTTTGATAACAACGGCAACCGCATTGGCTACTCACCATCAAAACGCTGATGTAGCGTTTTGCTTATTTACTACTTGCTACTTGCTACTTGCTAGTTACTACTTAGGCTTTTTTTACCCAAGCGCTGCACCACCCTTTTGCTGAGACTGCCTTGCCACCAAATGCGAGGCATGGTGCATTGGCATCTTTGGCTGTACCTTGGAACAAAGTACAAGCGGCGCAATTTTGACCAGCTGCATATTGAGGAAATTTAGTTGTATCAATTTTCTTCACATCGCTGACGTAGCCTAGTGCGATTGCAGATGGATCTGTATCTAGCACTAGATTAGCTGCTGGTTTTTGGGCTAAGGCAAAACCACTCACTAGGGAGCCAGCTGCACCAATGATAAAACTTCGACGTTTATTCAACATAAGTATCCTTTGTAATTTAATTGCGTTATTCGCGTGAGCTAAGACAAGCCTGCATTATTGTTTGGGGCCTTCAGATAAGCGTCGACCTAAGGCAACCGCATAAGGTGCCGCACGAGCGCTCAACATCGGATCATTCGATGGCTCTACTCCCTTTGGCATCACCATGGGGTTGAAGTTAACGGTAAGGCAAGCACCCTTATCATCATCAGAAACCGAGGTAATCTTTAAAACGCCCAGATTGACTTTTTTACGGCCCTCAGGAAGTGGCACTGTAGCGTTATCGAGTTGATCGCCTGGTTGCGCCAACTCTAAATTGAAGTTGAATGCAACCCTACCTTCCTTAACGCGTTGACGTAAGTCATCAAACAAGAAGCTAGCTCCTTTTTCTTTTGCTTCTTCATCGGTGAGTCCTTGAGTACCATTCACTGGCTCAAATATCCATTTACCGAATTGCTTTGCCCCACTGGGGTTAGTGAAACCGAAAGCATGAACACCCCAATAGTTAACACTAGCGAAGCTTGCAGGTACTGGCTGTGATGCTAAATATTTTCCCTGCAGTAGTACTTCAGGGTTAGCTTCATTAAATGCTTTTACTTTAACTGGATCTGCAGCCTTAGTTGCAGGGTCTGGTTGACGCACTGCCAACAGAGCCATGAGTTGTTGCGGCGTTGCCGAACCAAAGATCGGCGCAGAAATATTACCCATCAACCACTGTTCGCCATTGGGTAAAGTGAACTGCAGTGACATATTGCGTTGTGATTTGGTATTGTCAGCTGCCTTTGGGTTGGCACCTCCCACTGAAAAACGAGCCACTACCGGAATACGTTTACCACTGAACACCGAGGCGCTCGATAGTGCTCGCCCTTCAGGTGATCCCGTAAATTCTCCTACGGCACAAATCCCTTTTGCACCAGAGCGCCGATAGCCTTCAAACTTGCCATTGGTAGCTTCGAACTGATTGACCATGGCAACTGGATTTACCGGAGCTTGGGATTGCGCGATAGCGCTTGATGTGAATGCAGTTCCAATGACCGCAAGTGCTGACAATAAAGGGATATTCATAAAGGATCCTTAGAGGAGATTGATTAAATCTGAAAGTTCTAAAAGTACGATAAACCAAAATAAAGAATTAGATTTGCTCAGCAAATTTTGTTTAAAACTTGACTGTTTCAGTAAGCTTTTGTGTTTTGAATGATGCAAAGCACCATTATTTGTATGGCAACGTTGATGAAATCTTTTAATCACCTCGTATCTTCCGCTAGCTCAAAAAGTGAGCTATAAAGTACCTAAAGTTCTAAAAACAATAAATACTTGGATTCTTTAAATTGGAATTGATATGAGCGATATGGAGCGGTTGCATCGTATTAAATACATGATTCAGCAGCGTAAATGCGTGCCACGCGAGGACTTTTTGTCTGAGCTGGAGATCTCCCCTGCCACCTTCAAGCGTGACCTTGAGTATCTGCGTAGCCGTATGCAGGCATCCATTGTTTATGACCGCTTCATGGGTGGCTATAAGTTTGAGAATTCCTCCTCGATCGAGAGGATTGAAATGCCAGGTCTTTGGTTCTCCGAGAAAGAAGCTACGGCATTAGTGCTGATGCAGCACTTACTCTCCTCTCTGGATCAAGGCGGCTTGATTGGGCCCCATATTGAGCCCCTTACAGCCATCATTGACGGCATCCTAGGGCAGAGTGATGCTACAGCCAAAGAGCTGCGCAAACGCATCAAGGTCATCGGCATGGGTTCACGCAAGAACTCCATTGAGAACTTCTCAGAAATTGGCTCTGCCCTATTGAAACGTAATCGTCTAGAGATTACCTATTACTCCAGAGGCAAAGACGAGCACACCGCCCGTGAAATCTCTCCTCAACGCTTAATCTATTACCGCGAGAACTGGTACCTAGATGCTTATTGCCACTTACGCAATGGTTTGAGGAGTTTTTCTGTAGACGGCATTCAGAGTGCGGTTCTGACCAATAAAAAAGCTCAAGAAGTTTCTGAAAAAGAATGTCAGGAACACTTTGCGCAGAGCTACGGCATCTTCTCAGGCAAGGCCACACAAAGAGCTAAGCTACGCTTTACTCCTGAGCATGCAAGATGGGTATCGGGCGAGCATTGGCATGGACAGCAAGTAGGCAGCTTTGATAAAGACGGTTATTACAACCTGGAGTTTGATTACAACCAAGATCCCGAGTTGGTTATGGATATTCTGAAGCATGGATCAGGTGTTGAGGTGATTGGTCCAGCTAGCCTCAAGGCGAGAGTGAAGGCGGAATTATCTAAAGCACTAGGTTTGTATTGAGGCTTTAGGTGATAGCTTTATCTGCATTTATATGGGCAATACATAAAACTCGGATCAACTTATCTGCCCACTTCGGAGGTTGTCCACATCTCTCCCATCGAGCAACTGTTTGAGCATCTACCCCCATCCTCGAGGCCAGATCAGCTGGAGATAGCAACATTCCAGCGCTACGTATGTAACGGAATTCCACGCTGGTTAGCGTACTTGATTTGCCGGTCAAAGCCAAACAGATTGCCTTTGTTAGACCATCGATGTCGTGAATCGCTACACCCTCTCCATAAGGCGTATTTCGAACTTCAAACCCATCAACAAGCCAAATATTTTTTAAGTCACCATCGGTGTAGTGGAGCATCTTGTTATCCATAAAACCCCATACTGAGTTAGAAAGCCGCTATCAAAAGTATGATTTTATAAGCTTGAATAAACCCAACTAAGTAGTGGGTAATCTCCGGCAACTTCTGACGCCTTATGATGTTTGTGTGCAAAAAAGAAAGCCTACTCACCCCGGAGCTATTTTGAGGGATGATGTTTTTCCAACCCTTAATATCACTCTTGATGAATTTGCAAAAGATCTTTCGATCACTGATCAGGAATTAAATGACTTGCTTGCTGAAAAGATTCCTATCTCTACGATATTGGCAACAAAAATTGGCGCACTTAGCGGTAACGGCCCAAATCTCTGGCTTAAGATGCAATCCAACTACGATTCATGGGATGGGCATTAAAAATACGGGCACAATAGAAGTTGATCCGAACCACTAAGAGCTCCCATGCCCCAAGCCATTATTTTCGATGTAGAAGCAACCGATAAGAACGATGCCGTCATTATTGAGGCAGCTTCTTTAGATGTAAGCTCTATTAATCCTCTAGCGGTTGGTAATCCTTGGGTACAGCGCTATAACCCTGGTAAGCCGATTAGTTTGGGTGCTCTAGCTACTCATCACATCATGGATGAGGAGTTAGTCAGTTGCCCTGCTAGTACCTCTTTTAGATTACCCGCTGGCACCAAGTACATCATTGGTCATAGCGTGGATTTTGACTGGGAAGCTATTGGTAAGCCCGAGGTTAAGCGTATTTGCACTCTTGCGCTATCTCGTAGCCTCTGGCCTAACTTAGATAGCCATACTCAAAGCGCCCTGCTCTACAACTTTGAACGCGCTACTGCCAGAGAACAATTGCGTGATGCCCACAGCGCATTAGCGGATGTATGGATTTGCTCGAAGATTCTGGGTCAAATCATTGATCGTTTGCACCCCGCTTCACTGGATGCTTTATGGGAAATGTCTGAGAAAGCCCGCATTCCGACGACTATGCCTTTTGGTAAGCACAAGGGTGAGCTGATTAGTCAGGTCCCATCCGACTACAAACAGTGGATGCTTCGTCAGGACAATGTCTCGGAATATCTTCGTAAAGCTTTGCAAGCTTAAGGTGCTATTACCGATCGCTTCTAGTTGCTCTAGTGCTGCTTATGGGCAGAAGTGACTAGCTTTTCTGTATAGGCAATGGCTACTGCTGACAACACAAAAGTGACATGGATTAAGGTTTGCCATAGCAAGGTCTTTTCATCATAGGAGGATGCGTTGATGAAAGTCTTGAGCAAATGAATCGATGAGATTCCAATAATGGCGGTTGCTAGTTTTACCTTCAGCACACCCGCATTGACATGAGATAGCCACTCAGGTTGATCAGGATGATTCTCAAGCTCTAGGCGAGATACAAAAGTCTCCCAACCACCCACGATCACCATGACTAATAAGTTGGAGATCATCACTACGTCGATTAATCCCAGCACTACCAACATAAGGGCAGTTTCAGTCATGGACTTATCTGCCATCATGCTAATGAGATGTACCAGCTCTAACCAGAACTGCCAAACATAGACGCCTTGGGCAACAATCAGCCCGATATACAGTGGCGCCTGCAACCAGCGAGACATAAATATCCAGCGTGGCAGTGGGCGTAGTTTTTTATCTATAAAGGTTTGCTTATCATCCATCACAGAATTTTATTCATATTTATGACATTAATATGATATTAATGCACCTATCCAATGTAGGGGAATTACCTTCTTCTTTTAAAGACTACCCAGCATAGGAAAAGCAATCCCAGAGAGGCTATGGCTACAGGCCACCTTAATCGCTCACGAGCCCGAGATCTGACTTCGCGCATCACAAAGGTTTCACCTTTGATCATTTCGTTATAGGACTGCTGAAACGATGAGATTTTTTGCACTAAGAAATCATCAGTCTCAGACTTCTCATAACGATTGCGCGCCTCCATCTCACCAAGACGATTGAGCTCAGCCGTATAACGAATAATATAGCGCTGAGCATCTTGGTGCATCAATTCTTCATTGTCGGTGAAATACGCATTACGAATGCCGGGAATATATCTTTCAGCAGAGTCCAATAGAGGCTGATCAGCCCTCGGGTTGATCGCAAGCCATCCAAGCGATACAGCCAGCAAGAGGAGTAATCCCAAGACACTAGCCCTAAGTAATGATGCCGCCCCTAAACCACTCTTGCGACAGACATACCCCAAGAGAAAAAGGATTAAGAGCAATCCAAACGCGCAAACAATAGTTGCCCCTGTCGATGTATCGAGCCAATAAGATGCCAATAATCCAATTAAGGCAGCCAGGCAACCGACCATAAATCCATATAGCCATTGCTGCATCGTATCTCGTGCCAAGAGCAGACCAATGAGAGCGGGAATGATCAAAAATGAAAATACGAGCAACACGCCTGCAATGGCAACAGAGCTCGTCACAACCAGCCCAAATGCGGAATAAAAAATGAGGTCTGCTACCCACCCTTTTGCACCGCTTACTTGCAGCCATTGTTTGGTAGTAGCAATTGCTAGCAAGACTCCAATCACAACATAGAGTGCTATCACTCCATAAAGATCATTGATGTCTACTGTCAGAACACTTCCAGTCAGGATTTGCTTTAAATGCTCCGCACCCTGAGGCGCTCGTTCAATCAGAAGGATCGCTGCCGCTGCGGAAACGATATAAAGAACTCCCACCAAAGCTTCTGCAGGAATTTTTTCTGGCGCAAATCGAACTAAAGACAGCAGTAGCGCGGCTGATAGTGCAAATCCTAGAGACCAGCTATACGCGCCAAGTGACTGGGGTAGATGGCCCTGCATAAATGCTACTGTCGCACCCAGTGCCGCACATTGGGCCAGCGCTAAATCGACAAAGACAACATTTTTCTTTAAAACATGTAGACCAAATTGGCAATGAATAGCAACCAATACAATGCATGCGAACAAGGGTACTGCCAGTAATTCAATTAAATCAGTCATTTCGAATTTTGATTAAAAGCAGCTAGTAAATTTTTAATATTGTTATCCATCATTTGGATGTAATTCTTTGCACCATCATCTCCAACAGAGGTGCTCAATACGGCGATTTTTGCTCCCGATTTTTTGACCAAGAAGTCAACCTCGCGGTTAGGCTCTTGCGGACGCTTCACAATCACATCAATCTTCTCGGCATTCATCTTGCTGAGGAGGCGCGACAGCTCTGCAGCGCTTGGTGACACACCCGGCCTCGATTCAATCGTACCCGCAAAGTTCAGCCGAAAGCGTCTTGCAAAATAAGGCCAATTATTGTGATAAGTGATTAGTGGCTTGCCCCTGAGCGGCTCTAATTTTTCTTGCCACTCTTGTGTCTTGCGCCCTAAGCTGGCCAAGAAATCAATCCTTTGTTTCTCATAATATTTTGCATTGGGCTCATCAATGCGCGCCAATGCCTCCACAATATTGCCGGTAATGACAGCTGCATTATTGGGATCAAGCCAGTAATGTGGATTGCCAGCGCCGTGGGCATGGCCACCACCACCGATACCCCCGCTCTTTACTTCCAGAAGCACAATTGCATTAGAAGTATCTACATACGCAGCCCCACCTTTGACCAACTCCGGCCTACCAGTTTGGCGCAACATACGATCTAACCAAAGGTCGTAATCAAGGCCCACTCGGACAACCAGGTTTGCAGTCTTAAGGCGATCTAAGTCTTGAGGCTTTGGCGCGTACTCTTCAGCTTCGGCGCCTGGCGAGACCATCGATATGACTTGAACCTTATCGCCGCCAACATATTCTACAAAGCTCTTTAAATCTGTAGTCGTAGTCACGACCTTCATTACGGCAAATGCAGCACCACTCATGCTAGTAGCACTGATCAAAACACCAATAAAAAAGGCGCGAAAGATCGCTCTCTCGCGCCTGAACTTAAAAATCATTTCTTAGCAGTTACCCAAACACTCTTAGGCAATACACAATGAATTGATTTCTGAGGGGCATTGGTTTCACCAACACGACAGTCCATTGCTACAGAAGCTAAACCGTATGCATCAAGACGTGTCATACCTTTTTTCTGTTGCAACAGCTCGATCATTGCCATTGAAGCAGCATCCATCGCCTTATTAGCATCAGCGTCTGTACCTACAGTCACAAACTCAGTTGCTGTTTCTGCTGTTGGACGAGCAGGAATACCTTTAGCCTTGACATCCTTAGGCGTCATGCAGTGAATACCTTTTTTCACGTTCACCACTTGTGACACGCGGCAATCGGAAATCGTAGGCATCAACTTTGCTGCTGCATCTGGACTAATACCTCTTTGCTCAACGATAAATTTCACAGTCTGAGCTTTTGCACCATCGATGGCCAAATTCAGGTCACGATCAAAGCCTACGGTAATCCAGCTCTTGTCTGTTTCGATACGTGGCATATCTAACTTCTTATTCTTAATTACTTCCACAGAAACATTGAGCTCTTTGTAAGCCGTTTCAATCGCGGTTAAGTTAACCTCTCCGTTACCTTGCGCAGCATGAGAGTCACCAGACCATAGTAAGGCACCCTTGACCCAAACTGGTACGTATAAGGTTGTACCTTCAGTCATGTCGCGGATATCCATATTTCCACCAAACTCACCGGGTAGTACGCTGGTGTACTGACCTGGCTCGGCTCTAGCGACGCCAATGGTTCCCGGAAACGGGCGCAATGGAATTTCAATTCCAGGTGCAAATTCAGCAACCTTGCGATTCATATCTAGGTAGAGATATTTAACTTGTCCATCTTGGAAGTCTTTTGGAAACTGGCCAAACATTCCTGGAATATTGAAGTTAGTACCGTAAGCGCGTGGCACGATGCGGTTTAACTTCACCTTCAACACATCACCAGGCTCGGCACCTTCAACATAAATTGGCCCAGTCAGTGTGTGAGGTCCACGCCCTGGATGATCTGTACGTAGTTTTTTCAACTCTTCAATACTAACCCCAGGAATGACCTGATTATGCGCATGCATCATGGTTTCCATTACCACCGTATCGCCTGACTTCACTTTCAGTACAGGCGGCTGTGCATTATTAAACCAGCCCCATTGGGTAGTTTCTAAGGTTGCCGGAAGCAAGTAGGTTGTTCCAGGGAATTGACTAGCATCGGTCTTTGATTGTGCAGCTAAAAATCCTGAAGCTACTGTGCCAGCAACGGCAAATGCTCCAACAACTGACAAATGAATTAATTTCTTTTTCAAGCTCTGCTCCTTGATGTTTATAAGTTGTAACGGGCGCCGACACATCATCGATCACCCCTTTTTTTATGCTGCTTCCAATACAAGCCTCATATTGCCACCTAAAACTGAATGGAATATCTCAATAGGAGCCTTATTGGTGACATTAGCACCAAAGTTGTGCTTTGGTAAGAGTGCTAATCAACTTTTAATATTTATTTCTACAAAATTGGTGAAAACACCTATCCTGTAATTGAGCTTATACGCACTAGTCACCCAAGAAAAAAGGGCAAGGAATCCGTGATTTCCTCGCCCTTCTTTTTTAGCAATAGGATTGCTTACTACTTATTACCCACTAATAGCCTTACTGATATTTACGGCCAAGTATCTGAGTATTTCTACGCTCACTGCGCTTGGTGTTTTTCAAGACTGCGCAGTATGACAAAACCATAATTACTGCGAGTGAAATGCCGTTAAAGTTATTTAATAGTTCCATTTGATTTCTCCTGATGTTGATTGATGTTGATGAGTTTTTTGCTTTTTGTTTCTATGTATTCAGAATAGGCACTTACTAGCTCACGAAATGAGCCAGTAAAAAATTCTTCGTTTTTTTGTTGTTTTTCTTCATTTCTTGTTCTTTAGCGCACTACCGGCAACTCATCCCACTGCGTGGTGTAGTTCGGTGATTTGTTATCTGATCGCATCTTCCAATCTTGCTTGGTTCCCGTTGCTGCAGTTTTAATGGCAGCGTTACCAAAGCGACTGTTGATCGAGTCCATGGCCTTCATGAGACCAGCAGACTTGCCTTTGACTTCCATGTCATCAAAGAGTGATTGCTGCATGGTGGGTTTGTCGGCCAAGAGATTAAGAACTACTCCCGCTTTTTTATACTTAAAACCCGTTTTGTAGATTTGCTTTAGACCCTTTAATGCAGCGCCAGTGAGAGTGAGAGTGTTATCACTGGGATCACTCAGCACTACTGTGATGCTTTGATGGTGTTGTGGCTCAAATGGTTTATTAGGATTGGTATGGATAAAAATAGTAAGCGCACCCGTAACCGACTTTTGGCTTCTGAGTTTCTCAGCTCCTCTGGCGGCATGGGTGGCGACAGATTCCGCTAACTCTTCCATTAGCGTTACTGACTTACCAAAACTTCTTGAAGAAATGATCTGCTGCTTAGCGGGCGCCACTTCTTCAAGCTGCAAACAAGAAACGCCGCGCAACTCGTAGCAGATACGCTCAATCACTACACCAAACTGTTGACGCATCGCTTGCGGGGAAACTTGCACAAAATCAAAAATACTATTGATCTTGAGTTCTTTCAGCTTCTTGGCAGTCTTGCCACCAATGCCCCATACCTCGCCTATCGCTGTCTCTGCCATCCACTGATAGAGTGTTTCTTTTGACATCGAGCTGATATCGCACACACCAGCAAACTGAGGATTCTTTTTAGCCAAGTGATTGGCTAACTTAGCCAGAGTCTTGCTAGCACCAATACCAACGCAGACGGGCAAGCCGGTGGTAGCTTTAACATCTTGCTTGATGATTTGACCTAAGCTAGTTGGGTCAGCATATTGTTTGAGCACTGTCTCAATTGCCAGAAAGCTCTCATCAATGCTGTAGACCTCTAAATTGGGTGTGAACTTTCTTAAGACTTCCACTACCCTGCTACTCATATCACCATACAAGGTGTAGTTTGAAGAATAAGCTTGAATGCCGTGTTGCTTGGCCAAGTCTTTCATCTGAAACCAGGGTGTGCCCATCTTGACGCCCAGCGCTTTGACTTCAGCGCTACGCGCTACGGCGCAGCCATCGTTATTCGATAACACCACCATCGGTACATCTTCTAGCTTGGGAGAAAATACGCGCTCACAAGATACGTAGAAGTTGTTCACATCGACGAGTGCGAAGAGTTGATTGGTTTGACCGGCTTGGTTCATGCGGACTTCCCATTTCTGCTACTAGCATGGCTGTACTTGCGCACTACCCCAACCACTACTCCCCAGATTTGGAGTTCGCTGTTCTCATTAAAGGTAATGGGCTCGTAATTAGGGTTTTCTGGCTGGAGCTCGGTTTTGCCACGTGACTGATATAGACGCTTAATGGTGTACTCGCTATCAACGACTGCCACCACGATGTCTTTGTGTTTTGGCTTGAGGGCTTTATCGACCACCACCTTATCGCCATCACAAATGCCCGCACCCATCATCGAATCACCCTTCACGGTGAACATGAAAGTGGCTGGCTTGTTTTGGACTAAATAGTGATTGAGATCGAGACCTTCCTCAGCGTAATCGGCCGCTGGACTCGGAAATCCTGCTGAAATACGGTGACTCAGCAGTTTGAACTCATAGGCATCATGAACCGCTAAGGCTTGTGGGGCTTGGCTTAGGGTTACTATTTGCGGGCTTGTCTGAGTCGTCATAGTGATTAATATACTGTATATCCATACAGTATATGTAAAAACCTTAAAAATGACTCTGTTTTTGTTGTTTTGCCGCTGACCGCCCCTTTTTTCTAGTCATAAACCCCAAGTTCTTTAGCGGGGGAATCACCACATAATGGCTCTCAGAATGCATGTAAAGCTCATGCCCCAATAAAAAGAAAATAGCAGCAGGAGACGAATGAAGACTTACAAGATAGCCTCGATTCCGGGTGATGGCATTGGCAAAGAAGTAATCCCTGAATGCGAGAAAGTGTTAAACGCTTTAAGTAAAAAACATCCTCATGTGGCCTTTGCCTTTGAGCACTTTGATTGGGGTGGCGACTACTACCGCAAGCACGGCATCATGATGCCGAATGACGGCCTAGAACCCCTGCGCTCTAAAGATGCCATCTTATTTGGTTCGGCTGGTGACCCTGATATTCCGGATCACATTACGCTGTGGGGATTGCGTCTCAAGATTTGCCAAGGCTTTGATCAATATGCCAATGTGCGCCCTACTCGCATTCTTCCGGGTATTGAGACCCCTTTGCGCCATTGCAAGCCAGCACAATTGGACTGGGTGATTGTGCGCGAGAACTCAGAAGGTGAGTATTCCGGGGTAGGCGGTAGAGCTCACCAAGGCCATCCAATTGAAGTAGCGTCCGATATGAGCATCATGACCCGCGTTGGCGTAGAGCGTGTACAGCGCTTTGCCTTTAAGCTCGCGCAGTCTCGACCCCGTAAGCACCTCACTGTCATTACCAAGTCAAATGCCCAGCGACACGGCATGGTGATGTGGGATGAAATCGCTAAGCTGGTAGCCAAAGATTTTCCGGATGTGACTTGGGATAAAGAACTGGTCGATGCTGCTACCGCTCGTATGGTCAATCGCCCTGAATCACTCGATACGATTGTGGCTACTAATTTGCATGCAGATGTCTTGAGTGACTTAGCAGCGGCTCTTGCTGGTAGCTTAGGCATTGCCCCTACCGCCAACCTAGATCCCGAGCGGCGCTACCCATCCATGTTTGAACCCATTCATGGTTCAGCTTTTGACATCATGGGTAAGGGCTTGGCTAATCCGATTGGCACCTTCTGGTCAGCAGTGATGATGCTCGACTTCTTGGGAGAAAAGGAACTTGGCGCAAAACTCATGCAAGCTATTGAAACTGTCACTGCTAACCCTCAATTACATACCCGTGATTTAGGAGGCTCTGCAATGATGAGTGATGTTACTAATGCAGTAATTGAGGAGGTATCAAAATGAAATTGTTTTCACTAATGAAGTTTGTTGTACTCTCTTTAAGCTTTATCACGGTGGTTAGTGCTCAGCCATTTCCTGATAAAACGATCCAATACATCATCCCCTTTCCACCAGCTGGAGAGTCGGACTTAGTAGCGCGCTATCAAGCGGATATCTCTGCTAAAAAGTTCAAGCAACCGATGGTGGTCATGAATCGCGCAGGTGCTGGTGGCGCTCTTGTCTGGAGCGCCCTGAACACCTATCCCGCTGATGGCACTACGGTAGTTGGCGTCAATATCCCCCATACAATCTTGCAGCCATTACAAGAGGGTATTCAGTACAAGACTGATGACATCAGCGCAATCTACTACTATCACTTCACTCCAGATGCCCTCATGGTCTCCGCTGATAGCCCCTACAAAACCTATCAGGAGTTCATTGCCGCTGCTAAAAAAGAACCTGGCAAGATCAATCTTGCTGGCTCTGCGCAATACTCTGCAAACCACATGGCAGTTGAGCGCTTAAATAAATTAGCCGGCGTAAAAATTAATTACGTTCCCTTTAAAGGTACCGGTGATTTAATTACTGCCTTGATTGGGATGCACGTAGATGGTGCTATGGGTTATCTACCCCTAGCGATTCAACAAAAATCTAAGGTGCGTACATTGGCAATTGCTACTGAAAAACGTAACCCCGCTCTACCAGATGTGCCTACATTTAAAGAGTTGGGTCTGAACTGGGTGGATGGCGCTTATCGCGGAGTTGCAGTACCCAAAGCAACGCCACTCGTCTTGCAGCAAAGATTGTCCGATTATTTTGCACAGCTCAATGCCGATCCTGAAACAAAGAAAAAGCTTGAGGACTCCGGCTTTGTCATTGTAGATATTCCACTAGCAAAGATGCCTGCGTTTATGAAAGAGAAAATTCCTCAGGCAATGGAAGATGCGAAGAATGCTGGGATGATTAAATAATTACTGCATAAGTAAATAAATGCATTAATTTGTCTTTACAAGAACAAAAGCTACCATGTCGGTAGCTTTTGTTTTATGGACTTTTTGTTGCATTTGAATGGACTGGCACAACTCGCTTCTTAGCCATGGCTATACCCATCATTTAGGGTGGCGACTCATCAGGTCTTCAACCTTAAGACCAATCTGGTTTTCGCCTCCAAAGCTTGTGCCTTTCGTAACATTATTAATTCGTGCCAAACCAAGCTTGTATGCATTGTCAGAGAGCTCAATATATTTTACTTTCTTGACTAACTTTGAGGCATTGCTGATGTAGTACAAGGCGAATGCTTTCACCTCAGGCTTATTTAGCGATGCCGCATTAATGTAAATCATGATTGGACGAGATAAGGGTTGATATGTGCCATCCAATACGCTTTTGGCGCTGGGGTAAATCGGGTTTTTACCTTTCCAAGAAATGGCAACCCCTTTTAATTTCTGTTTATTCGCCTCAAAGTAAGCTAACCCAAGATAACCAATCGCATTCAGGTTAGTGGCGACACCATCCATAGTTTCCTGATCATCTTCCGATGGGCTGTAATCACCACGGCTGGAGCCAGCCTTGCCGTTGATCACCGCGGTAAAGTAGTCAAAGGTACCTGAATCGGAGCCAGCGCCATACAGTTTTAACTGAGCGTCAGGAAAGGCTGGATTAATTTGTTGCCAACTCCTAATCCTGCCTTGGGCTGCAGGCTCCCACATCAATTTCAGCTCATTGGTTGACAGAGACGATGCCCAAGTATTTTTTGGATTTACTATAACGGTTAATGCGTCGTATGCAATCGGCAGCTCAATATACTCAATACCAGCACCTTTGCACGCTGCCATTTCTTTGTTTGATATCGGACGAGATGCGTTTACAACATCGAGTTCATTGCGACAGAATTTTTGGAAACCGCCGCCAGTTCCCGAGATTCCTAAGGTAGCTTTAACAGACTTGTTTGTACTCTTAAAATCTTCAATCACAGCATCCGTAATTGGAAATACAGTAGATGAACCATCTATTTTGATAAGAGATGACTGAGCATATGCTGAGGTCAATAGGCACGAGTATGCAATAAGCAAAAGCTTTTTTAAATAAGCCATCAAATTACTCAGTTCTAGTTTTAATAGATTCTAATATTTTGATTAACGCCTCGGGGCGAATTCCATTTTGCCCTTTGAAGGGTTTATCAGTAATTACCAACAAAGAAATCAATGCACCAAATGCAATTGGAAGAATAGTGAGTCCAAATGTAAATTGTTCGTCCGGCAAAAATAATGTATTGACAGCCATTAGTGAGCCAAGAAGTATAAAAATTACAATCCAAAAAAGTCTAGGTAAGTATTTTGAGGAGCGATCAATGCGCATCTCCCTGGACTCAGCTATCTCCTCTTGCTTATCAATAATGTCTCCATAAAGCGATAGTTGTTTAGGGGTAATGGGATCAAGCTTAAATACATCCTGAGAAACAGATCTCCAAATCATGTGTGTTTTGTTACTACCTTTGCCATTTTGTAAGTCGGGCCATTCATCATTGATGATTGATTCGATATATGCCCTTAAGTTCGCTCGAATGTCGAGGGCTTGAGTGCTACCGAACCTCAGTAGTAGACGATCAAGATTGTTGATTCGACCAGCCTCAACGGAAATGATATTTTCAACTTCGCGGTAACCGGTTTGGGCTTGGTTCAATAAAAATCCAATGAGAAGACCGGTACTAGAGGCTATCGGTGAGAACAAAGCCTGCCCAAGCTTGATACTTTGTTGATTGGGGATAAAGATATAAGAGCTATGTATCAAGGTAGGCACATATATAGACACCACAGAAATAAAAATAATCAGAAAAATCATTATTAAAAAATTGGGCAATCGGTAAATATAATCTGGCATGCTTCACTTTCTAGAATGGCTCTTTTGGCCACAGGTTTGTCTAGCTACAACTTCGCTTTAATAATCAAGAGATGGTTTTGAGATCATCCTCTCGTATGAGAGTTTTACCGATAATAAAACACAAAACCACCCGAAGGTGGTTAGTGCAGTAGTACTATTCTATTTCTAATGAACGGGGAGCGAATTAAACGTCACTCATAAAGTCACCGCCACCATCATCCCATGAGCTTCCACCAGCATCATCCC
>JBBAQC010000001.1:0-179038 GCA_040400535.1 Polynucleobacter sp. | reverse complement strand
TGGCAGGGGAAGAAGGATTCGAACCTTCGCATGCTGGAATCAAAATCCAGTGCCTTAACCAGCTTGGCGATTCCCCTACAGCTCAATCTAAAGAAACCAAATTGTAAGCGGGATTGTTATTCAAGCCCCGAACAATTCGACCTACCCATCCTTTTGGAAGATTTTGCAGAAGATTATTGAGATTTGCGGTGTCCGCCTGAGGTTCTAAGGCAGCGAATACGCTACTCCCAGAGCCGGACATGCAGGGCGCCGAGTTAGGCACTGCCTGGTAAATCCAATCTAATGCTTGCTTCACTTCAGGACAACTTTGCACCGCTACAGCCTGACAATCATTGGACCGAAAGGACTTTGGTGATGCAAGAAAGCCATCAATTGTAATCGGAGCGTGATCTCGGGTCAATCGAGGGTCTTGAAAAATCTGTTTTGTTGCAATCCCCTGATTTGGAAAAATCACCAGGAAGTTCTGGGCTTCCAGGGAAATCGCTTGTAATTTCTCCCCGATACCCTCCACAAAGGCATTTTGGCCAAAGATAAAAAAAGGCACATCCGCACCTAGCTGTAGGCCAAGTTCACAAAGCGTGGGGATATCGAGATGGAGATCCCAAAGCGAGTTGAGGCCAATCAAGGTAGAAGCGGCATCAGAGGATCCTCCGCCTAATCCAGCTCCCATAGGAATGTTTTTTTGAAGACTAATTTCTACACCGTATTCAATCTTGCAATGCTGTTTTAAAAGCTGCGCTGCGCGAACCACTAAATCTTGTGAAGGGGGAACGCCTGGGATGGGATTAATACGACGGATGTCATTTTCTGAAATGCGTTTTAAGTTGAGGATATCGCACCAATCGATCAGCTGAAAAACAGATTGCAGCAGGTGGTAGCTGTCCTCACGGCGCCCAACAATATGCAAAAAAAGATTGAGCTTTGCAGGGCAGTGTATTTCTAACACCTTACTCATCGTTCGCACGTCACTCGATTGGAGTATCAAATACCAAGCGGATATCGATAGACCCAATGTTAGAACTTCGGGTCATCATGAGTTTTTCCAAGCGCTGAGCATTATTCCAGTTATAACTTAAGGTCCAACCATCTTGGGTGATTTTACTCACCTGCCCTTTCACATCTCGTTCAACACTTGCGTTACTGCCGGCTCTAGTCTGTCCGCGTAACCAATTAGATAGGCCCCGAGCAGGTAAGGGCAGCCCTAAGGTATTTTGAATCAGCGTATCCGCATCGATTGCAGTAGTGAGCTCACCATCACGCTCTAAAATAGCCTCACCTGGGTTAATCGTAATTTTGGCAATCGAGCCACCCATTGGATTACGAATTTCCAAGACATCCGTTAGTGCATTTTGAGTCAAGGTAAAGCCACCTGAACCACCTTGATTCTTACCTTCAGTTAAGCCGCTCACTTTCACCGAAAAACGACCATCCCATGTGCCTTTGAGGGCAGTATCAGCTAAAGACCAATCCGGTTTTAAGCGTTTTAAAGTTTCTTTAAGAGTGGGATTGTTGGCATCGAGTTGTTGGCCTTTGCGCCACATCTCTTCTGCTTCAGCTGGACGATTCATGACCCATAAGACTTCACCAATATGCGCGGCAATATCTGCCTCAGGTTTGATATTGAAAGCCTGTTGAAGTTGTTCGAGGGCAAGCACATTTTTACCCATCCGAAAATTCACCCAACCCAGACTATCTAAAATGAAGCCATCCCGAGGTGAGAGTTGATGGGCTTTACTAATGAGCTTGAATGCTTCAGGTAGCTTCTGATTACGATCAGCTAATGAGTAACCCAGTGCATTTAAGCTGTTGACATCATTTGGGTTCTTGCGCAAGATCTCTCGCAGAATTTTTTCCATCACATCAATGTAACCAGACTTCTCGGCAGACATGGCATAGGTATATAGAAGTCCAGGATTTGTTGGTTCTGGTTTTAAAACCGAAACGATTCCATAAAAGGCCTTTAAAGCTTCTGTTTCATCAGTGGCTTTGGCAAGCAGTGCCTGAATCTGCAACAAAGTACTTTCACGCTGCGCTGGAGTCTGTTGATTTAATAAGGAAATGGCAGGCTTGACTGCATCCGACCAGCGTTGATTGAGGATTAAAAGAGTGACAAGTACTTCCTTCGGCTTGGTCTGCTTAGATCCCGCTAACCCATCCCAGGTTTGGGCAGCTTGAAGTGCTAAATCCGGCGCCCCCGCTGCAATCGCAATTTCCATTGCCCTCTGCGCTAAGCGGGGGTCATTGAGCTGGCGAGCGAGCTCCAGATAGGTGCCATAGGCAAGGCCAGCCTCACCGCGCTGTAAGGCGATTTCTGAGGCCAAGACCTCAAATACCGCCTCTCCACTATCCAAGCGATTATTTTGAGCAAAGGCATGGCTAGAGCAGAGGCTGACGCCAAGTCCAGCGGTGAGTAATAAGGCCCGCAAAGAAGGCATTAGTAAAAATTTAGTCATAAGCACATTCTAATCCGCGAAACTACAATCCATTTATGCCAGAACTCCCAGAAGTCGAAGTTACCCGATTGGGTATCCAGCCCCACATAGAGGGGCGTCAGTTGAGTGCGGTCAAGATTATTGATGGTCGTTTACGTTGGCCGGTACCCCGTAATTTAGATCGATTACTGACAGGACGGCAGGTTTTGGGAATAGCACGCCGAGGCAAATATCTCTTAGTGGAGTTTGATACCGGGCATCTCTTACTGCATCTAGGAATGACGGGAACACTACGCGTACTCCCCGGCAGTGATCCTTTGAAGCCGCATGATCGCGTGACATTTGAGTTCGGCAAACTGAGCTTGCGTTTGCATGATCCTCGAAAATTTGGCGCTGTTTTATGGCATCCACAATCCCATGGACCGATTGAGAGTAATACACTCCTACAAAAACTTGGGGTTGAACCTTTTTCGCCTGAGTTTGCGGGTGATCTTGGGGCAGATGTTTTGTATCGACTTTCGCGTAAGCGTAGCGTTGCAGTTAAACAGTTTTTATTGGCAGGCCAAGCAGTGGTGGGTGTGGGCAATATTTATTGCTCAGAGAGTTTATTCGAGGCAGGCATTCATCCGGCAAAGGCTGCTGGAAAACTCACGCGCCCGCAATGCTCACGGTTAGCTGCTGCAGTGAAATCAATTTTGACAAAAGCGATTGATGCAGGTGGAAGTACTTTAAAAGATTTTGTGAATAGTGAAGGAAGTCCTGGATACTTCATGGTTCAAACCAAAGTCTATGATCGCAAAGACCAGCCTTGTAAAGTATGTAAGACATCAATTAGGCAGATAGTACAAGGTCAGCGCTCCACCTATTTTTGCCCCAAATGTCAGAAGCGCTAATAAAACACTTTTCTACTTCACTTATTACTTGGCATGGCAAGGATGGGCGTCAAGGCTTGCCTTGGCAGAGTATTCGAGATCCCTACGCGGTATGGGTTTCTGAAATCATGTTGCAGCAAACTCAGGTAGCAACTGTTTTAGAGCGCTACCCCCGCTTTATGAAACGCTTCCCGACGGTCAAAAAATTGGCTACTGCACCATTAGATGATGTTTTGGCGGAATGGGCAGGCCTTGGCTATTACACGCGTGCTCGCAACCTGCACGCCTGCGCAAAGCAGGTTATCGAGGAATTTGGGGGAAGATTTCCAAATGATCCGGCGTCACTAGAGCAACTCAAAGGCATAGGTAGATCTACTGCAGGCGCTATTGCTGCTTTTGCATTTCATGAGCGGGCCCCGATATTAGATGCCAATGTCAAACGTGTTTTAGCAAGACTATTTGGTATAGAGGGTGCCCTCCAAGAGAAAGCGATTAATGATGAGTTATGGTTCCTAGCAAAAAAACTGCTTCCTAAAAAAGCGGAAGATATGCCGGTGTACACGCAGGCCCTCATGGATTTTGGGGCAACTTGGTGCACCTCTCGTAAGCCCGTGTGTTTGAGCGGGGTGAAGCAATGCCCGTTTGCAAAACAATGCCAAGCAAATTTGAGTGATCAAGTATTGCTATTGCCTCGTAAGGTAGTAAAAGCTAAATCACCTGAATTCAATTGCGATATGTTATTGCTTCGGAATGGCAACTCAGTCTTACTGCAAAGACGTCCAGAAAAAGCGATTTGGGGCGGGCTGTGGTCTTTGCCTGAATCTGCGTGGAGAGTCAAAGAAAAGATCGCAAAAAATGCAGATAATCATTTAGTGAATTTGACGGTGAAGGAGCTATTTCAGTTAGCGCTGCCAGATGAAAAAATTTCGACTGTTTTAAAGAGTTGCCAATCTATCGAGAAGGGATTGGAGATTAAACATGTCTTTACGCATCGACGTTTATGGATGCAGATCTGGCAAGTCACTGCAAGTCAAACCATCAAATTCTCGAGTGATGACCTAAAGTGGGTGCCATTACTTCAACTGGGAAAATATGGTCTACCGCAACCAATCAAACTGTTATTGCAGGGATTGAGTCTAGTTCGCGGTGACGACTTAAGAAATTAATCTGGAGTGCTGCTAAATCTTTTTGCGCCAAAAAATGGGCAATGATGCGGCTTACTAAGTAGACCGAGCGATGTTGTCCACCGGTACAGCCAATCGCAACCGTGAGGTAGCTTCGACCATCTGCAATGTAGTGCGGTAACCATTTTTCAATAAATTGAATAATATCGTTTTCCATACTCACTACTTCAGGTATTTTTTCTAAAAACTCGCGTACGGGTTGATCTTTACCAGATAGGGGCCGTAAAGATTTGTCATAGTGTGGGTTAGGAAGACAGCGCACATCAAATACCAAATCTGCCTCACTGGGTAAGCCTTTTTTAAATCCAAAAGATTCAAATATGACGGTGAGTCCTTGCGGCTTATCTTTGAGAAGATCCTGAATCCAGGAGCGCAATGCATGGGCTGGAAGGTTGCTGGTATCAATGCTATGGGCTTGTGTTCTCAAGGGCTCTAATAAATTACGCTCTTTATCAATTGCTTCGATGAGAGTAGCTGCTTGCGACTGCTGTGTTTTTCCGGAGAGCGGATGACGCCTACGGGTTTCGGAGAAGCGTTGAATGAGCGTATTGGTATCGGCATTGAGAAAAAGAACTCGCACCTGGTGATTGCGCCGTAGGTTTTCTAAAATCTGTGGTAACTCGGCAATCGACTGACCACGACGGGCATCTATAGCTACTGCAATACGCTCACTTTGTTCGCCTTCTAGCGTAGTGATGAGATTTTCTAATAGGGTGACTGGTAAGTTATCGACACAGTCATAGCCCGCATCCTCAAAGGCTCTCAGCGCAACCGATTTACCGGAGCCTGAAATGCCAGTAATCAAATTGATTTGCATATTAAATGAGTCGGCCTTGTGATTTGATGGACTCGGACTCAGCATGCATTTGTAAACGCTGGCGCTCAATAAATTCTTTCAAAGTATCAATGCCACGAAGTTGCAAGATCGTATTACGTACTGCAGCCTCTACCAGAACTGCTAAGTTTCTACCAGCAGCTACTTGTATTTTGACAGTTCTAATGGGAACACCCAGCACCTCAATATGCTGTGCTTCCAAAGGTAGTCGCTCGAATTCACCATCATTACGACGGACTAATTGCACTATTAGCCGTAACTTCAATTTACGGCGCACAGCCGTTTCACCAAAGATGGTGCGAATATCTAATAAGCCTAAACCACGAACTTCCAAGAGGTTCCGTAAGATGACTGGGCAACGACCCTCAATATAATCCGGTCCGAGTCGAGCAAAATCAACTGCATCATCAGCTACTAAGCCATGGCCACGAGAGATCAACTCGAGGCCCAATTCACTTTTACCCAATCCTGACTCACCCATGATTAAGACACCTAAGCCAAGGATATCCATCATGACGCCATGCATCGTAATTTTTGGGGCACCTATCTTGGTCAGATAGGTACGGAGATGGTCGATCACTTCAGCGGCAGAAATCGAGGTGGTGAATAAAGGTGTAGAGGATCTTTGGCAGAAGAGCTGTAGATCGGAGTCGGCCTCTTTCCCATCCGCCACAATGACACAGGGTGGCGTCTTGGAGATTAAGCTGGAAATTTGCTCTTGTTTCTGTTTTGGCTCAAGTTCAGAGTGGTAGTGAATTTCTTGTTCGCCAAAAATCTGAATTCTGCTTGGGTGTATGAGGTTTAAGTGACCCACTAAGTCAGAGCTGGCAGCAGCAGCTTTTACAGCCTCCGGTAAAAAAGTGCGATCTGCACCCTCTAAACCACCAATCCAGGCAAGCTTTAAGTCAGAGACATTGTCATCAAATATTTGTTGGGCAGTAACACCCTCGAGTAAAAGGGGTTGGGTCGTCAAGCTGAGCCCCAGGCTTGTAGTAGCTGGCAGACCTTCTCTGGATTTATTTCTGCAACAAGTGTTTTGCGGATGTCTTGGTCAGAAAGGAGCTGTGCAATAGAGGACAGAATTTCTAAATGTTGCTGAGTTGCTTTTTCAGGGACGAGTAAAAAAATGAGGATAGAGACTGGCTCTCCATCAGGGGCTGCGAATTCAATCGGATTTTTCAACCTGATAAAGGCGGCAATCGGATGCCTCAATCCTTTTACCCGACCATGGGGGATAGCGACACCAGCGCCTAGAGCGGTAGAGCCTAAGTCCTCACGGGCATTTAAAAAGCCAACGATCGCTTGCGCATCAAGCCCTGCTTGTTTGGCAAATAGCTCCCCTACAGCCGCAAAGACCTCGGCCCGATTTTTAGATGGGCTCTCTAAGACAATGCAGTCGAGGGTAAAAAGTTCAGTCAAGGCATTCATATTGACTGATTATAGGTGTCCCTAGATCCCAAATTACTCAAGGTGTTTGTCGTGATGATGATTTTGAATTTTCTCTTTATGTTTGATGACTTGGCGCTCAAGTTTATCAACTACTGCATCCATTGCGTGATAAAGATCAGCGTTATGAGCCTCGGCAAACAGTTCCTTGCCTTTGAGGTGAATAGTAATTTCGGCGGCTTGACGAAGATCTTTTTCTTTAGCGTTATCAACAATCAAAAATGCAGATGCATCTAGGACATGGTCGAAGTGTTTGCGAATTTTAGCCAAGCCAGCCTCGAGGTGAGAACGCATGGCTGGGGTAACTTCAACATGACGGCTATTAATTTTTAGATTCATCAGCAGCTCCTATTTATAGCAAGACAAAATGCCTGCGCAAATGATTACCCGGGGTGCGCAGCAGGCCCCTGCAATGCTCTTCTTGTTTATACGGAAATGAACTTCATGAGCCTCCAGCGTATCAGCGATTTTGCTGAAAACCAAGGGGGCAGATCATTTTTAGCCATAAATATTCAAAAATAGAATATTTACATGCGGAAGTTTTCGCCTAGGTAGACTCTTCTAACGGCATCATTCTCGATGATTTGGTCTGGTTTACCTTCAGCCAGCACACTACCTTCGCTGATGATGTAGGCGTGATCGCATATTCCCAGGGTTTCGCGAACGTTATGATCGGTGATGAGGACACCAATCTGGCGGTCTCTTAAAAAGCGCACAATCCGCTGAATCTCTCCAACAGCAATAGGGTCAACCCCTGCAAAGGGCTCGTCTAACAAGATGAACTTAGGCTGGGATGCCAAGGCCCTGGCGATTTCAACACGACGACGCTCTCCTCCAGATAGTGAGAGCGCTGGATTATTGCGAAGATGGCTAATTTGGAGTTCACCCAAGAGCTCATCTAGACGCTGGGCAATCTCAACTTTACTTAAACGCTTGCCACCTTGTACTTGCAGCTCCAATACGGCTTGAATGTTTTCGGCAACATTGAGTTTCCTGAAAACCGAAGCTTCTTGTGGCAGGTAGGATAAGCCCATGCGAGCGCGCTGGTGAATCGGTAGGTGCGTAATGTCAGTGCCATCAAGAACAATGCCCCCACCATCTAAGGGAACCAAGCCAACAATCATGTAGAAAGAGGTGGTCTTACCAGCACCATTAGGCCCCAGGAGCCCAACGACTTCACCACACTTAACCTCGATTGATACATCCCGCACTACGGTACGGGATCCATAGCGCTTTTGGAGATGCTGGGCGCGTAAAGTTGCCGGGTTTTGATTGCTATTGAAATCCGTGATCATTTTTCTAGGGTAGCTTTTCTTCTCGGTGACAGGATGGCTCTAGCAAGGGGTAGGTCATCTGCCTTCACATTTGCAGGCGGTGATACTTGATAGCGCTGCTGAACATCGTCATAGTCAATTTTCCAGCCGCGTAATTGGTCTAGCATTTGCATATTATGAAGTCGCTTTAAGTTCGCATCCCCAGTAAGGGTGAGGAGTTCAGTCTTGGCATTGTAGGTAACCGTTTGACCGCGACCCTGCATAAATTCATCGGCTGGCCCTTCACGCCTTTGTCTAAAGCTGGCACTAGTTGCTGACTTGCCCTGAACATCCACATATTCATAGCCTTCGGGGTCGACTTTAATATTACCCTTTTCGCCGGTAATCAAAATACTACCTTTGATTAAAAGTACCTCACCATCAAGCTCATAAACTTGTTTCACATCGTCTACAGAAACTTTTTCCGCTTCCAGGATTATGGGTTTATCTTGGTCGGCTTTTTCTGCGTGAGCCGTGCTGATTAAGCAGGCTGCCAAAAGTGCAGAAAACTGCAGTGACTTGGATAGTAGGGTCATGGCTGCTCTCCAGTCTGTACACGCTCGATACGACCCTTTACTTGTCCTGATAACACCATGCTTTGGTCAATGTTATTAAATATGCCGCCATCAGTTGAGCGCATCACAGAGAGCCCCTGTTCTAGCGTAATGGGTTTGTCGGTCTCTATGATGTCATCATTAATGAGCACCTTGAAATAAGAGGAGCGTGCAAGCATTCGCGGTCTTGCCGGTTCAGTTCCTGTGGCAACTTGAGGTGGGCGGAAGATTTCAGCGTTATCAATCAGGTCTAGAACAGTGAGATCACCATCTAAATGCCCCTTATTCGCTTTTACTGTAATCGGTGACTTTTCAGGCGGAAATAAGCGCATACGCGGAGCGTCAATATCAATCGAGGCGTCATCGTCGTAGTGAATCACTTTCTTACCTAAGACTCGATATTTGGTTTGCCCCAATTCATTTAGGGCGGATAGGGCGCCATTAGTAATGGTGTAATCAGGCTCATGGAGGCGTACACGCTCAATAGCCGATTTTTCTGCTGGTGTGTTTTTCTTGACCAGCCAAAAAGTGACGAGGGTGAACGTACCCATTAAGATTAATGGCATAAGGCGTAACAAAGTTCGCCAAATACTTAATTTAATTTGTTGGGGATTCAGTTGCATTGATGAAAACCTTAAGCGCGTGCTTGAGCAAGCAGTTCTTCGTAGCGGTTTTGCGCCCTTAGGATTAGATCGCAAACTTCGCGAACTGCGCCACAACCACCTGCTCGAGTGGTGACTAGGTGAGCCACCTCTTTTACAGCATCGTGCCCTTGCGCAGGACATATCCTCAAACCTGCAGACTTCATCATCTGAAAATCAGGCCAATCATCACCCATGACGGCACAGTCAGATGACTTGAGTCCAAGTGATTGCAGTATGTTCTCTAAGGCCACGGCTTTATTTTCAACACCCATGTGTATGTGTTTGATGCCGAGCTCATCACAACGTGCTAAGACCATTTTGGAGTTTCGTCCAGTAATGATGGTTGTTGGAATACCAATTTTTTCTAAGAGTTTGATCCCTAAACCATCTTGAATATCAAACGCTTTAAGAGACTCTTTGCCATTCTCACTAATCCATACTTGACCATTCGTTAGGACGCCATCGACATCTAGTACAAGCAGTTTGACAGTTCCTGCGCGGTCCCATGCCTGTGGATATTGGCTCAATGGGTTAGTGTTGTGGGGGCTAAAGGCGCTTGGCATGTGAGTAGATAAATAATTAAAAAGCCGTTTACTTAAATAACCTTAGCGGCAAATAAATCGTGGAGGTTGAGCGCCCCCAGTAATAAGCCTTGTGGGTCGGTTACCACTAAATGATTAATGCGATGTTTTTCCATCATCTCGATAGCTTCTTCCGCCAATAGTTCAGGAGGAATTGTGCGCGGTGCAGAAGTAATTGCTTTTTCTAAGGTGAGACCATCCAAATTAGTGCTCTTCTCGAGTAGGCGTCGTAGATCACCATCGGTAAAGATGCCAGCCACTTTATTTACCTTATCTAGAGTAACCACCATACCCATGCGCTTGGCGGTCATCTCTAGTAAGGCGTCCTGCAATGAAGCAGAGATGGCAATCTTGGGAGTTTCTGCATAGCTACGCATAACCTCACTTACATGCATTAACTGTTTACGACCCAAGCGGCCGCCTGGATGCGAGCGTTGAAAATCTTCCGCCTGAAAGCCACGAGCATCTAGAAGAGCAACAGCTAGCGCGTCGCCCATTGCGAGGGCTGCGGTTGTGCTGGAAGTTGGCGCCAGATTGAGCGGGCAAGCCTCTTTTTCGACGCTAGTGTCTAAATGAGCATCTGCCAAACTGGCCAAAGAGGAACTGGGTGCACCAGTTAAGGCAATGAGTTTTGCGCCTGTACGTTTGACAATGGGTACGATAGTGAGAAGCTCATCTGTTTCACCAGAATTGGAGAGGGCGACAAAGACGTCATCACGCGTCACCATTCCAAGGTCGCCATGACTGGCTTCTGCTGGGTGAACAAAAAAAGCGGGGGAGCCCGTAGAAGCAAATGTGGCTGCAATTTTGCGGGCAATATGACCAGATTTACCAATTCCTGAGACCACAATACGGCCTTTGCAGGAGTGCAGTAAGTCAACCGCAAGTACAAGGGCATCGGCGTTCGCGCCTTCTAGGCGATCACGCATCGTGTGCAGTGCGGCAGCCTCAATTGTGAGGGTGTCACGTGCCAGCTTTAGGGTTCGTTCACGAGTCTTGGCTATCATGGGGTGAGTATATGCCGTCAGTCCTTCAATTCACTCTCATCTTATTGGCCTCTGGGGTGGCCGGGGTAGTTATTTTCCGCTTTTTTGGGCTCCCCCCTATTTTGGGTTATCTTGCCATTGGCGTCTTGATAGGTCCTCATGCCCTCGGTTTAGCCAATGATTCAGCCACAGTGAAGTATTTGGCAGAGTTTGGCGTGGTTTTCTTAATGTTCTCGATCGGCCTGGAATTCAACCTCCATAAGCTGAGGGCTATGCGGACCATTGTATTTGGCTTGGGTGGAAGCCAGGTGGTTTTAACCATGCTGCTGGCAGTTCCCGCTAGCCTCTTGATGAACTGGATTTATCCGATTTCCTGGCAAGCTGCGATCGCCCTTGGTGGCGCCCTCGCCATGTCATCGACTGCCATCGTTACTAAACTCATTTCTGATCGCTCAGAAATTGAGACAGAGCATGGACGTAACATCATTGGTATTTTGCTGTTTCAGGATTTAGCAGTAGTTTTTCTGTTAATTTTGTTGCCTTCTCTAGGTAAAAATCCTGGAGACTTATTTCTGGCATTGACTGCAGCATCGATCAAGATCGCGGTAGCCCTTGTGCTCATTTTTGTCATTGGCCAAACCCTAATGAGTCGCTGGTTTAGTTTGGTTGCCAAGTTACGCTCTCAAGAGCTATTCATGCTCAATTTGCTATTAATTGTTTTGGGTATGGCAGGCCTTACGGAGCACTTTGGTTTATCACTGGCACTAGGTGCTTTCTTAGCGGGTATGTTGATTGCCGAGACCCCTTATCGTCATCAGGTTGAAGAGGATGTGAAGCCATTTAGGGATGTCCTTCTGGGTCTCTTCTTTATTACGGTTGGCATGTTGTTAGATTTTGAAGTGATTCGTCAACAGTGGATGCTAGTTTTACTTTTATTAATTGGCCCATTGATTTTTAAGTTCGGCTTAATTGCTTTATTGTCACGTGCTTTTGGTTCAAGTCCTGGCATCTCTATTCGAACAGGCTTGTGTTTAGCACAGGCCGGTGAATTCGGTTTTGTACTCTTAAATCAAATTGATGGCTTAGATTTAATAGATCCTGCCTTGAGTCAAGCAGTATTGGCGGCGATGCTGCTGTCAATGTTTGGCGCACCTTTCTTGATTCAATACAGCGACCGTATCGCGATGCGCTTTTCTAATAATGAGTGGTTGTTGCAATCGCTCGCACTAACGCGTGTCGCTGCAAAAAGTGTCCGCACAGAAAACCATGTCGTGATTTGTGGATTTGGCCGCTCAGGGCAAAGCTTAGCCCGCATGCTGGATCAAGAAAAAATTCCTTACATTGCCTTAGATATGGATCCGGACCGAGTCAAAGAAGCTGCAGGCGCGGGCGATAACGTCGTTTATGGGGACGCCAGTCGAGAAAATTATTTAGTCGCAGCTGGATTATCAAGAGCAAAAGCAGTGGTGATTACCTATGCGGATACCCCCGCCACACTAAAAGTCCTCAATCAAGTCGAGCGCTTACGTCCTGGCATGACAGTATTAGTTCGTACTAAGGATGACGCAGACTTAGCCAAACTACAGGCAGCAGGTGCGACAGAGGTTGTCCCTGAGCTGATTGAAGGCAGCCTCATGATGGCTTCGCATGTCTTGTTGATGATGGGTGTGCCGATGCGAAAAGTAGTACGTCGTATTACAAGTGCCCGAGAAGCGCGCTACAGTTTATTAAGAGGATACTTCCGCGGTTCTGCTGACGATGATTTTGGATCGAATGAATCATGGCGTTTGCACTCCGTCACCTTGCTACCAGAATCTATTAGCATTGGTAAAACACTTGATGAACTGCACCTTGAAAACGAGGGTGTGAGTATTCAAGCGGTGAGACGTAAAATAGATAGAGCTGACTATGTCAAGTTAGAACTCACTCCAGACTTGCGTTTACAAGCTAACGATATCTTGGTTCTCTCAGGCAACTCAGAAGCGACTGATTTAGCCGAATCTAAATTGCTTTAATCTAATAACGCATTAATCGAATTATTTTTTCTTTTTGATGGCGACAGGTTTTTTGCGAACCAGTAGTGGTGCTAAGTAGTGACCGGTAAAGCTAGCCTCATTTTTAGAAACCTCTTCGGGTGTGCCAGTAGCAATAATTTGCCCACCACCAGCGCCACCTTTAGGACCTAAGTCAATTATCCAATCGGCAGTCTTGATAACATCTAAGTTATGTTCAATGATGACAATCGTATTGCCTTGCTTCTTAAGTGTTTGCAGAACGGTCAAGAGCAATTGAATATCATGAAAATGCAAGCCCGTAGTTGGCTCATCTAAGATGTAGAGTGTTCTGCCGGTATCGCGTTTAGAGAGTTCTAATGAAAGTTTGACGCGCTGCGCTTCGCCGCCAGATAAGGTTGTGGCGCTTTGGCCAAGTTTGACGTAACCCAATCCCACGTCGAGCAAAGTTTTCAGCTTACGCTTAACAATAGGGACTGCTTCGAAGAATTCATGGGCTTGTTCGATGGTCATCGAAAGTACCTCGTGAATGTTCTTGCCTTTGTAGCGGATATCTAATGTCTCGCGGTTATAGCGTTTGCCATGACAAACATCGCAAGGGACATACACATCTGGTAAAAAATGCATTTCTACTTTAATGACGCCATCGCCTTCGCAGGCATCACAGCGCCCACCTTTGACGTTGAAAGAAAAACGTCCAGCTTCATAGCCTCGCTCACGCGCGGCAGGTACGCCACAGAACAACTCTCTGATGGGTGTAAATAATCCAGTGTAGGTAGCCGGGTTAGAGCGTGGGGTTCTACCAATTGGGGACTGATCTACGCTAATGACTTTGTCAAAATTATCCAGGCCTTTGATGGCATCGTGCGCTGCTGGTTCAGCATTCGAACCATAAATATGTTGCGCAACGGCATGGTGCAGTGTGTCGTTAATGAGCGTTGATTTGCCTGAGCCTGATACACCGGTGACACAGGTTAATAAGCCGACCGGAATTTTGGCATGAACAGATTGCAAGTTGTTGCCGCGCGCGCCGATGATTTCTAGGAACTTATCGTTGACAGGAATACGCTTTTCTGGAACGGCAATCCACTCGCGGCCAGATAAATAGGCACCTGTTAAAGACTTTGGATTAGCTTCAACTTCTGCAGGAGTGCCTTCTGCCACGACTTCACCGCCATGCACGCCCGCACCAGGACCAATATCAATGACGTAGTCAGAAGCACGAATCATATCTTCATCATGTTCAACTACCAGTACGCTATTGCCTAGGTCGCGCAAGTGCTTGAGGGTGCCGATGAGGCGATCATTATCACGTTGATGCAAACCAATGGAAGGTTCATCTAAAACGTACATTACGCCTGTGAGACCAGAGCCAATCTGTGATGCTAGACGAATACGTTGTGCCTCACCCCCAGAGAGGGTATCCGCACTACGCTCGAGTGAGAGATAGTCCAGGCCGACATCATTCAGAAAGCGGAGACGAGAACCAATTTCTTTCACAATTTTATCGGCGATTTCTCGTTTAGCGCCTTTTAGTTCGAGGGCTTCAAAATATTCTTTTGCTTCTTTTAAGGGGAGGGCGCTGATTTCATAAATAGCACGGGATTGCTTGCCATCACCCACTTTGACAAAGCGTGCCTCTTTGCGCAAGCGACTGCCGCTACATTCTGGACAGATCTGCATATTTTGATAGCGGGACAATTCTTCCCGAACTGTAGCTGAATCGGTTTCACGATAGCGACGTTCAAAATTCGCAACGATACCTTCGAACGCATGTTGACGAACACTATTTTTACCGCGCTCATTGATGTACTCAAAGGGAATAGTGACATCACCTGAGCCGAGCAAAATGAGATCTTGCTGTTTCTTGTTGAGAGTCTCAAAAGGTTTTTCTACGTCAAAGCCGCCATGTTTCGCGAGTGTCTGTAAGAGCTTGAAATAAAACTGATTACGACGATCCCAGCCCTTGATGGCGCCAGATGCCAGTGATAGATCTGGGTGCGCAACAATCCGTTTTGGATCGAAGAATGACTGATGACCCAGACCGTCACATGATGGGCATGCACCCATGGGATTGTTGAATGAGAAAAGACGCGGCTCAAGCTCTTGTAATGAATAGGAGCAAATCGGGCAGGCAAATTTGCTTGAGAAAATCATCTCCTTGCCAGTATCCATATTCACGATCATGGCTTTGCCGTCAGCTAAGCGCAGCGCGGTCTCAAAAGACTCTGCTACGCGTTGCTGTATGTCAGGGCGAACTTTAATCCGGTCTACGACAACTTCAATAGAATGCTTATCGTTTTTCTTGAGTGCTGGTAATTGGTCTACTTCAAAGATCTCTGCCTTGGCAGTATTCGTTGTACCGCCCCCAGAGCGCACTCGAAAGCGGACAAATCCTTGGGCTTGTAAGTCTTGGAAGAGATCTACAAACTCTCCCTTACGCTCGCTCACGACTGGAGCCAAAATCATCAGCTTAGTGTCCTCTGGCATTGCTAAAACGGTATCGACCATTTGAGAAACGCTTTGAGCTTCTAAGGGTAGATCGTGATCAGGGCAATGTGGGGTTCCTGCACGAGCAAATAACAAACGCAAATAATCATGAATTTCTGTGACCGTACCCACCGTAGAGCGGGGGTTATGGCTAGTGGCTTTTTGTTCAATTGAAATCGCAGGAGAGAGCCCTTCAATCGTATCGACATCCGGCTTTTCCATCAGTTGTAAAAACTGGCGGGCGTAGGCGGATAAGGACTCTACATAGCGGCGTTGTCCTTCGGCGTATAGCGTATCAAAAGCTAAAGAACTTTTTCCTGAGCCAGATAGTCCAGTCAAAACGACTAATTTCTCTCTAGGGATATCTAGATTGATGTTTTTGAGGTTGTGGGTGCGGGCACCGCGGATCTTGATTTCGTTATTCATGATTTTTTAGCGTAACTTGTTAATATAGCTCTTTCCCATGAATCCTTCTGAACTTCGCTCAACTCTAGCCTTGGCAGGCATCTTCGGTCTTCGTATGCTGGGCCTTTTTCTGCTTTTGCCCGTTTTCAGCATTCACGCCAAAGACTTACCTGGAGGCGACCAAGCCTTTTTGATCGGTCTGGCATTAGGAATTTTCAATATTGTTCAGGCCTGCTTCCATATTCCTTTAGGTAGGCTTTCCGACCGAATTGGGCGGAAAAAAGTGGTTTTATGGGGGCTATCCCTGTTTGTTGCTGGAGCCTTAATTTGTGCAGCTAAGGATGATTTGCTATGGATAGCCATTGGGCGCGGCATCATGGGTGCCGGTGCGATTTCTGCGGCAGTTTCTGCTTGGGTTGCTGATCTCACTCGGGAGCAAGTGCGTGGTCAAGCTATGGCTTTGGTTGGTGCCAGCATATCCCTATCATTTGCAATATCCCTAGTGGTTGCCGCCCCGCTTTATCGCATGATCAGTCTTAGTGGGATGTTTTTGGTGCTGGCAATCTTAGGTGCTATAGCAATGGTGGTGGCCTATTTTGTGTTGCCAAATAACAAGCCTGAAATTCAGATGCGGCAAGATTCACTCAAAGTCGTATTTCTGCGCCCAGAGCTCATGCGCCTCAATGTCGGGGTATTTGTTTTAAATGCGACCCAAGTAGCCATGTTTTTAGTGGTGCCACGCTTATTAGAGCAAGCCGGCTTTCCACTGAGTGAGCACTGGCAAGTCTATCTGTCCGTAGTTTTACTTTCTTTTGTATTTATGATTCCGCTCTTAATTTACGGTGAGAAAAAACAGCGTATACGACTTGTTTTGTTGATAGCTATTGTTCTTCTCATGATTGCTGAAATCATCTTCACTCAAGCTTCATCCGTGATGCTCATCGCCGTAGCACTATTGATTTACTTTGTCGGTTTTAATCTATTAGAGGCGCTACAACCCTCTTTAGTTACCCGCTATGCGAAAGAATCCAAGGGAACTGCTTTAGGGGTTTACAACACAACCCAGTCGATTGGGCTCTTTACGGGGGCTGTTATTGGGGGTTGGTTGATGGATAGCCATGGTAATTTGTCGGTATTTGTCATGGGCGCAGTGTTGCTTTTATGCTGGCTTATAATTGCATGGTCGATGCGTGAATTACCCGCGAGAGTAGTTGATTCAAGGGATTTAACTGCAAAGGCATAGTTGTAGCTTTACTGATTCCATCTATTTTTAGCTACATTTCAGATTCAATTAATAACATCATTTTTCTTCGGGAGACAACATGGCTTCAGTAAATAAGGTCATCATCGTAGGTAACGTAGGACGTGACCCAGAAACGCGTTACATGCCAAGCGGTGACGCCGTTACTAATATATCGGTAGCAACATCGGATCGTTACAAAGACAAACAATCTGGTGAAATGAAAGAAACCACAGAATGGCACCGAGTTGCATTCTTTGGCAAGCTTGCAGAGATCGCTGGTCAATACCTCAAAAAAGGTTCACAGGTTTATGTTGAAGGCCGTCTGCGCACACGCAAATGGACTGACGCCAGTGGTCAAGAAAAATATTCTACTGAGATCGTTTCAGAAACAATGCAAATGCTCGGTGGTAAGCCAGTAGGTGGCAGTGGTGATGGTGGTGAAAGTTATAGCCGCTCAAAGCCGGCTGAACAATCTGTGCCAGCATCTTCAAATGCTGCATCACTGGGTGCTATGGATGACGATATTCCGTTTTAATCATTTTGCTCATTAGTACTACCTCAAATAAAAAGCCCTTCAAGAAGGGCTTTTTATTTATCTGTCGTTAGTGTTACTGCCTCGCATGACGCGTATTGTCAGGCCATGGCGCATTGTGATCGGTACGGAATGGATTAATGTCCAAGCCGCCGCGGCGCGTGTAGCGCGCATAGACAGAGAGTTTCTCCGGCTTGCATTGCCGCTTAATGTCACAAAAAATAGTTTCAACACAATGCTCATGAAACTCTCCTAATTGCCTAAAGCCAATTAGGTAACGTAATAAGCCTTCTTCAAGGATTGGACGTCCTTGATAACGAATTTGCACGCTGGCCCAATCGGGCTGACCAGTCACTGGGCAATTGGATTTAAGTAAATGAGAGACTAAACATTGCTCGATCGGTCCAAAAGATTCATTTACTGCCAATAAAGCAGGGTCTGCTGGCAAGCTGGGATCGATAGCGATATCAAGACGATCCATCAAGACGCCATTCATCTCCTGTATTCCTTTTTTGGCGACTGCTTCAGTTGGAATAATGCGCGTAGCAATCTTGCTACCTGCCGCTGCTGATAAATCAGCAATCAATCGTTCGCGAACTTCTGCTTCATCTTCAAAGCGGGCGCTATTAAAGCTATTGAGATAGAGCTTAAATGATTTAGATTCAACCATGTTTGGCGAATCGGCCGGAACCTGAAATTCTGCTAATGCGATTTGGGGCTTACCTTTTTTATTGAGCCAACTAAGCTCAAAAGCATTCCAGATATCGACACCCACAAAAGGTAGAGCCTGATTTGGCTTGATACCGAGCTTGAGACGATTCTCGGAACGAGGAATGGGGAAGAGTAAGCTCGGATCATATTGATCGGGATATGGCGTTGCTTGACCAAGTAAAAGTATGGACATTATTTTTTAGGTTTATTGGATACACCAGATACAACATGACCAGTCGGCGCTACTGAAGCAGCAGATTGACAGTGACCGGTTTGATCATCAAAGAAAAAGTCAGGTTCAAATTCACGAAGGAATTCACTTTTGGAGAGTCCACCAAGGAACATTGCTTCATCGACATCGATACCCCAAGCCATGAGAGTGCGAATGGCACGCTCATGTGCAGGTGCAGAACGAGCGGTTACTAGGGCAGTGCGGATGCGCATCCCCTTCTCGCTAGTAGAGCGTTGCAAACGATGCAGTGCTTCTAGTAAAGGTTTGAATGGGCCAGGTGGTAGAGGGATGGCGGCCTTTTTACTTTCATGATCTACAAAAGCTATCAAACCCTCACTCTGAAATACCTGCTCGGCCTCATCTGAAAATAGCACAGCATCTCCGTCAAAGGCAATACGGATTTCATTTGGGTGAGACTCTGCGGTCTTGCTCGATTCGGGATAGACCCGTGCCGCAGGAAAACCAGCATCAATCGTGGCGCGTACGTCATCCTCATTTGCAGAAAGAAATAAGTTGGCGTGTAAGGAGCGCAGGTAATGGTAGGGTGGACGCCCCCTGGTAAATACACCTCGCTCTAAATGAAGGCCATGATGTTCAGCTGAGCGAAATACACGTAAGCCACTCACGGGGTCATTGCGAGAGAGAATCACCACCTCGACACGCTGTTCACCTTCTTCGTTAAAGGCCAGTAGCTTCTTCACCAATGGAAAGGCCACCCCAGTTTGAGCAGCCTCAGATAAGCGCTCTAATTGCAACTTCATGTAGGCGCTGTCATCAGTAGATTCGAAGATACGATTCTCTTCCTCGAAATCAAATAGAGCGCGCGATGAAATAGCGACAACGAGTTTTCCGGTAAGTGAGTATGACATTGATAAATTCGATCTGATGAATTAACTCATTTAAGGAATAAGCGATAAGCCGGGTTATCAGTTTCATTCCAATGCGGATAACCAAGGGTCGCTAAGAACTTTTGGAATTTCTTCTGTTCGTTCTTGGGAACCTGAATACCAATTAAGATGCGACCATAGTCTGCACCATGATTACGATAATGGAAAAGACTAATGTTCCAATTGGGCGCCATGCTGGTAAGAAACTTCATGAGTGCACCTGGGCGCTCGGGAAACTCGAAGCGGTAGAGCAGCTCATCTTCGGCAAGAGTAGAGCGACCACCCACCATATGACGTAAGTGGGATTTCGCTAGCTCATCATGGGTGAGATCGATAGTGGCAAATTTTGCCTTCCGAAAATGTTTTGCAATGGCCGTACTGTCGGCCGCCTTTTGCGTACCAATCCCAACAAAAATATGCGCTTCACTTTGGTCGGCAATTCGGTAGTTAAATTCAGTGACGTTACGATTACCAAGTAATTCGCAGAAACGCCTGAAAGAGCCACGCTCCTCGGGAATGGTGACAGCAAAAACAGCTTCGCGAAATTCACCGACATCGGCACGTTCTGCGACAAAACGCAGGCGACTGAAATTCATATTGGCGCCACAAGCAATCGCTATTAATGTCTTCTTTTGTAAGCGATGTTTTGCAACGTATTTCTTCATGCCGGCAATGGCTAAGGCGCCGGCAGGCTCTAAGATACTGCGGGTATCGGTAAAGACATCATTGATGGCCGCACAGATTTCATCGGTATCGACGGTGATGATGTCGTCCACTACGCGCTTACAAATACGAAAGGTTTCTTTTCCGACTAGCTTGACTGCTGTGCCGTCTGAGAAGAGGCCAACATCTTTCATTTCAATCCGCTTGTTGGCCAGAAGAGACCGCCTCATGGCGTCCGAGTCAACTGACTGAACTCCGATTACCTTAGTCTTGGGGCTCACTGCTTTAACGTATTCACCAATTCCGGCGATTAAACCACCACCGCCTATAGCTACAAAAATGGCGTCAATCGGCTCTTGATATTGTTGAAAGATTTCTTGGGCTATCGTGCCTTGGCCAGCAATCACGTCGGGGTCATCAAAGGGATGCACAAAGCTTAAGCTGCGTTTTTTCTCTAAAATTTCTGAGTACTTGAAGGCATCGCTGTAGGAATCACCATGTAAGATGATTTCGACCCAGGACCCACCCCGTGCCTTGACTGCATCAATTTTGACGCTGGGGGTAGTGAGGGGCATCACGATGACTGCTTTGCACTTCATTTTGGCTGCCGCTAGCGCGACCCCTTGGGCGTGATTACCTGCTGAGGCTGCAATCACTCCCCGCTTTAAGGCCTCTGGGGAAAGGTGAGCCATTTTGTTGTAGGCGCCACGCAATTTGAAGGAGAAAACCGGCTGGTTATCCTCTCTTTTGAGCAAAACTTGGTTGCCTAAGCGCTTTGTGAGTTCGGGGGCTACTTGGAGCTCTGTTTCCCTAGCTACATCGTAGACTCGGGCCGATAAAATTTTCTTTAAATAGTTCGTTGCCATCCAATGAGCGTACCATGAATAGGCCCTAAGCCCTTAAATTTGCAAGGGTTTATGTTTCTAGATCAGCATCTTTCTGGGTTTCCTGACAATATCAAGAACCCTCAATTAAAATGCGTATTTACTAAAAATGACTCCATGAACGCCCCTTTAGCTTTGAACCAGTTGCTGGATGCCGAAGCAGGTACACCTCGCCTTCGTGAAATCCCCTACAACTACACCTCTTTTTCTGATCGTGAAATCGTTATCCGCCTTTTAGGCATTGAGTCATGGCGCGTTCTGAATGATCTGCGGGGTGTCCGTCGTACTGGACGATCAGCTCGTATGCTGTTCGAGGTATTGGGTGATATTTGGGTTGTTCAACGCAATCCCTTCTTGCAAGACGATTTACTGGATAACGCCAATCGTCGTCAATTATTAATAGATGCGCTATGGCATCGTCTTGGCGAAGTGAAGAAAAGATCTGGCGGCGAATCTGCCGAACAAGTTCAGGTTTTATTAAAAGCCGCACACCATGCAGTGGATAGTTTCGAGCAAGGCTTTAAAGAGGTTATAGAAATTCGCAAGCGAGCTCGCAAGGAGCTTGGTCGCATTACTGCCTCCGATAATATTTGCTTTGATGGCTTTTCACGGGCAGCGCACGTGACTGATGCAACTGATTGGCGTGTTGAGTTTCCATTGCTTGTTCTCAAGCCAGATCACGAATCTGAAATTCCGGGTTTAGTGAAAGCCTGCGTTGCATTGGGTTTAACCATCATTCCACGGGGAGGTGGAACTGGCTATACGGGTGGCGCTATTCCCCTCTACGCCATGTCGGCTGTTATTAATACCGAAAAGCTTGAACAAATTGATAGTGTCAAACTACAGCGTTTGCCCGGTTTAGATCAGGAAGTTTCAACCATCTTTACGGGTGCTGGTGTCGTTACTCGTAGAGTCGCTGATGCTGCAGAGCGTGCGGGGCTGGTGTTTGCGGTGGACCCCACCTCGGCCGATGCGAGTTGTATTGGCGGTAATATTTCGATGAATGCCGGCGGCAAAAAAGCAGTCCTATGGGGCACTGCCTTAGATAACTTGGCCAGCTGGCGCATGGTCGATCCAGAGGGTAACTGGTTAGATATTGAGCGCCTTGATCATAACTTGGGAAAAATTCACGTTGTAGAGCAAGTTCGCTTTCAGCTCACATGGTCTGACGGATTAAGCGAGCCAGGCAAACACATTCTAAAAACAGAAATATTGGAAGTGGAAGGTAAGCGTTTCCGTAAAGAGGGTTTAGGTAAGGATGTGACTGATAAATTTTTATCAGGTTTACCAGGCGTTCAAAAAGAAGGTTGCGACGGATTAATTACGAGTGCCACTTGGATTTTGCATCGCATGCCTAAGCACATGCGCACTGTTTGTTTGGAATTTTTTGGTCAGGCACAAGAAGCCATCCCGAGCATTGTGGAAATTAAAGCCTACTTAGATGGCCTCAGCAAGAATGGTGGCCCTATTTTGGCTGGCCTGGAACATTTGGATGATCGCTACTTGAAGGCGGTTGGCTATTCCACCAAGTCCAAGCGGAACGCTTTACCAAAAATGGTTTTAATCGGTGATATCGCTGGTGACAATGAAGAGGCTGTAGCGGCTGCGACTAGTGAAGTTGTGCGTATGGCTAATAATCGAGTGGGTGAGGGATTTGTCGCAGTCAGTCCTGAAGCCCGTAAGAAGTTTTGGGTGGATCGTGCACGCACTGCAGCGATTGCTCGCCACACGAATGCTTTCAAGATTAATGAAGATGTGGTGATCCCATTGCCGCGCATGGGTGAATATACCAATGGCATTGAGCGCATCAACATTGAGCTCTCACTGAAAAATAAATTACAAATCTTGGATGGTCTGGAGGCCTTTTTAAAAAAGAGCACATTACCTCTTGGTAGGAATGATGAGGATTACGAAATCCCGAGTGCAGAGATTTTGGGCGATCGTGTTCAACAAGCGCTTGAACTGATTTCTAAGGTTAGGTTGCGTTGGTCTGAGTGGCTTACGCAAATGGATACGTATTTTCCGCAGCTTCAGAGTTACAGTCTGCGTGCTTCATGGAAAACTGATGTTCGTGCTGAGCTGAGAATTATCTTTGGCGGTCTCGCATTCGAACCCATCCTGAATGCTCTAGAAGCGACGCATAAAAGTACTTTGCGTAAGCGGGTATTTATAGCTCTGCACATGCATGCAGGCGACGGCAATGTTCACACCAATATTCCGGTGAATTCTGATGACTATGAGATGCTGCAAGATGCTCATCGTGCTGTCGATCGGATTATGAAATTAGCCCGTTCACTGGATGGTGTGATTTCAGGCGAACATGGTATCGGCATCACAAAGTTAGAGTATTTGACCGAAGCAGAGTTAAAAGATTTCCGGGCTTACAAAATGCGCGTTGACCCTGAAGGCCGGTTTAATAAAGGCAAATTGATGCCGCATGCTGATCTCAGCGTTGCCTACACTCCGAGCTTTGGTTTGATGGGTCATGAATCCCTCATTATGAAGCAGAGTGATATTGGTGCGATTGCGGATAGCGTGAAGGATTGTTTGCGTTGCGGTAAATGTAAACCTGTGTGCGCTACTCATGTGCCGCGCGCAAATTTACTCTACAGCCCACGCGACAAAATTCTGGCTACCTCTTTGTTAATTGAAGCCTTCCTCTATGAAGAGCAAACACGTCGTGGTGTATCGATTCGTCATTGGGAAATGTTTGATGACGTTGCAGCGCATTGCACGGTTTGTCATAAGTGCTTAACACCATGCCCCGTCAAGATTGATTTTGGTGAAGTGACCATGAACATGCGCAACTTGTTGCGCAAAATGGGGCAGCAGCGTTTTAATCCTGGTACTGCTGCTTCGATGTTCTTTTTAAATGCCACCGATCCTGACACAATTAATTTGGCACGTAAGGCTATGATTGGCTGGGGTTACAAGCTGCAGCGCTTAGGCAATGATATTTTCCGTCAGTTGGCACGTAAGCAAACTGCGCATCCTCCCGCGACAGTGACAAAGCCAAATATTAAAGAGCAAGTTATTTTCTTTGTGAATAAAAAGATGCCCGGTAACTTACCAAAGAAAACTGCTCGAGCGCTCTTAGATATTGAAGACGCAAATTACGTCCCGATTATTCGAGATCCAAAAACAACTTCAGCAGACACAGAAGCTGTGTTTTACTTCCCGGGTTGTGGTTCTGAGCGCTTGTTTTCGCAGGTGGGGCTGGCCACGCAAGCCATGCTGTGGAATGTAGGTGTGCAGACTGTCTTGCCGCCAGGATATTTATGTTGCGGCTATCCACAGCGCGGTAATGGCGACTTTGATAAAGCAGAGAAAATGATTACTGATAATCGCGTTCTGTTTCATCGCGTTGCTAATACGCTGAATTACCTAGACATCAAAACTGTCGTAGTTTCATGCGGCACTTGCTATGATCAGCTGGCTGGTTATCAGTTTGAGCAGATCTTCCCTGGCTGTCGCATTATCGATATTCATGAGTACTTGCTGGAGAAAGGCGTCAAACTTTCTAATGTGACTGGCGTGAAGTATATGTACCATGACCCATGCCACTCACCGATGAAGTTACAAGACCCACTCAAGACAGTGAATGAATTGATTCAGACAGAAAATGGCGAAGCTATTCAGAAGAATGATCGTTGCTGCGGTGAGTCTGGAACCCTTGCTGTGACACGCCCAGATATCTCTACTCAGGTGCGTTTTCGTAAGCAGATCGAAATGGAAAAAGCTGCGAATGAGTTACGTAAGGATGATTTCACCGGTGATGTCAAGGTGCTCACGAGCTGTCCATCATGTCTGCAAGGTCTTGCTCGCTTCGATGCCGATAGTGACACGACTGCAGATTACATTGTTGTTGAAATGGCGCAAAAGTTACTGGGTCCTGACTGGATGCAAGAATATGTCAATAAAGCCAATCAAGGCGGAATCGAAAGGGTTTTAGTTTGATGATCCCGACTAATATTGTTGTACATCAGCAGTCAAAGGTACTGGAGCTCTCTTACGAGAATGGCGATATCTATCGACTTCCTTTTGAGTTTTTAAGAGTGGTATCACCCTCAGCTGAAGTCCAAGGTCATGGTCTTGGACAGGAGACTTTGCAAACGGGTAAGCGTGAAGTGCTGATAGCGAATATTGAGCCAGTAGGTCACTATGCTCTGAAGCCTTCCTTTTCCGATGGACATGATTCTGGTTTGTATTCTTGGGACTACTTACAATTTTTATGTGAAAACCAAGATGCACTGTGGAAAGAGCATTTGGATAAATTAGCTGCTGCAGGCTTGGATCGAGATGCCCCAATGAATGTTGCTGGTGGTAAATCTTGTGGCAGCCATTAACCGCCATTTCAGTTAAATAAAGAAGAATATGAGTAAGACCCATTTTGGATACCAAAGCGTCGATGAGGCTGAAAAAGCGGGTAAGGTTGCCGAGGTATTTCACTCTGTAGCGAGTAAATATGATGTGATGAATGACTTAATGTCATTTGGCCTTCATCGCCTGTGGAAGAAAGTGACCATTGCCCGCGCTCAAGTACGTCCTGGTCAAAAAGTGCTGGATATTGCTGGTGGAACTGGAGATTTGGCGGCAGCCTTTGCGCGCGCTGCTGACTGGGGCCATCACTCCGAAGCTCAAGTATGGTTAAGCGACATTAATGCTTCGATGTTGGGAGTTGGTCGCGACCGTCTCTTAGACCAGGGATTGAGCTTGCCCTGTGCTCAGTTTGATGCAGAGAAGATTCCCTTTCCAGCCAACCATTTTGATGTAGTGACGGTAGCATTTGGTTTGAGAAATATGACGCATAAGGACCTTGCTTTGGCTGAGATGTTGCGGGTTATTAAGCCAGGTGGTCGCGTTCTAGTGCTCGAGTTTTCAAAGCCAGACGCTCTCTTGCAGCCGGTTTATGACACCTATTCATTTAAGGTTTTGCCCTGGTTGGGTGAAAAAATTGCCCAAGATTCTGAGAGTTACCGCTACTTGGCTGAATCCATCCGGATGCATCCGGATGCGGAAACCCTTAAAGAAATCATGTTGGGGGTCGGTTTTGATGAGGTAGATACCCATAGAATGACTGGGGGTATCGTTGCCCTGCATATTGGTATTAAATACTAGGTGAAATGTAGTTTTTAGCAATTAAGAATCAACATAGTGATATTTGGGGATAAAAATATGAACAAGCATTTTTTCAAGGCCGTGTTACTCAGCATCAGCTTAATTTTTGTTACTGTGGGCCATGCAAATGCTGCTCGCTTAGGCAGTGGCAAAAGCGTTGGAAAAGCACCTAGTGCACCAATGCAAAAACAAGCTACTCCTGCGCAAAAGCCAGCTCAGCAAGCTGCACCAGCTGCGGCACCAGCAGCACCAGCAGCAGCGGCGCCTAGTCGTTTTGGCGGCATGGGTGGCATCTTGGGCGGTCTTGCAGCTGGATTGGGTATCGGATACCTCTTGTCCCATCTTGGTTTAGGCGAGGGCGCATCTTCATTGATTACTGGATTGCTGATTGCTGCTTTAGCAGGCTTCGCAATTATGTTTGTGATGAGAAGAATGTTGCCAGCCTTGTCTGGAGCTAATAAAGGCCCACAAGTGACTTCACAAGGAATGCAGCGTGCCAATATAGATCAGACCCCTAAGCAGGAGCCTGTCTTTACTCCAGCCGCGAATGCGTTTAGTGGAATTGCGCAAGAATCAGCACCATTTCAATCTACCTTGCCCCCCGGTTTTGATGAGCATGGGTTTTTGGAGAATGCCAAGCAGTATTTTTCAAGTTTGCAAAATGCCTGGGATAAAGGTGATTTAGTCGCACTACGTGAGTACACTACTCCCGAGATGTTTGCCACGATTGAGCAGGACTTATCAGGCCGTGCAGATAGCGCCAATCAAACCGATGTAGTGACGCTCAATGCTCAGTTACTGGGAATCGAGACAACTGACAATACTTACTACTGCAGCGTGCAGTTCACCGGCATGATCCGTGAGCAAGTTGGGGCACAGGCTAACAACTTTTCTGAGATTTGGAACTTAAGTAAGCCAGTAGCGGGTCCAGGAGGCTGGGTACTAGCGGGTATCTCTCAGTTAGTTTAAGCTTAGAATACTTTCCACCGAAAGCCCGCACTTGTGCGGGTTTTTTACAATCATGACTACCGCATCTCCCTTTTCACACCAATTTGCAGCTACTGTCGCTAGCCAAGGGATTAATCATGCCCTCAAGGCTGAGCCCTGGGCTATGGCAGAGTTGGCACGACATGTGAATAAGGTGATTTTATTGAGCTTGCCAATTGGCACACTTTGTTTTGAGCTGACTTCTGAAGGCTCCTTAGCCCCTTCAACGCAAGTTGATGCACCATCTTTGGAGCTTGAGGTGACTGCTAAGGCGCTGAGTGCTCTGGCATCTGGTCCAGGTAATTTACGCGAACAGGCAATCAAGTCGGTGAAAATTACTGGTGATGCTGATCTTGCGCAACTTTTAGGTCGTTTAGCGGGTCAGATTCGGTGGGAATATGAAGAGGATTTAGCGCGACTAGTTGGAGATGCTCCCGCTAATTTTGCTGTGCGCCAAGGTAAGCAATTCGTTTCTGCTGGGAAATCGGCTGCCACTGATTTATTAGAAAATGTCATTGAGTATGTCAGCGAAGAAAGAAAAATTCTTTTGAACAAACGAGATTTTATGATTCGCAAAAATGAATTAAATGAATTACGTGATGCGGTTGATCGTATAGAAAAACGCATACAAATTTTAGAGCGAAAAGGTTAATTGATTGTGCGTCGAATTGCTCGCTTAACTTTTATTTTCTTTACTGCATGGCGTTTTGGTTTACTGCCTTTATTGCGCGATAACTTGAAGCATGGAGTCATTAGAAGTCTTCTATCGGTAGTTTGCTGGGTATCTCCTGGGACACATTTATCAAGAGGTGAGCGCATTCGCTTGACCTTGGAATCATTGGGCCCAATTTTTGTTAAGTTCGGTCAAGTGCTTTCAACCCGTCGGGATTTACTCCCGGAGGATATTGCAAATGAGTTGGCAAAGTTACAAGATCAAGTTCCGCCATTTTCTAATGCAGAGTCACGCCGCTTAATTGAAGAAGCGCTTGGCTTTCCTATCGAAGAAATCTTTATTAGTTTTGATGCAACACCCGTAGCTAGTGCCTCTGTTGCTCAAGTGCATTTTGGAACTTTACGTGCCACTGAGAGGCACCCAGAATGGGATGGCAGTGAAGTTGCGATTAAAGTTCTTCGTCCGGGCATCCTCCCAGTCATAGAGAGTGATATTGCCTTAATGTATGACTTAGCAGGAATTATTGAAAAATTGTCCTCTGATGGTCGTCGTCTAAAGCTTACTGAGAACGTTGCTGAATTTGATCGATGTTTGCATGATGAGCTCGACCTCATGCGTGAGGCTGCTAATGCTAGTCAGCTCAGAAGATATTTTGTTGACTCCGACAAGTTGATGATTCCAGAGATGTATTGGGATTTATGTCGCACCAATGTTATTGTGATGGAAAAAATGAACGGTATCTCTATCGGTCGTTTTAATGAATTACGTGCTGCGGGAGTAGATTTCAAAAAATTAGCAGCAGATGGCGTTGAGATATTTTTTACACAGGTATTCGAACATGGTTTTTTCCATGCAGATATGCATCCTGGAAATATCATGATTAGTTTGGAGCCGGATAGCTTTGGACAATTTATTTCTCTAGACTTTGGTATTGTTGGCGCATTAAGTGAAACCGATAAAAACTATTTAGCACTCAACTTCTTGGCCTTCTTTAACCGAGATTACCGACGTGTAGCCGAATTACATGTGGAATCAGGTTGGGTACCTGCAGATACCCGCGTCGAAGAGCTGGAGGGTGCGGTTCGCTCCGTTTGTGAGCCTTACTTTGATCGGCCTTTAAAAGATATTTCTTTAGGTATTGTTCTGGTGCGTTTGTTCCAAACATCTCGTCGTTTTAAGGTTGAAGTACAGCCACAACTGTCCCTGCTATCGAAGACCTTGTTAAATGTGGAAGGTCTGGCGCGTGAGCTGGACCCTGATCTTGACCTTTGGCAGACAGCAAAGCCGATTTTAGAAAAATGGATCAGTCAGCAGTTGGGTTGGAGAGCTTTAGTGGACGGGATTAAGGCCGAAGCACCAAACTGGGCACAAATTTTGCCAACGCTGCCACGTCTGATTGCAGAGAGTTTGGCAAAAGGGCGTAATCCCCAAAAAGAGCAAAATACCGAATTAGAGGTTTTAAAGAGCCTTTTACTGCAGGAGAGGCGTACCTATCGCCTGTTGGTGGGTGCCCTGCTGTTTACAAGCGGTTTTGTAGCTGGAATTCTCATCATTGGACTTGGTCTTTACTAGACTGTCGCCGGCGCTTGCTTAAACCGCTAAAATGCTGGATTAGGCAAAGTGTTAGTGCAAGCAAAGGCATAAGCAAATGAAAAAATACTTTATCGCAGGGATTCTGGTGTGGGCACCACTGTCGATCACCATTTGGGTGATCGCCTCAGGTTTGGGCCTGCTCGATGGTGTATTTGGTTCTGTAATGCGTGCAATCATTGTGGTGCTTCCTCATGATGCGGCTACAGATATGCAGCATTTCCGCGACCTACCTGGCGTGGGAGTATTGATTGTGATTGCAGTGATTATGCTCACTGGATTGCTGGCGATCAGTTTTGCAGGACAGTGGTGGTTAAAAATTTGGGATAAGTTAGTTAATCGCATTCCCATTGTTCGTTCGATTTACTCCAGCGTCCAGCAAGTTTCATCTACTTTATTTTCAGGAAGTGGCCAAGCCTTTAGCAAAGCATTGCTAATTCGCTATCCACATGCTGATTCGTGGGTGATTGCTTTTCAAACAGGAACGCCAGCAAGAGAGGTAACAGCTAAATTGGGTGAGGGTTATGTAAATGTATTTTTGCCAACAACCCCAAACCCCACCTCTGGTTTTTTCATGATTGTGCCGCGCGCGCAAACCATTGAGCTAGAGATGAGCGTGGAAGAAGCATTGAAGCATATTGTTTCAATGGGATCTGTTCCACCAAATGGTTCAAGTAAATTGACTGCACCCCAGTCACCACACCAAGTTTGATTTATAGGAAATTGTTATGTCGATGCGAAGCCATACCTGCGGCCAGGTAACTGAATCACTGATCGGTAAAGAAGTTACTCTCTCGGGTTGGGTTAATCGCCGCCGCGATCATGGTGGTGTGATTTTTATTGATTTGCGTGATCACCAAGGGTTTGTGCAGGTAGTGTGTGACCCAGATCGCCCAGAGATGTTTGCCCTGGCTGAGCAGGTTCGTAATGAGTTCTGCATTCAGATGAAGGGCTTAGTACGTGCCCGTCCTGTTGGTACTGAGAATAATGATTTAGTGAGCGGCAAGGTAGAAGTGCTCTGTCATAGCTTGGTAATTCTGAATGCCTCCGTTACCCCCCCCTTCCAATTAGATGATGAAAATTTATCTGAAACGACGCGTTTAACCCATCGTGTCCTCGATTTGCGTCGCCCACAAATGCAAAAGAATTTACGTTTGCGTTACAACGTGGCAATGGAATGCCGCCGCTACTTAGATACTGCCGGTTTTATTGATATTGAAACTCCGATGTTGACTAAGAGTACTCCTGAAGGGGCGCGTGACTATTTAGTTCCATCACGCGTGCATGATGGCCAGTTTTTTGCTTTGCCACAATCTCCTCAACTGTTTAAACAGCTATTAATGGTGGCAGGATTTGATCGCTATTATCAAATCACAAAGTGTTTCCGTGACGAAGATTTACGTGCTGATCGTCAGCCAGAATTTACCCAGATTGATTGTGAAACTGCCTTTTTGGATGAATTAGAAATTCGGGAGCTATTTGAAAATATGATCCGTCATATTTTCAAAACCACGATGAATGTTGAATTACCCAATCCATTTCCAACCATGCCTTATTCAGAGGGTATGGCGCGCTTTGGTTCGGATAAACCAGATCTTCGGATCAATTTTGAATTTACTGAATTGACTGACCTAATGAAAGATGTTGATTTCAAGGTTTTTTCAGGTGCAGCTAATCAAGAGGATGGCCGCGTCGTGGGTCTATGTGTGCCGGGTGGCGCCGAGATTAGTCGTAGCGAGATTGATGACTATACGAAGTTTGTCAGTATTTATGGCGCAAAAGGCTTAGCTTGGATTAAGGTGAACTCCGTTGCAGAGGGTCGCAATGGTCTGCAATCGCCGATTGTGAAGAATTTACATGATGCTGCTGTAGAGGGAATCTTAAAGCGCACCGGTGCCAAAGATGGCGACATCATTTTCTTCGGTGCCGATAAAGAAAAAGTAGTAAACGATGCCATCGGTGGCCTACGTCTGAAGATTGGCCACTCTGCTTGGGGTAAAGAGCATGGCCTGTCTACCGAAGGGTGGAAGCCATTATGGGTAGTTGATTTCCCCATGTTTGAATACGATGAAGATAATGCCCGTTGGGTTGCGTGTCACCATCCATTCACGAGCCCCAAAGATGAGCACATGCAGTATTTGGAATCGAATCCTGGTAAGTGCCTAGCGAAAGCCTATGACATGGTTTTAAACGGTAGCGAGATTGGCGGTGGGTCTGTCCGTATTCATCAAGAGGTAGTGCAGAGTCAGGTATTCCGTGCACTAAAGATAGATGCTGAAGAGGCGCAGGCAAAATTTGGGTTCTTACTAGATGCCTTGCAATATGGCGCACCCCCACATGGTGGTATTGCATTTGGTTTAGATCGCATCGTTACGATGATGACTGGTGCCGAGTCCATTCGTGATGTCATCGCCTTCCCGAAAACACAGCGTGCACAATGCTTGTTGACTCAGGCTCCTAGCCCAGTAGACGAGCGCCAGTTAAAAGAGCTTCATATCCGCTTGCGTCAAGCTGCACCTGCCGCTTAAGTAAGACAGTATTTAGATCATCTTGAAAATCCCTATTTCGGTTTTAGTCGTTATTTACAAATCAAATGGGGAAGTCTTACTCATAGAGCGGGCTGATAGATCTAGTTTTTGGCAATCTGTTACGGGCAGTATTGATGCCATCGATGAGAGTCTGAGTGAAGCAGCTGCGCGTGAGGTTCTTGAAGAAACGGGTATTGATGTTCAATTACTTCCAGTAAATTCTCTGCAAGATATGCACCACCAGATCGAATATGAGATTTATTCTCAATGGCGTCAACGCTATGCCCCTGGAGTCACTAAAAATACTGAGCATTGGTTTTCACTGCTGGTGCCAAATGATATCTCGGTCACATTGGCCCCTAGAGAACATGTTGCTTATCAGTGGCTACCGTTCTCTGAAGCAGCGAAAAAATGTTTTTCACCCAGCAATGGGGACGCAATTCTGCAATTGTTTTCTACGCCTGAGTAGATAAGTGACTGAAATAAAGCAATGAGACCTTCATCTGGGCACCACCACTCAGCAGCCGATTCCAAGCCTTCACAGGGAAGTGACTGGAAAGTCATTCGGGATTTAATTCCCTACCTACTGGAATATAAATTTAGAGTTGTTATTGCCCTAGCTTGTTTGGTTGCCGCTAAGGTTACTAACCTTGGCATCCCGATTTTGCTGAAGCGTTTAATTGACGATTTAAATATTAAGGTAGATTCTCCTCAAGCTTTACTTGTGGTTCCTGCGGGACTCATATTGGCCTATGGGCTCCTCAGAATGTCGGCTTCCTTGTTTGCTGAGTTGCGCGAGTTTCTCTTTGCGCGAGTGACTCAAAATGCCGTTCGTAAAGTAGCTCTCCAAGTTTTTGAGCATTTACATTCTTTGGCGCTGAGCTTTCACTTAGCTCGTCAAACTGGCGGGGTCAGTCGTGATATTGAGCGCGGCACCCGGGGTATTCAGTCGCTGATTGCTTACTCTTTATATAGCATTCTCCCAACATTAGTTGAATTTATGTTGGTGTTGGGTTATTTGGCTTACTCATACGATGTTTGGTTTGCAGCCATTACCTTATGCGCCTTGGTTTTTTATATCATTTTTACTGTAGTAGTCACAGAGTGGCGCACCCACTTTCGTAAGACTATGAATGATATGGATTCAAAAGCCAATCAGAAAGCAATTGACTCCTTACTCAATTTTGAAACAGTTAAATACTTTGGTAATGAGGCTTTCGAGGCTAGTCGCTACGATCAAAATCTGGTGCGTTATCAGACTGCTGCTGTGAAGTCACAAAAATCTTTGGCAGTTCTCAATTTTGGCCAGCAAACAATCATTGCGATTGGTCTGATCTTAATTTTGTGGCGTGCCACGCTCGGTGTTGTCGACGGTACTATGACTCTAGGTGATCTCGTTCTCGTTAACACCTTAATGATTCAGCTCTATATCCCTCTCAATTTCCTTGGGGTAATTTACCGCGAGATCAAGCAGTCCCTAACGGATATGGAGCGGATGTTTTCTTTACTCAATACCGATAAAGAGATTGCCGATTCTCCTAATGCACACATCATCAAGATACAAGATCATGGCCTTGGGCCTGATGTCCGTTTTGAGAACGTATCATTTCACTATGATGCCAAACGTGAAATCCTGAAGGATGTGAGCTTTCATATTCCAGCAGGGACAATTACTGCAGTAGTGGGTCAAAGTGGCGCTGGTAAGAGTACCTTGGCCCGTTTGCTGTTTCGTTTTTATGATGTTCAATCGGGCAAGATCCTGATTGATAACCAAAATATTGTCGATGTCACTCAGGCTAGTTTGCGTAAAGCGATTGGGATCGTTCCGCAAGATACAGTGTTATTTAATGACACGATTGGCTACAACATTGCCTATGGCAATCCCAGCGCTTCGATTGAAGAGGTTCATGAAGCTGCTAGAGCTGCTCAGATTGATCGTTTTATTAAACACCTTCCAGATGGCTACGACACGCAAGTGGGTGAGCGTGGCTTAAAGTTATCTGGTGGTGAAAAACAGCGGGTTGCTATTGCGCGTACTCTACTTAAAAAGCCGGCGATGTTAATTTTTGATGAGGCAACTTCAGCTTTAGATTCTAAAACTGAGCGAGCATTTCAGGAGGAGTTGTTGGGTTTAGCCAAAAATCGGACCACCCTGATCATTGCCCATAGACTATCTACGGTTATTCACGCGGGTCAAATTTTAGTGATGGAGCAGGGGCAGATTATTGAGCGTGGAACCCATGGGGAACTCTTGATAGCTCAGGGTCGGTATGCTGAAATGTGGCAAATGCAAGAGCGCACAGCTCTTGATTAGAATAGCAATATGAATCAGCAAGAAACTATTCTGAAAAATGCCTTTGCGGCAGCTTTGGCGGTCGCAGATCCTAAGCAAATTATTCCTGAATATCTCAGTAAGATATTTCCCCGGGGCGCAGAGCCTCAGGGTAGATGTTTGGTGGTGGGCGCAGGGAAAGCGAGTGCCTCAATGGCCACAGCTCTGGAGTCCTACGCAAAGACGCATTGGCCTCAAGCCAAGCTTGATGGTGTTGTCTTGACTCGATATGGGCATGGTTCACCTACTACGCATATTCAGATTGTGGAAGCTGGACACCCCGTGCCGGATCAAGCGGGTATGGATGGTGCTAAAGAAATTTACCGTTTGGTGGGTCAGTTACAGGCCGATGATGTGCTGATTGCTTTGATTTCAGGGGGTGGGTCGAGTTTGCTCACTTTACCCCAGGCTGGCATCAGTATTGAAGATATGCGCGATACCACCGAAGCATTGTTACGATCTGGCGCCCCAATTGAAGAGATGAATATTGTGCGTAAGCACTTGTCGGCGATTCAGGGTGGTAACTTGGCAAGACTAGCTATTTCGAGACAAGCTCGCGTAGAAGCCCTACTGATTTCTGATGTCACTGGAGACTCTCCGGCAGACATTGCTAGCGGCCCTTGCGCGCCCGATTACTCCACTTATGAAGATGCTTTGACTATTTTAAAAAAGCATCGCCTTGGATTCGAAGCTATTCCAGTCTCCGTCTTATTCCATTTACAGCAAGGTTTCGCTGGAGAGATTCCAGAGACCTTAAAAGCGGCAGATTTACAGAGCGCCCCAGTAAATAATCATGTCATTGCGACAGCTTATAAAAGTCTTGAGGCTGCCGCTGATTATGTCCGTACGCAAGGTTATGAGCCATTGATTTTAGGCGATACCATTACGGGCGAGGCTCAAGATGTTGGCCTTGAGCATGCTGCCATGGTGCGCGAGCATCTGGCGTCTAAGAGTGACAAGCCTTTGGCTCTCATATCCGGTGGTGAATGCACGGTGACTATTGCCGATGGAATTCAAGGTCGTGGTGGTCGCTGCAGCGAATACTTACTATCACTCTTTGCAGCCTCTGAGGATTTATTGAATATTTCTGCTTTAGCGGCAGATACCGATGGTATTGACGGCAGTGAAAAAAATGCTGGTGCTTGGTTTACTCCTGCCATTCGCCAGGCTGCACAACAACAAGAGCTTATTCCCTCACAGTTTTTAGCTCAGCATAATTGTTATGATTTCTTTGCTCAACTGAATGCTTTAGTGGAAACTGGCCCTACACTAACCAATGTGAATGATTTTCGGATTATCTTGCTTGATTTAAATGCTACCAATTGATCATCTAAATATATGCCTACCAGCCCTATCCACATTGAATTGATACAGCCAGATGATTGGCATTTGCATATTCGTGATGGTGAAGTCATGAAAGATGTGTTGGGAGACACTGCTCGCCAGTTTGCTCGCGCTATCATCATGCCCAACTTAAAGCCGCCCGTCACTACAGTGAATTTAGCGAATGCTTATCGTAGTCGGATTGAAGCGACTCTCCAATCTTTGGGGATCAGCAATTTTACGCCATTGATGACACTATATTTGACTGACAATACTTCCGCTGATGAAATTAAAAAAGCCAAAGTTGAAGGTATCACTGCCGTAAAGCTATACCCTGCTGGTGCTACGACAAATAGTGATGCTGGAGTAAGTGATATACAGCGTTGCTATGGTGCATTGGAAGCAATGCAGGCTGTCGGAATACCATTATTAGTGCATGGGGAAGTAACCAGCGCTGATATCGATATATTTGATCGAGAGGCAGTTTTTATTGATCGAGTGCTCATACCTTTGCGCAAAGATTTTCCAGAGCTCAAGATTGTGTTTGAGCACATCACCACAAAGCAGGCTGCGCATTATGTGCGTGATGCCCAAACTGCTGGAATCAATAGTCTAGCCGCCACTATTACTCCACAGCATCTATTGATGAATCGTAATGCGATTTTTTCTGGTGGCATTCGTCCGCATAATTACTGCTTGCCGGTACTCAAGCGTGAGGAGCATCGCGTTGCCTTACTGGAAGCAGCGACTAGCGGTAATCCCCGATTTTTCTTGGGTACCGATAGTGCGCCACATGAGAAGGGTGCTAAAGAAGCGGCTTGCGGGTGCGCCGGTTGTTATAGCGCTTTTAATGCTCTAGGTTTATATGCCGAGGCATTTGAGAGCGTTGGCAGGCTAGATAAGCTTGAAGGCTTCGCTAGTTTATTTGGCCCTGATTTTTATTCTTTACCGCGCAACACTAAAAAAATTACTTTGCTAAAACAAGCTCAGAATATTCCTGCAGAGCTTCCTTTGGGTGACGCTACGATTGTGCCGCTGCGTGCTGGCCAGACGATTGCTTGGACTTTGGCTTAGGTTAGGCAGACCACTCATTACTCTTTTTTAGGTTAAATTTCTGCGACTGCGTTAGACTGCAGTCGCAGAGTCAATTGGGCAATCGCCGCCTCTTTATTGAGGGGGAGGAAAGTCCGGACTCCATAGGGTAGGGTGATGGCTAACGGCCATCCACGGTGACGTGAGGAATAGGGCCACAGAGACGAGCGTATTTAGTTACGGTGAAACGCGGTAACCTCCACCTGGAGCAATCCCAAGTAAGCAGGCGATGAGGCGTCCCGCTGAGTCTGCGGGTAGGGAGCTTGAGCCGTCAGGTAACTGCCGGCCTAGAGGAATGATTGCCCCTAGATGCAAATCTAGGCGACAGAATCCGGCTTATCGATTGACTCTGCACTTTCAAAGAATTTATTCATCACCTAGCACGTCAATTGAATAAGTGATTTCTGCTGTTTTAGCGAGCATCGTCGTAGCCGAGCAGTATTTTTCATGGGATAGCTTGACTGCACGTTCAACCTTCACTGGGTCTAGGTTTTTACCTTTTACCGTGAAATGGAGGTTAATTTTGGTAAATACCTTAGGTTCAGTCTCTGCCCTCTCAGCTGTGAGCTTGACATCACAGGCGCTAATCTCTTGGCGAGCCTTTTGTAGGATTAAAACCACATCAAATGCAGAGCAACCCCCAGTTCCGGCCAGAATGAGCTCCATCGGTCTTGAGGCACTATTTTGGCCGCCAGCTTCGGGTGGGCCATCCATTTTAATTAAGTGACCGCTACCAGTTTCTGCCGAAAAGGCCATCCCGCCATTACCCAACCAAGATACTCGACATTCCATTGCAGTGACTCCTAAATTCATAAATAATCAATAATATCAATAGTTTACCAATAATATTGGGCTTTAGTAGCTGGCTCAAATTAGGCAAAGTGAAGTAAAAAATTGATGTTGGTCAATTATCTTGCGTTGCACCATATTTCTTGTGTAGAATAACCATATTGGCAGTCAGTCTTATACAAGACTATGTCTAGCCTCCCAGTGTCTCCTCCACTGAAAACATCGGTGGATTCCAGCCCAGGACTCAGTCCTGGGTTTTTTTTAGGTTACAATTCAAGGCTTTACTGAATTACCGAACCAGTCAGCGGTAGTTTGTTTTACTAAGTGAATTACAGAATCTGCGAGCTTGCAAATATAAGCAGGGCCAAAGTGGAAGTAGTTTGTTTAGCGTAATTTTTTTGACTATAACAATTTGAGAAATCATGAAAACTTTTTCTGCAAAATCCCATGAGGTAGTGCATGAATGGTTCGTGATTGACGCTACGGACAAAGTCCTCGGTCGTGTCGCCAGTGAAGTGGCACTCCGTCTACGCGGCAAGCATAAACCTGAATACACCCCCCACGTTGATACCGGCGATTTTATTGTCGTTATTAACTCCGCAAAGCTGCGTGTTACAGGCACTAAAGGCTTGAACAAAATTTATTATCGTCACAGCGGATACCCAGGTGGTATCAGTTCGACAAACTTTGACAAGATGCAAGATCGTTTTCCAGGTCGCGCTTTGGAGAAGGCTGTGAAGGGTATGTTGCCAAAAGGCCCACTAGGTTATGCCATGATTAAGAAATTAAAAGTCTATGGCGACGCCAGTCATCCGCATGCGGCTCAACAGCCAAAAGCGTTAGAGATTTAAGGAAACCAAATGGCTATTAATTATGGAAATTGGAATTACGGTACAGGTCGTCGCAAGAGCTCTGTAGCACGTGTATTCATTAAATCTGGCAAAGGTGAGATTACTGTTAACGGTAAACCTATCGATGCCTATTTTGCTCGCGAAACATCACGCATGATCGCTCGTCAGCCTTTGGCTCTCACAGCCCACCTAACAACCTTTGATATCAAAGTAAACGTTAGCGGTGGCGGTGAAACTGGCCAAGCTGGTGCAGTTCGTCACGGCGTTACTCGTGCATTGATGGATTACGACATTACTTTAAAGCCAGCCCTGTCTAAAGCAGGTTTGGTTACTCGTGATGCTCGTGAAGTTGAGCGTAAAAAAGTTGGTCTGCATGGCGCGCGTCGTCGTAAGCAGTTCAGCAAGCGCTAATTCTTTCAGTCGCTTCAGTTTTATCGAAAGGGTCGCGCAAGCGGCCCTTTTTGTTTCTACAATCTAGGTATTCAAGAAATACAATTCATCTGTCGGCATTTTGGAGAATGGCATGATTAAAGTTGGTATCGTAGGTGGCACTGGATATACCGGAGTGGAATTATTGCGTTTGTTGGCGCAGCACCCTGAAGTCAAGATCCAGGCGATTACTTCTCGTACAGAAGCTGGCATGCCGGTGGCTGAGATGTTTCCCTCTTTGCGTGGTCGTATTGATCTCAAGTTCACTACGCCGGATGAGGCGAGGCTAAATGAATGCGATGTCGTGTTCTTTGCAACACCACATGGCGTAGCAATGGCACAAGCAAAAGAATTACTGGCTAACAATGTGAAGATTTTGGATCTGGCTGCCGACTTCCGTTTAAAAGATGCCAAAGAATTTGCTCAGTGGTATGGCATGGAACATGGCTGCCCAGAAATTTTGGCTGAGGCAGTGTATGGCTTGGCAGAAATTAATCGTGAAGAAATTAAAAAAGCCCGTGTCGTGGGTTTGGCTGGCTGCTACCCCACATCTGTGCAGCTTGGACTTGCGCCATTGCTGTCACCAAAGTCGACTGGCGGCAAACATTTAATTGATGGCACGCATATTATTTCTGATTCGAAGTCAGGAACTTCAGGTGCTGGACGTAAGGCAGAAATCGGTACTTTATTTTCAGAATCTAGTGATAACTTTAAAGCGTATAGCGTAAAAGGCCATCGCCATCTTCCAGAGATTGTCCAGGGATTGAAGGCGATTGCTGGTCACGATCAGATTGGACTGACATTTGTGCCGCACCTGACGCCGATGGTCAGGGGTATCCATTCGACCCTGTATGTGCGTTTGACTGAGGTTGGGATGAGTGTAGATTTTCAAAAGCTTTATGAGGATTTCTACAAAGGTGAGCCTTTTGTCGATGTAATGCCGGCCGGCAGCCATCCGGAAACACGTTCTGTGAGAGGCAGTAATGGCTTAAGAATTGCCGTTCATCGCCCCGGTAATGGCGATACTTTGGTCATTTTGGTGGTTGAGGACAACCTCGTAAAGGGTGCTTCAGGCCAAGGAGTACAGTGCATGAACCTGATGTTTGGCTTACCTGAGACCGCTGGCTTAACGCAGATTGCGGTTTCCCCGTAGCTGGAGCGTGTAAAGACCCTTCAGCAAGCTGGACATTTAAAGCCTAAAATAAGAAATCGCATTTTGAATGAGGAGTAAATCATGACCCAATTAGCTACGCAAGAAATTGCGCAAACCTCACCAGGTTTAGCTGAGCCACCAACCCCGTTGGTATTTACAGACAGCGCTGCTGCCAAAGTGGCTGACTTGATTGCTGAAGAAGGTAATCCAGAATTAAAGTTACGCGTGTTTGTTCAGGGTGGCGGTTGTTCAGGATTTCAGTATGGCTTCACATTTGATGATGCTGTAAACGATGATGACACCCTATTTGAAAAGAATGGCGTCACTTTATTGGTAGATTCAATGAGCTTCCAATATTTAGTTGGTGCTGAGATTGATTACAAAGAAGACATCAATGGTTCACAGTTTGTGATTAAGAATCCTAACGCGCAAACCACTTGCGGTTGTGGCTCTTCTTTCTCCGCTTAATCAGAGTAAAAGTTTCTTTAATTAAGTTGGATAGCAAGCGCCTAGAATTCTAGGACCCTTCGCTCCCGTAACGGCTGGCAGATTTGCTGGCCGTTTTTCTTTATGAGCCCAAGCAAGCCATGCAAATGCAAGGCCTTCTACTAGCTGTGGATCAATCCCAAGCGCATCACTGGTCACAATTTCGAGTGGGTTTTTGAATACTGCTTTAGCCCTAGCTTTAAATAAGTTTAGTAATGCAGTATTACGAGCGCCACCACCACAGATAATGATCATTTGGGTTTGTGGCGCATAACAGAGTATTGCTTGAAGTGATGAGTCTACGGTCAGTTGTAATAGTGTGGCTTGTACATCTTCTGCATTGATGTTGTCTGAAGCAATTTGCTTTTGTAGCCACTCTAGATGAAAGTCATCTCTGCCAGTGCTCTTTGGTGGCGCCTTGGTAAAGAATCGATCAGCCAACATTCTCGCGAGGAGCGATGGATTGACTGCACCTTGTAATGCCCAAGTACCATTTTCATCAAAGTTGTGACCTTGCTGTTCGGCAATCCAGGCATCCATCAACATATTTCCGGGGCCACAATCAAACCCTTTTATCGCGCCTTTTTTAGGGAGGAGGGTGAGATTGGCAATGCCGCCCAGGTTTAATACGGCGATATTTTGATCCGTAGCAAACTGTTGTGCATGAAAGGCTGGCACCAGAGGAGCGCCATGACCACCAGCAGCGAGGTCGCGACTTCTAAAGTCTGCAATGACATCAATTCCGGTCAGCTCTGCAAGCAGCGCCGGGTTGAGAGTCTGGTGTGTATAAGCCAGGTGATGAGCAAGATCAGCTTGATGACGAATGGTTTGACCATGGGCGCCAATCGCACTGATATCTGCAGGAGAAAGCTTAGCTTTAGCCAACAATTGCCTGACAACATCTGCATAGGCTATCGCTAGGGCATTGGCAGCCTGATTTTCCCGGTGTATTTCATTCGGCCCGGGGCTTTGTAGACCTACCAGTGCCTGACGTAGCTCTGGACTAAATGGAGCGCTTGACGAGTCTATAAGAGAAGCCTCTCCAGCGGGTTCAATCTTGGCGAGCACAGCATCTATCCCATCTAGGCTAGTGCCGGACATCAGGCCAATATAGAGGGATTGAGGCTTATTCATGCAGTATCAGGGCTTTGTTCTCAGGAATGCGACAATTATGCTTTAGCAATCTAAATACTAATTTAACCGAATCAGTTCACGAATACAGCATGACGGCTAAACCAGAACAAAAGTACCCTTTAACCCCAGAAGTTTTTGCAGCCCTTGAAGTGACTAAGAGGGGTTGTGATGAGTTATTGGTTGAAGCCGATTGGATTGCGAAGCTAGCTAAAAGCCAGGCTACGGGTACTCCCTTGCGAATTAAGTTAGGTTTAGATCCAACGGCCCCTGATATTCATCTGGGCCATACCGTAGTTCTGAACAAATTACGTCAGCTACAAGATTTAGGTCACACTGTGATTTTCTTGATTGGTGACTTCACCAGCATGATTGGTGACCCCTCTGGGCGTAATGCAACACGCCCGCCGCTGACTGCAGAAGAAATTGCCCTCAATGCCCAGACATACTATCGTCAAGCGAGCATGGTTCTGGATCCTGCTAAAACTGAAGTGCGTTACAACAGTGAGTGGTGTGACCCGCTAGGTGCACGCGGCATGATTCAGTTAGCCGCCAGATATACCGTTGCCCAAATGTTAGAGCGTGATGATTTTACAAAACGCTATCGCAACGGCGTACCCATTTCCGTGCACGAGTTTTTGTACCCATTGATGCAGGGCTACGATTCTGTTGCCTTAAAGAGTGATTTAGAGCTCGGGGGTACTGATCAGAAATTTAATCTCTTAGTTGGGCGCGAGCTCCAACGTGAGTATGGTCAAGAACCGCAATGTATTCTGACCATGCCACTCCTTGTTGGTTTGGATGGCGTGGACAAGATGAGTAAGTCCAAAGGGAACTACATTGGCATCAGCGAGCCTGCGAGTGAGATGTTTGGCAAGCTCATGAGTATTTCTGATGACCTGATGTGGGATTACTTCACATTGCTCTCATTCCGCCCGATGGCAGAAATTGATTTGATGAAACAAGAAGTCGCTAGCGGAAGAAATCCACGAGATTGCAAAGTACTACTCGGTCAAGAAATCGTGGCACGCTTTCATTCGCCAGCGGCTGCAGAAAAAGCGCTTGAGGACTTTAATCACCGTGCTAAAGGTGGTATTCCTGATGAGATTCCAGAGGTTAGTCTGACTGGTGCTCCTATGGCTATCGCTAGTCTTCTGAAGGCTGCAGGCTTAGCCCCTTCTACATCAGAAGCCATGCGCAACATCGAGCAAAACGGTGTGAAGATTGATGGTGCAACCATTGCTGATAAGCAATTCAAGCTCGAGGCTGGTAGCTATGTTGTACAGGTAGGCAAACGTAAGTTTGCCAAGGTAACGCTAAGCTAGTTCTTAAGACTCTATTGCAGAGTTGCTTGGTGGCGTGAGTCCAAAGTGCTCATAGGCTTGACGGGTTGCCACTCGGCCCCTTGAAGTTCTTTGCAAATAACCCTGCTGAATTAAATAGGGTTCTAGAACATCTTCAATAGTGTCACGTTCTTCGCCAATAGCTGCTGCCAAGTTATCAATACCTACGGGTCCACCATCAAACTTATGCAAGATGGCTTCGAGTAATTTTCTGTCCATCACATCAAAACCACTGGGGTCAACATCGAGCATCTTCAATGCGGCGTCAGCCATTGCTTTGGTGATGGTGCCAGTGCCTTTGACTTCGGCATAGTCACGCACTCGACGTAACAGGCGATTGGCAATGCGTGGAGTGCCTCTAGCGCGCTTCGCAATCTCAACTGATCCCTCTGGGTCAATATCCGCCTTTAGTAAGCTGGCAGAGCGCGTAATAATTTTGGTGAGTTCTTCAGTAGTGTAGAACTCGAGTCTTGCCACAATACCAAAGCGATCACGTAGTGGATTGGTAAGCATGCCAGCACGAGTGGTTGCACCGATCAAGGTAAATGGCTTGAGATCAATCTTGACGCTACGCGCTGCAGGACCTTCACCAATCATGATATCTAAGCTGTAGTCCTCAAGTGCTGGGTAGAGAATTTCTTCTACAACTGGAGAGAGACGATGAATCTCATCAATAAAGAGCACATCGTTTGCTTCTAAATTAGTTAGCAATGCAGCAAGGTCACCAGGTCTATCCAGAACCGGGCCACTGGTTTGGCGTAGGTTCACACCAAGCTCTCTGGCGATGATGTGGGCTAGGGTAGTTTTACCAAGGCCGGGAGGGCCAAAAAGGAGGACGTGATCCAGTGCTTCTTGACGGGCTCTAGTGGCAGTAATAAAGATTTCTAGCTGGGCGCGCGCTTTGGTTTGGCCAACATACTCATCCAGTTGTTTTGGGCGCAAGGCCCTTTCGAAAATGGCTTCAGAATTGCCAGCAGCACCACTAACAATGCGGTCATCAGCTTCCGGTAAATCTTCGGGGATTGAACTGAGGTCTTCTGTGTGGATTGCCATACTGCAAGTGTAGTGGTGTTTGGGTGACTAGTATTAAGACTTCGAGAGATATTTTAGGCCCATACGAATACCATCCGACACGGTGGTATCAGGAGGGATTTGTTTGAGGGCGAGATGAGCCTCTTTTTCTGAATAACCCAGAGCCAACAGCGCTTGTAATACTTCACTACTTGCTTCAATCGCTTGGGGTTTACCACCTACAATTCCTAAATCTGGAGCTAACTTCCCTTTGAGTTCTAAGCAAAGGCGCTCCGCAGTCTTTTTACCAATACCAGGCACCTGAGTCAGGCGCCCCGCTTCTTGCATGGCAATCGCTTGGGCCAATTCGTTAACGCTCATGCCGGAGAGTACTGCAAGGGCTGTGCGTGAGCCAACACCACTAATCTTAATCAGCTGTCTAAATGCTTCACGCTCAGTTTCAGTGGCAAAGCCAAAGAGTTGCTGCGCATCTTCGCGGACTTGGAAGTGGGTGAGAAGCGTAATTTTTTGATTGGTCTCTGGTAACTGATACAGGGTGCTCATAGGCACATCGATCTCATAACCAACACCTTGGCAATCTACCAAGAGGCGGGGTGGATGAACTGAAACGAGAATGCCTTGAATGCGACCAATCATGTGAAGATCTTAACCTGTTTGTATTGTTATTTCTTGCCACTCTTTTTAGGAGCAAGGGCAGCAGTAATGGCTTTTGGTATTTGAGCATGATGTGCAGCGCAGATGGCTACCCCTAAAGCATCAGCCGCATCCGTTCCGGGAGCGCGACTTAGGCGCAATAAACGCTTCACCATTTCTTGAACCTGGGGCTTGGTAGCTCGACCAGTCCCAACAATCGATTGCTTTACTCTCAGTGCGCTGTACTCCGCAACAGGAAGCTTGTCGGATACTAGGGCAGCAATCACTGCGCCACGAGCTTGACCCAACATCAGGGTGGAACGTGGATTGACATTCAGAAATACTTCTTCGATGGCTGCTTGCTCAGGGCGGTAGGTCTTTAGGACTTCTTTAATGCCCGCATATAAGATTCCCAATCTCTCAGGAAGTCCTTGAGCTGGATCACCGCTCTCAATCGTCCCAGAGGCTACATAAGTCAGCTTTTGACCATCCACATCAATGACGCCAAAGCCGGTTGTTCGTAGACCGGGGTCGATTCCTATCCAGCGCATGGGTGCTTAGTGGCGGAAGTGGCGTGTGCCGGTGAAGATCATGGCGATTCCATGTTCATTAGCTGCCGCAATGATTTCATCATCACGCATACTGCCACCAGGCTGTATGGCACAACTTGCACCACCATTTACAACGACATCTAAGCCATCGCGAAATGGGAAGAAGGCATCACTAGCTACTGCAGAGCCTTTAAGGCTTAAGCCGGCATTTTCAGCCTTAATGCTGGCCATACGAGCAGAGTCGACGCGGCTCATTTGGCCGGCACCAATACCCAGAGTCATACCGCCGGCGCAATACACAATCGCATTGGACTTTACAAACTTTGCAACGCGCCATGCAAACATCATGTCATGCATTTCACTTGGAGTTGGCAGACGCTTACTCACCACACGCATTTCGTTTTCAAGCACGTTCTTTGCATCAGGAGACTGAACCAGTAAGCCGCCACCAACACGTTTGAAGTCAAAAGCATTAAATGCGGTACCTAGAGGAATCTCTAAGAGGCGCACATTTTGTTTAGCAGCAAAGATAGCCTTTGCTTCATCACTAAAGCTAGGTGCAATTAACACTTCTACAAACTGCTGCGCAATTGCCTCAGCAGCAATGCCATCACAGGGCACATTAAAGGCGATGATTCCACCGAAGGCTGAACTGGGATCAGTTTTGAATGCTTTTTGATAAGCTTCGAGGGCGTTGGTAGCAACAGCTACACCGCAAGGATTGGCATGCTTGATGATGACGCACGCTGCGGCACCGCCAGCATTATTGGTAAAGCTCTTGACGCATTCCCAAGCAGAGTCGGCATCAGCGATGTTGTTGTAGGAGAGCTCTTTACCTTGTAATTGCTTGTAGTTGGCAAGTGCGCCATCAGCTGGATAAATATCTTTATAGAAAGCAGCAGATTGGTGTGGGTTCTCTCCATAACGCATCTCTTGTACTTTTTCAAAGGCAAGGTTCAGTGTTTCTGGATAAGCAGAGCGTTTCTTGTGATCGAGGTCATCACCTAATGCAGATAAATAATTTGCAATGGCGCCATCATATTGGGCGGTATGAGCAAATACTTTTTTAGCTAGGCTCAAATTGGTCTTATAAGAAACCACGTTCTGATTAGCTTTCATCTCTGCGAGAACGGGTGCGTAATCCTCTGGAGAAATCAATACAGTCACATCTTGGTGATTCTTGGCAGCAGCACGCAACATTGCTGGACCACCAATATCAATATTCTCAACGGCATCTTCAAAGGAACAATCCGCTTTAGCAACTGTCTCATTGAATGGGTAGAGGTTAATCACGAGCATATCGATGGTATCGATGCCATGTTCTTTTAAGGCTGCCATGTGCTCAGGAAAATCTCTTCGAGCAAGCAGGCCACCATGGACCATCGGGTGCAAGGTCTTCACGCGGCCATCGAGCATCTCCGGAAACTTGGTTAATGAAGAGACTTCCACTACGGGTAGATTATTTTCAGCTAGGAGCTTTGCGGTGCCACCAGTAGAGATCAGCTTGACGCCTTGCTCATGCAGGGCTTTGGCAAAAGGTACGATGCCATTTTTATCGGATACAGAGAGTAGGGCTGTGCGGATCATATTTTTTCGAGATGGAATAAATCAACAATATATTAGTGGGATATGACTTATTTCAGTAGTTGGTGCTCAACTAGTTTTTTATGCAGTGTGTTGCGATTAATACCAAGATACTGGGCGGCCAAAGATTGATTCTGCTTTGCATGTTGCATTACTAATTCGAGCATTGGCTTTTCAATCACCGCCAGAACCATTTGATACAGGTCCGATGGAGGCGTTCCTTTGAGATCATCCAAATAACCTTGGAGTTGGGTCTCAATGCATTCGGTAATGGGGTGCTTATTAGTCATAGATAAATTCAATAAAAAATAAAATTTAGGCTGCTTCTAAAAACAGTAAACGATCTGAATGGGATTTCATCTCATCGAAAAAATCATTCACCATTTGTAATTGGGTTTTGCAATCATCGGCGGTATTCATTCTCTGGCGAAAGGCATGGGAGTCACGTAAGCCTTTGCAGTACCAGCCAATATGCTTACGCGCTGTGCGTAAGCCAACATATTCCCCATAAAACTCATAGTGATCCATCAGATGGGCATTCATGATGTCCTGGATCTCATCAATCTGCGGGGTTGGTAGTTTCCCGCCAGTTTCCAGAAAATGATGAATCTCACGAAAAATCCAAGGGCGCCCTTGGGCTGCGCGACCAATCATGATGGCATCAGCACCAGTAAGTTTTAAAACTAATGCTGCTTTTTCGGGAGTAGTGATATCGCCATTCGCAACAACCGGAATGGCAACGCTATTTTTTACTGCAGTAATGGTTTCATACTCAGCTTCCCCATGATAGAGATCGGCTCGTGTGCGACCGTGAACTGTCAACATGGAGATGCCAGATTGCTCAGCTAGACGCGCAATATCCATGGCATTTTTATGTTCGCGATCCCAGCCTGTCCGAATCTTCAGGGTCACAGGAACTGCATCAGGACCTATCCCCACAGCCTGTACTACAGCCTCTAAGATTTGCTGCACCAAGGGCTCGTCTCTTAGCAGTGCAGAGCCGGCCGCAACATTGCAGACCTTCTTGGCTGGGCAACCCATATTGATGTCAATAATCTGGGCACCGTGGTCGACGTTGAGTTTGGCAGCTGCAGCCATCATCTTGGGGTCGGCGCCAGCAATCTGCACGGCAATGGGCTTAAATTCACCCTGGTGATTGGTGCGACGCTGAGTTTTTTCACTCTTCCATAACAAAGCATTTGAGGCGACCATCTCAGATACCGCATAGCCAGCACCGAGCTTTTTGCAAAGCTGGCGAAAGGGGCGATCAGTAACCCCAGCCATTGGAGCAACAAATAATCTATTTGCGAGAAGGTGCGGTCCAATCTTCATGTGTTTCTGGCTAAGTTCTGGCGGGCTTTTAGTGCTGGGGAAAGGGTGAAACTGTATCACAACTTAGTCTAAATTTGCCTATATTTTAGGCAGAAAAATCCTATAAATGCCGTGATTTTCGGAAATTAAAAAAATTGAATTCGGGGGGGGGGATTAAAGCCCCTTAGCGCCTACCAAACATCATCTGGCGGGCTAAGGCTGTTTTTGCTGGAGGAAGCCATTGAAGGGCTGATAGAGCCAATCCACGGCCAATCACGACCGGAAGTAGATTGGAGGTGAAGATTCTGGCCATGAAGTCGGTTAGACCAATGGTTGCAGATCGATCTAACTTGCGACTGTCAGCATAGTCCTTGAGAGTTGCTTCAATGGACACCAGCGTTTTTTGATCTTCAGGCTTGGAGAAGAGAGCACTGAGTTTTTCTGCCAAGAGATAGGCATCTCGCAGTCCGAGGTTCAGGCCTTGTCCTCCAACGGGATGTAAAGTTTGAGCAGCGTTGCCAATCCAAACTTCATTGCCCTGAGTAATCTCTTTGCGGTAATTGAGTCCTAGCTCGTATAGGCGGCGATCTTGAATTTTAAGAAATTGTCCAATACGAGAACCAAATTCAGCTTGCAAGCCTTTCAGAAAATCAGCATCACTTAAGGCGAGACGTGCATGTGATGAACTGGGAGTTCCGCACCAAATCAGATTCAGAATATTGGGACCATAGTGACTTGGTAAAACGGCTAAAGGCCCTTCAGTAGTAAAGCGTTCCCACGCTTGATGGGGTACCGCATTCTCAACCTCTACTAAACCAACTAAAGCGGATTGCTCATAGTCTCGACCAGACTCGACCCAGTCTTGGGTTTTAAATAAGCCACCTTCCGCATGAACAACGCAGAGAGCTTGTATATCTAAAGCATCACTCTGGGAGTCAATATGTCGCCAAACAAAATGAGGACTGTTTTTTTGAATCGCTCTCAAGGCTTTGCGCAACGTGAGGTAAATATCACGATAGCGGATGATGTGACCTAAGGCATCTTGCTTGAGCTCTTCTCGAGTCATGAGGGCGCGACCAAAGCGACCCTTTTGCGAGACATGCACCTGATGAATATCGGCGCAATCTCTTGGCCATGCGTCAATGGTGTCGAGTAATAGCTTACTGCCGTGCGATAAGGCGACCCCTCTACTATCAGCAGTAGCTAAATCAGCATCGTCCACAGGATTGCGATCCATTAATGCAATCTTTGCCTCTGGAAATTTTTGTAGACACCATGCTGTACAGGCCAAGCCAACTGGCCCACCACCCTGAATCACGATATCGAAGTTTTCTGCTGTCATGCTTGGTAATTTATTGTGAATTAATAGCGATTTAATTATTTTTCATGAGTGCTTCGATTTCATCAGCCTTTACTGGCACGCCACGAGAAATCAACTCACATCCAGAGTCGTTAACTACAGCATCATCTTCAATGCGAATACCAATATTCCAAAAGCGCTCATCTACATCCTCTGCAGGGCGAATATATAAACCTGGTTCGATTGTTAGAGCCATGCCAGGCTTGAGAAGGCGCCAAGGTTTTTCTGGGGAGTCTGTTGTTGTGCCCAGCGGTTCGCGATAGGAGCCAACATCGTGTACATCCATACCTAACCAATGTGAGGTGCGGTGCATATAAAAGCGACGATAGGCGCTAGTTTCAATCGCGTTCTCCAGAGAACCCAATTCAGATAATTTGAGAAGCTTCTCGTCGAGTAAGCCCTGAGTGAGAACTTGCAGTGCCGCCTGGTGTGGCTGCATGAAAGTATTGCCTGGTTTAGTCACCGCAACTGCAGCTTCCTGAGAAGCTAGGGTGATGTCATACAGAGCACGCTGTGGACCTGTGAACTTTCCATTTACTGGGAAGGTGCGTGTGATATCAGAAGCGTAACTATCGAGCTCGCAGCCTGCATCTATCAGGCACAGATCTCCACTAAGTAGCTCAGTATTGCCAGCGCGGTAATGCAGAATGCAGGAGTTAGCACCACCCGCAACAATGCTGTTGTACGCAACGCTTTGTGCCCCGCTATGGCGGAACTCATGAAGTAGCTCTGCCTCAAGATGGTATTCACGCACACCAGGTTTGCAGGCCTGCATGGCACGAATGTGAGCGCGCGCAGAAATCGCGGCTGCACGACGCATAATGTCAATCTCATGGGCATCTTTAAAGAGGCGCATTTCATGAATGAGGCTTTCAACATCATGAAACTCTGATGGTGGATTTACGCCAGCACGAGCTTGACTTCGGACTTTCTGCATCCAATGACGCAGGCGACGATCCGTTTCTGCGCTCTCCGAAAGGCGGATATAGACAGCATCTTGATCTGCTAATAAATTACTCAGCTTGCTATCGAGCTCATCACGACTATGAGCATATTCCACGCCCAATATCGTAGGTGCCGCCTCTGGTCCTAAACGAATGCCATCCCAAATTTCACGTTCTGTATCTTTGGGTCTGCAAAAGAGATGTGATTCCAGTTGAGCATGTGATGCTGATCCAGCAATCTTGAGTACGAGTGTTGCCCCCGGCTCTTCAAAACCCGTGAGGTAGAAAAAATCACTGTCATGACGATAAGGAAATTCACTATCTCGGTTACGCGCCGTCTCAGGGGCTGTGGTGATAATGGCAATACCACCGGCGGTTTTGGCGCAGATGAGCTTTGCCAATGCCATCCGGCGTTGTTGGTAGATAGTGGATTTATTCATTCGCCGCATTAAGTTCTTGTAATCGTTGGGGTGTACCTACATCGTGCCACGGTCCCGTATATTTTTCACCGGATACCCTATTTTTAGCCATGGCCTCCCTCAAGATGGGGGCTAGCTTAGTAGGCACATCTAACTCCAGACCCTTAAAAAGGTCTCGATGGTAGAGCCCAATACCGGAAAAGGTGAGCTTTTCCGCGCCATTTAAGGATTTTTCAGTCACCTGTGAGTCTGTGAGATAAAAGTCACCCTCAGGGTGTTGAGCTGGATTTGGAACCATCAACAGATAGGCCAAAGGCTTGCTTGGCATGCTACGAAAGTCAGGTACTTGGTCCAAAAGCTGCTTTATCGGTAGGTTTGGACTAAAAACATCGCCATTGATGACCAGAAAATAATCCTCAGGGTTTAGTAGAGGAAGCGCTTTACGAATTCCCCCCGCCGTTTCTAAAGCGTTGGCTTCTGGGGAGTAGGTGATGCTGAGATCAAATTGGCTACCATTTCCCAGGGCATCCTCAATCTTGTTACCAAGCCAGGCATGATTAATTACCACATCCTTAATACCCGCTGCACTCAACGCCTCCAAATGCCAAGCAAGCAAGGATTTATTGTTGATGGTGAGGAGTGGTTTGGGTAGTGCATCCGTTAAAGGACGCATGCGTTCACCGCGACCTGCGGCAAGTAATAAACACGGAATGGGACTACTCTGATTCATCATGAACGGATGCCTATTCCTTAGTTGGTCGCGTCGATTCTAGAATGCGTGCCAAGGGCTTTAATTCGATATAACGATGGGCAGTAGCAATTGCATACTCGAGTACTAAGGGAATATCCTTGAGGTAGCTATTTTTACCATCGCGATGAAACAGCCTTGCAAAAATACCCAAGACCTTAAGGTGACGCTGTAAACCCATCCACTCAAAGTCACGATAGAACTGACCAAAATCAGTTGGCATAGGTAAGCCAACTTGACGCCCCTCTTCCCAAAATTGAATGACCCAATCAATCACACGTTCTTCAGGCCATGCAATGTAGGCATCACGCCAAAGTGAAGCGGCATCGTATGTGATGGGACCATAAACCGCATCTTGGAAATCAATCACTCCCGGATTATTTTTTTCAGTCACCATCAAATTACGTGAATGGTAATCACGATGGACATAGACTTTTGCCTGCGCAAGATTATTTTGAACGATGAGTTCAAACGCCTGTTTTATTTGTGAGCTCTGTAAATCTGTTAAGTCGATCTGTAGATGCTTCTTGAGATACCACTCAGGAAATAAATCTAACTCACGCTGCAAGAGAGCTTCATCATAGTTCGGCAATACATCTGGTTTGCTGGCCAGTTGCATTTGTACTAAGGCATGGGTTGCATCTTTATAAAGCGGATTTGCGCTCTCAGAATTGAGCTCTGCAAGGTAAGTTTTAGTGCCAAGATCGTTGAGTAAAAGAAAACCTTCAGCTAGATTTTTTTCTAGGATTTTCGGAACATTTAAACCCGCATTTTCCAGCAAGATATCGACCTTTAAAAAGGCCTCCAGAGGCTCATGTTCTGGCGGGGCATCCATCACGATTAAAGTTGGAAAATCTGGGTTTTTGGACCTAATCCGAAAATACCTTCGAAAACTGGCATCTGCAGAAGCGGGGGCTAAAGTCGAGAGATCTAATTGCCAGCTAGGTTCAAGGCCTTTTAGCCAGCTACAGAGGGTGTCTAAGCGAGAGTCAGTCATGGTCGATTCGTATAATAAGGCGGGTCAGGATCCATGAGTCATTATCGCCGTCGCGCCGGCCTTTGCGCCTCTCTTTTTTTAGCCATTGCCCTGCGCGTAACGACGGGGGTTGCATTGTCGCAATTTGCGACCCTAAGCATGGCTCAAGCACCTGCGCCATTAACTCCATCTGGACAGTCTTTGGGTAGATCTGCCAACACTGTTTTAATCCCTGACCGAGGTGATGTTACGGTCCTGAAGCTGGATGACCAATTGCGGGTTGGAAAGCCTATCGATGATAGTCAGGCTTTAACGTTTACCTCTAGCGACTCAATTGATGGAGTAGTAGATCGCGAAATGCGTTTAAAGGGTCGCGCACAAATTCGTCGCAATGGTGCAGTCATTAAAGCAGACGAAATTAAATATGATCCTGATTCTGATATAGCGAATTTATCTGGCAACACAGAATTCACAAAAGGTAACGCCTCATTCAAAGGACCGAAAGCGCGTTTTAGAGTGGATGCACGTGAAGGCGAAATGGAAACCCCAAATTACGAACTTCGTGATAACCGTGCTAGCGGTAAAGCAAAAAAATTAACCATCGAAACTGCTGATGTATTTGTATTTGACAAAGCGACTTATACAACCTGCACTCCAGAAAATTTAGATTGGTACTTCACGGCCAGTACGCTGGAGATTGATAACGAGCAAAAAGAAATGGTGGGCACAAACGGTGTGATGCGATTCTTTGATGTACCTATCGCCTATGTGCCTTACTTCACTGCGCCAACATCAAATCAGCGACGCTCCGGAATTCTGGCGCCAGTAGCGGGATATAACTCCAATAATGGTATCGATGTGACGCAGCCTTACTACGTCAATATTGCGCCTAATCGTGACTTGCTTTTGTTACCTCGTGTCATGGGTCAACGTGGAGTCCAGCTAGGAGCTAAGTATCAATTTATAGATAAGCAATATGCGGGTTCCTTGGGAGGAGACTATCTTCCCTACGACCGCAAGACTGGCACTGATCGTTGGCGCTATGACTGGCAGCAGAGACAAAATTTTAGTGGTGACTTATTGGGTATGGGTGGGATCCCGATTGCTGGTGCGTGGACAGGTTATGCCAATATGGCGCGGGTTTCAGATAACTTATACCCTACAGACTTCTCGCAAACAATCGCTGGGGCAGTGACAAACCAATTTCGTCAAGAGGTTGGTACCACCAAGAACTTGACGGGAAGCTTGAGTAACTGGACTGTTGGGGCAAGAGCGATGACATTTCAGACCTTGCAGCCTGATCCTACTGTTACTGTGCAGTCACCTTACAACATCTTGCCAAATATCACAGCAGCCTACAACAATCGCCTGAGTCCAGCAGTTGCAGACGCTAGTGGGAAATACATTGCCTTGCCATCTGGGCCCGCCACCACTTTTTCAACGGACTTCACACGCTTTGCTTACAACATCGGTGGCAACTTACAGGTAACTGCTCCTGGTGCATTTAGCCAGGCTGACCGAACAGTAATCAAGGGTGCCTTAGCACTGCCTCAAATTACTCCGGGCTATTACATCACCCCAAAGGTCAGCTTTCAGTCGAATACTTATAACGCGACGCCCTATAACCCAGTCAACGCACCGGCTGTCCAAGGTTTTACGATTCCCACATTAAGTTTAGACTCAGGTTTAGCCTTTGAGAGAGATGCTGCTGAACTGAAAGGTTTCTTTGGGCGCGATATGTTGCTCACAATGGAACCAAGAGCTTTTTATGTTTACACTCCATTTCAGAGTCAAGCTCAAACTCCATTATTTGATACAGCAGATGCTGGTTTTGGCGTAACCCAAATTTTTAGTGAAAACACATTTATTGGTAATGACCGTATTGCAGATAGTAATAAACTCACAGGCGGTATCACTAGCCGCATGATTGAGGCAAGTACCGGTGCGGAACGGGCTAACGTTACTCTGGCCCAAAGACAGGCATTTACAGGGCAAAAAGTGGGGCTAAACGGTACGATTGCAAACCCCACAACCTACTCAGACACCTTGGGCTCCGCCTCAATTCGCCTGCTGGGTAACTTTAGTACGGATATGTTTGGGCAATACAACACACAGTTAAATCGCTTGGTTCAAACGACGATAGGTGGAAGTTGGCGCCCTACACCGGGCAGAAGCTTGAATTTTGGATACCGAAACGTCTGGAGCCCCCCAACACAGGCCTCAGTACAAAACAATACAGCAGGCACCTTGGCACAGACCACTACCGACCAATACAACATCTCGGGCCAATGGCCCCTCACTCGTGAGGTTTCAGTCTTGGGTCGCTGGGGTTATGACGCCTTAACGACTAAAACACTCAATACGCTGGTGGCTTTGGAGTGGATGCGCGACTGCTGGACTTTGCGGGGAGCCTACTCACAAGTACTTAACACCTCACAAATAACTACTACCCAGGTTTTATTCCAAATAGAATTTAGGGGCTTTGGTAGCGCTGGTAGTAATCCAGTTGATATCATGAAGTTTAATGTTCCCGGATATATGCCGACTTCTAAGCCTATACCACCCTCAATTTATGAGAACTATCAATGATGTGTAGGAATCGATTTAATCAAGCTTTTGCAGCCCTGCTTTTGAGTGGATCAACCCTGCTATCCCAGTTCGTATTTGCGCAAGATAGCTCTAAGACCACTGCAGAGAGCAAAATTCGTAATATTGATGGGGTGGCAGCAGTTGTCAACACGGGCTACGTGACCCGCAAAGAGATAGACGATCGGATTGCAGCATTACAAAAGCAAGAAACTAAATTACCCGACCCTGCCTCCTTACGTAAAACAATATTAGATCGCCTCATTATTGAAAAGATTCAGCTACAAAATGCTGAGCAAGAAGGTGTTGTAGTTACTAATAAAGAACTTGATAAGATTATTGGCGATATTGCTGCCAAGAATAAATTAAGCGTTTCGGAGCTTAAAGTAAAGATTGCTGCTACTGGTAGCACCTACGAACGCTATCGCCAAATGTTACGTGATGATGTGGTGATTAGCCGGTATCGTGAGCGCGAGATAGAGGGGAAGATTAAGATTTCAGATGCTGAGGTTGATAACTTCATCAGCGATCGTAACCGTGAAGTTGCTGGTGCAGGAGCAATCCGATCTACTCCTGCAGTAAAAGGTGGGCCAGAGGAGATTGATGTGGCGCAAATTTTTATCCCAGTGGATGCCAATGCGGGAGCTGGCACTCAGGCCGAGGCAAAGAAAAAAGCAGAATCGTTGTTACGTGAGGCCCGTGGTGATGTTGATTTCTTGCAATTGGGTGCGATCGCCGCAAAGGAAAACCCCAAGATTAAATTTCAGGATTTAGGATATCGAACTCCAGATCGTTTACCGCAGTTGTTTTATGAAGCCGTCAGAAATACTGGTAGTGGACAGCTTGCTAACGCAGTTGTGAAGAGTCCAGCTGGTTTTCATGTCCTGAAGGTTTTAGATCGACGGGCGCTGGCAGTAGCTCCTGAGCCGCAGCAAGCTGCTCCACAGGAGATTAGCCCAACTGTGCCGCAGAACATTATGGTTACGCAGACTTCCTCTCGCCATATCTTATTGCGAAGTCGTGCGGGTTTGACCGACCAAGATGCCGAGAGACGCCTTGCTGGTTATCGTGACCAAGTGCGCGCAAAGACTGCTGATTTTGGAGAGTTAGCCAAAAAGTATTCTGAAGATGGATCTGCTGCTAATGGCGGTAATCTCGGCTGGATGGGTCCTGGCGATTTGGTTCCTGAATTTGATCAAGCAATGAACCGTTTGCAAATTGGCGAGGTTAGTAATCCAGTAAAAACCGAGTTCGGCTGGCATTTAATTCAGGTACTTGAACGTCGTGAGGCACAGCTAACGATTGAGAAGCAGCGTCAATTCGCTCGTGCAGCCATTCGTGAGCGCAAGTTTGAGCAGGCCTATCAAGATTGGTTGCGTGAATTACGTGATACTGCAACGGTCAAGATTATTAATGCAGATGATCCAGCAGCCGGCCCCCGTTAAGCTAGTTATCTGCTCTGGAGAGCCTGCAGGGGTTGGTCCAGAAATCTCTATTGCAGCTGCGCTAGCCTTCTTACAAGAGCAGCCTGCAAGCGCAATTACCTTGCTTGGTGACCCTAGCTTATTTTCATTAACCGATATTCCTCAGGAGCTATCTAGTCGTTTGAAAGTGGAAGCTGTTGCCTTAGCTTCTCCAGTGATTGCGGGTCAACTCAATCCTGCCAACGCACAATATGTCCTCAGCATTCTAGATACTGCAGTGAAGGGATGTCGTGATGGTCAGTTTGATGCCATGGTGACTGCGCCCATACAAAAGAGTGTAATTAATGAGGGCAAAACTTCAAGTACTACCTTATTTACTGGACATACCGAATACTTAGCTCAGCTTTGCTCTCAAGAGCATGTTGTCATGATGTTGTGTGCAACATTACCTGCAGGATTTTTAGGGCTTCAGAAAAGTCGAGAACTCAGAGTGGCCTTAGTAACAACGCATCTTCCCTTAAAAGAAGTTGCAAATGCACTCAATCATCAGCATGTTCTGGAAACGATTCAGATCGTTAATCGGGATTTGCAGAAAAAATTTGGCATTGTGAAGCCTGTCATTCGGATAGCGGGACTCAATCCACATGCGGGTGAATCAGGTTATCTTGGGCGCGAAGAAATGGATATCATTATTCCTGCTATCGAGGTCGCAAAAGATTTAGGTATTCAAGTTAGTGGACCGTATCCAGGGGATACGATGTTTGATGCCAAAGCCTTAGAGAGTGTGGATGCCTTTATAGCGATGTATCACGATCAAGGTTTGGCGCCATTCAAATTTGTCAGTTTTGGCGGCGGTGTGAATATTACCTTGGGGCTGCCGATTATTCGTACTTCGGTAGATCACGGTACTGCCCTAGACATTGCTGGAAAAGGTCTTGCAGACCCAAGCAGTTTGTTGGAAGCTCTGCGATTAGCCTATCAATTAGCGATGCGTGCAAAAAATGCACAGAACCTAGCGATATGACCCATCAGGCCCGTAAGCGATTCGGTCAAAATTTTTTGCAAGACTCAGGGGTTATTTATTCCATAGTTGCAGCAATCAACCCCAGTGAAAACATGCACGTGATTGAGATTGGCCCTGGACTCGGGGCACTGACAAGACCACTACTAAGTAATCTTGAGCATTTAGATCTGCTGGAGATTGATCGAGATTTGGTGGCGTATTGGAAACAAGAAAATCTTCCGGGACTCAATGTGATTGAGGGAGATGCACTCAAGTTTGATTTTTTGGAGTGGGCAAAAACACGTCCAGCTAATAGTGGTTTATGTAAGGTAGTTGGTAACTTGCCTTACAACATCTCTTCCCCATTACTTTTTCATCTAGTTTCAGCTGCTCAATGCATTGATGAGCAAGTATTTATGCTCCAAGCAGAAGTGGTGGAGCGCATGGTGTCCAAGGCTGGCGGTTCTGAATTCAGCCGCCTATCAGTCATGCTCCAGGCTCGCTATGACATGGAGCAGGTACTAGAGGTGCCGCCGGAGGCATTTGAACCCCAGCCCAAAGTGAATTCAGCTGTAGTGAGAATGATCCCGCGCAGAGACTTTAGTTTAAGTAATGCGCAATGGCATTCTTTAGAAAAGTTAGTAGCAGCGGCATTTTCTCAAAGACGAAAAATGTTACGCACAAACTTATCAGCCTTTGCCGATCGATTGTCTTTATCTGAATCTGAATTAAAAGCGCGTGCTCAGGATATTCCGGTGGAGCGCTATATTGAGTGGGCTAAGGTCTTAACCCCATAGCGGTAAAGCAGTCATCGGCTACTGATATGCGGTCGGATCGATTACTCGCATTTCAGCTTCAATCCACTTTTCTACTTCTTGATGAAGTTGCCCGCCAGTTTTTCCAGCGGAGCTAATTGCAGGGCCGATGGAGAATATGACCTTACCCGGTTGCTTTAGAAAGCTATTTTTAGGCCAGAAACGACCCGCATTATGGGCGATGGGAATCACTAAAGCTTCAGTGGCGCTCGCCAGCCTTGCGCCACCTTTACTGTAGGGCTTGTGAGATCCGGTAGGTGTTCTAGTACCTTCCGGAAATAATAAAATCCATTTACCTTCACTTAAGCGCTTTCTCCCTTGGCTAACAACAGAAAGGGCAGCAGTTTCTTTGCTATTGCGATTGATATGAATCATCTTCAGCAAGGCCAAAGCCCACCCAAAGAAGGGAATCCACAGCAATTCTCTTTTAAAAACAAAACACAGTTGCTTGGGAAGTAGGGCGATATAGGCAATTGTTTCGTAGGCAGATTGATGTTTACTCAAAACGACAACGGGTTGATCCAACACTGCAATCATGTTTTCCATTCCACGAATTTCATAATGGATTCCACAGAGCGGCTGCAAAATCCAAATCACCACCTTATTCCAAAAGCCAATAAAGCGATAGCGATTCTCAGGACTCAGGAATGGAAAAATCAGAATACAAAGTACCGACCAGATCGGCGTGAATACCAGTAAAAAGAGGGTAAATAAGGCTGAGCGAATGAAGGCCATATTGGTATTAAATCTTCTCTTGTAGGAGTGAATTTGCAAATGCCATCAAATTTGCATGAATCTGCGTGCCTTCTGGGAGATTGCCTTTTTCTAAAGTTTGATTGCCTTTGCCCGTTAACACCAAATGTGGACTAGCACCTAAGGCAAGGCCTGCCTGAAGGTCACGTAGTGAATCGCCAACAATTGGTACCCCCAATAGAGGAGTTGCACTTTGATTTTTTTTATAACGCAACGCTATCTCTTTCATCATCCCCGGCAAAGGCTTGCGGCAATCGCATGCCTGAGCATCTGTGTGTGGGCAAAAGAAAATACTGTCGATCTGGCCACCCAAGGGTTTCAGTAATTTATCCATCTTGCTATGCATTGCATGCAAATCATTGATATTGAAATAACCCCGTGCTAAACCAGACTGATTAGTTGCAACAGCGATTTGATAGCCCGCTTGATTGAGTAATGCAATAGCCTCAAGACTGCCTGGTAGCGGAACCCATTCATCACTCGACTTCACATAATCGTCTCTATCTTCATTGATCACACCATCGCGATCAAGAATGATCAGTTTAGAAGAGCCGGTGCTCATGCTAATTTGCCGAGATCGGCAATGAGATTCATTTTCTGGTGAAGTTGTTGCAGAAGTGCTAGGCGGTTATCGCGCAGCTCTGGATTGGGATCCATCACCATGACATCAGCAAAGAACTGATCAATTGGGGCGCTTAAAGCTACCAATGCCTTTAATAGATCTACAAACCGACGTTGCTCATAAGCAGCGTTCAGTGTTGGAGTGAGTTTCTCAAGCGCTTCGTATAGAGCGATTTCAGCAGGAACTTGTAGGAGTTTGCTTGAGCAAGTTATTGGAATGGCAGTGGCATTCTTTTTCAGAATATTACTAATGCGCTTATTGGCAGCGGCTAACTGTGTCGCTTCTGCTAAGGCATTAAATTCACGCAAGGCAGTTAAGCGATCAATTAAATCATTCAATTGCGCGGGTGACTGGCTTAATACGGCATCAATCTCTTCCGTAGTGAATGGTTTTCCAGCAACGGCTTGATCGCGCAAGTAAGCACGTAGACGATCAATAATAAAGGCGTAAATATCTTCAGTCTTTGCTTTTTCTTGAACGTCTTTCTGCGGAAATTGTTTGCGTGCCAGCTCAATTAAGTCGGGCAGGCTCAGGCTGAGATTCTTCTCTAGCAAGAGTCGGCAGATTCCGAGAGCATGACGACGCAGTGCATAGGGGTCTTTGTCGCCGGTAGGTGCAAGGCCAACACCCCAGATACCAATGAGAGTCTCTAGCTTGTCGGCAATCGCTAAGGTAGTTCCGGTTTGTGTTTGGGGTAGTACATCACCAGCAAAGCGGGGCATGTAATGTTCGCTGCAAGCGGAGGCTACTTCGGCATTTTCACCATCATGCGTAGCGTAGTAGCGACCCATAATCCCTTGGAGCTCTGGGAACTCACCAACCATATCGGTCAGCAAGTCAGTTTTAGCAATTTCAGCAGCACGATTGGCTAAAGCCTCATCAGCAGATAAAGCTTTTGCAATACCTACAGCGATGCCTTGAACACGCTTGGTTCGATCTAATTGGTTGCCGAGTTGGTTGTGATAAACCACTTTGCCAAGATCTACTACGCGAGATGCCAGTGGACGCTTTTGATCTTGCTGAAAAAAGAAGCGTGCATCCGAGAGGCGTGGACGTACTACGCGCTCATTGCCAGAAATAATGGCTTCTGCTTGATTGGTCTCAATATTAGAAACAATCAAGAAACGATTTCGTAACTTACCTTGCTGATCAGTTAAGGCAAAGTATTTTTGATTGGTCTGCATTGTCAAGATCAAGCATTCTTGTGGAACTTCTAAGAATTCTTGATCAAAATGACATTCATAGATTGCTGGCCACTCAACCAAAGCCGTTACTTCATCTAGCAGGCTATCTGGCATCAGCACTAAATCAGTACCAGCAGCCTTTAATAAAGCAGATTCAATCAATTGACGTCGCTTATTAAAGCTGGGTAACACTTTTGCTTTAGAGGTGAGATCGGATTCATACTGATCGGCGGAGGCAATAGTAATGACGCCTGGGGCTAAAAAGCGATGACCTTCTGTTTGATTGGCTGCATCAATACCCAGGGCACTGATATGAAGTACCTGTTTGCCATGCAAAGCAATGATGCGGTGTGCGGGGCGTGCAAACTCTACGTCTGCTAATTCACCATTTTTCTGCATCACTTGATAGTGCATCATTTTGGCAATGGGCAGTTTGCTGAGCGTTTGCTCAAGTGCCTGCTGTGTGGTTTGCTCTAATGCTGCCCCTTTAGCGATGACATTGAGATAGAGTGCTTCAGCTTTCCCTTCGCCCGCTTTTTCTAAAGTGGCGAGTTCGATATCAGCGTAACCCAAAGAAGCTAATTTCTTCTGTAATGGTGCGGTGGGCTTTCCATCTGTATCAAATGCAATACTGGTCGGAAGTAATTTCTCACGCACTGGAAAGTCTGGAGCCTGGCTCAAGACATAGCTCACTTGAACCGCCAGGCGGCGAGGTGTGGCGTAGCCAGTAGCAACTGAATTTTCGCTCAAGAGGCCAGCAGCTCTCAGGGCGGAATAAATGCCTTCACTAAAAGCATCACCTAAGCGACGCAATGTTTTTGGTGGAAGCTCTTCTGTAAATACTTCAATCAAAAGAGTATTTGATTGAGAGAGAGAATTCGGTGTGCTCATAATCAAGTTACGCTGCTGAAGCTTTGGATTGGCGTTGACACATCGGGAATCCCAACTTTTCGCGAGAATCAAAGTAAGCCTGCGCTACTGCGCGAGACAGATTGCGAATACGTCCAATATAAGCCGCGCGCTCTGTAACCGAGATAGCGCCTCGAGCATCTAGTAGGTTGAAGGTATGTCCAGCCTTGAGTACCATTTCATAAGCGGGTAAAGCTAATGGCACCTCCATCAAACGCTTAGCTTCACTTTCGTAGTTAGTGAAGTTTGCAAACAATAGATCGGTATTGGAGTGTTCAAAGTTGTAACAAGATTGCTCTACTTCATTTTGGTGATACACATCACCATAAGAGATGCCATCTGCCCAAACAAGGTCGTATACGTTAGAGCAGTTTTGGATATACATTGCTAAGCGCTCGATACCGTAAGTGATCTCGCCCAAAACGGGTTTGCAGTCAATGCCACCCACTTGCTGGAAATAAGTAAATTGAGTCACTTCCATGCCGTTGAGCCAAACTTCCCAGCCTAGGCCCCAGGCACCCAAGGTTGGGTTTTCCCAGTCGTCCTCAACAAAGCGCACATCGTTCTTTTGAAGGTCAAGACCTAGTGCAGTAAGCGAGCCGAGATAGAGTTCTAGAATATTTTCTGGGGCGGGCTTAAGTACTACTTGGTACTGGTAGTAGTGCTGCAGGCGATTCGGATTTTCTCCGTAGCGACCATCTTTGGGTCTACGTGAGGGTTGGACGTAGGCTGCTTTCCATGGCTCAGGGCCAATGGCTCTTAAGAAAGTGGCTGTATGAGATGTACCGGCACCGACCTCAAGGTCGATAGGCTGCAATAGGGCACAACCTTGTTGGTCCCAGTAATCTTGGAGTTTGAGAATGATTTGCTGAAAAGTAAGCATGGTTAACCTGGCTAAGCCGTTGATTTTACATGGCTAAGCTGGTGCACCGCGAAATACCAATTAAATGCGTCTTTGGCGAATAAACCCTAGGGCCAGGAGTAGGCAAGATAGGCTCAAAATGGGGACATTTCCCCAGAACACATAGGGAGTGGTGCCTGTGTAGGCTTGGATAGTAGTCTTCAGTACGCCCTGAGTGAATTGTGGGAGTTCTGCCAAAATTTTCCCGTCTGAGCCCACTGCGGATGTAATCCCCGTGTTGGTAGCGCGAAGTGCAGGAAGACCAGTTTCTAGTGAGCGTAATTGCGAAAGCCGTAATTGTTGTGCTGATGCTTGAGAGTTCCCGAACCAGGCGAGGTTTGTCATATTGATGAGAAGGTTAGCGGGTTCTTTGCTATCGCGTAAACGGCTAGCCAATTCATCGCCGAAGACATCCTCATAACAAATAGTGATGGCAGCGAAGATTGGCTTTTGTCCCTCTCTATTAATTAAGAAGAAGGGTTGGTTTTGGGGTCCTCGAGAAAAATCACTCAAGGGAACACCAAAGGCATTTACAAACCAACGAAATCCAGGAGGAATAAATTCTCCAAAGGGAACCAGGTGAGACTTGTCGTAACGATAGGGCGGGTTGCTTGGACTGAGGCCGATTGCTCTATTAGAGAACTCCCTTCCGTCAGCCGGGTTGAGGTGACGACCTAGAATGCCGAACAACAGAAAACGCTGATTCTGGGTTGCAAAGCTTTGTAAGTTTTCAAGTGTGTTTGTTGGTAAGTTGATTTCAGGCCATGGAAGAGCAGTCTCTGGAGACACCACTAAGTCCGCTTTTGAATTGAGCATCTCAGTGTTATAAAACGCAATTTGTTGCAGCACACCCTCTGGTTTAAACACCATGCTCTGAGGAAAATTTCCTTGAATGAGCTCGATGGTAAGAGGCTCGCCACTTGGCTTTGTAAAGGACCAAAGGCCGAGGAGTTGGCTTAGTCCAATGAGAAGCACTAAAGAGATAAAGGCATTTTTGAAGTGCGCTTTAAAGGAGAGAAGTTGCCAAGAGGCTAACACTACAAAAAACGTACATCCTAGTCCACCAAGATAAGGGGCAACTGGCGCAAATGGACCGTAGACCTGCGTCTCACCTAGGCCCATCCACGGGAATCCAGTAAAAAGTATTCCCCTAAGATATTCCATTGCTACCCAACTAGCCGCTAAAAGCAGGCCGGTAAACAATCGATTTTTTGAAAAATGGATTACAAGTGTGGCGCAAGCAAAAAAGAGCGCGAGTAAGCCAGCCAATAAAAAGACTGCAACGCAAGAGAGAACCACATTCATTCCGCCAACATCATGCAGGCTGATGAAGATCCACCATAAGCCTAAGATAAAGTAGCCTAGGCCAAATACCATTCCAGAAATAAATTGATTTTTAAAAGAGGGGGCTTCCAACAGACTCATGCACCACCAAATCAAACTTAAGATGGGAATTTGTATCCAGCCGCCCAATGGAAGCTCTGCTGCACCAGCTAGTAGTGCGCCAAAGAAAAATAGTAGGGCTAGTTTGTAGCCCTGACTAGATCTTGCCGATTGCTGATCAATCAAAGTAATAAAGTAATTAAATAATGATTAAGAGGTTTTTGTTGAAATTTTTCGCGCAAGTAAAATATGAATCTGCCTTGGATCCGCTCTTTGAATTTCAAATTCAATTTCATCGATCTTAATTAATTCGCCTATCTTGGGTACTCGGCCAAGATGTTGAATTACTAGGCCAGCAACCGTTTCGATATCCTCAGCATAAAGTTTAGTGCCGAGTGCCTCGTTAAATTGCTCGAGCTCAGTAATGCCCTTAACACGAGTGTCGCCATTATCTAAAGAAATGAGGTTATCCGCTTCTTCATCAACGTCATGCTCATCTTCAATGTCACCCACAATTTGCTCCAGCACATCTTCAATCGTAATCACTCCAGCAACACCGCTATATTCATCAACCACAATGGCTAAGTGATTACGGTTATCTTTGAAGTCGCGCAGTAAAACGCTCAATCGCTTAGATTCAGGAATAAATACTGCTGGGCGGAGCCAATCGCGCACCTGAAAATCTTTTTCATTTGAGTGTCGCAATAAATCTTTTGCTAGCAAGGTGCCAATCACATTATCTCGAGTACCTTCAAATACCGGAAAACGTGAGTGAGCTGCGGTAATGACGCTCTTGATAATTTCTGACAAAGGTTGGCTGATATCAATCCAGTCAATCTGCGCTCTAGGTATCAAAATATCGCGGGCACATAATTGACCCACCTGAAATACACCCTCAATCATGGAGAGAGCATCCGCATCGATTAAGCCTTCAGTCTGAGCCTCTCTGAGTGTATCAATCAGCTCTTGGCGGCGTTCTGCCGGGTTGGTTGGTTGTGGCGTTAAAAATTCAGCCAAGCGTTCTAAAAGGGATTTATTGGGGTCGGGCATATATTAAGAATAGCGTAGAAATAAGTAAATTCAATGAAGGCGCAACAAAGATTCTTTAAATGGGTGTGTACGGATTGGTAAAGCCTAGGGATTTCAGAAGGCGGATTTCACGACTTTCCATTTTTTTTGCTACTTCATCATTTTCATGATCGAGGCCCTGTGCATGTAAACAGCCATGAATAATCAGATGGGCTAGGTGGGATTTAACAGCTTTACCTTGCATTGATGCCTCTTTTTGAACTACAGGCAGGCACAAAATGACATCGGCAAATACAGATTTTTTATTGAGCTCGTATGAAAAAGTGAGTACGTTAGTTGCCTTATCTTTGTTGCGAAAAGCAGAGTTTAATTTTTTACCCTCAGCTGCATTGACAAATCGCACAGTGATCAAGCCGCTTAATTGAGTAGATGCTTTCACCCATTTTTTGATTGCTACCAGAGAAGTTATTGTGCAAACTTTATCTTTAATTGCAGCGCTGGCAAATTGAATGTCAATTTCTATTTTAGAAAGGGGTAATTGCTTAGCTGTCATCTTAATGGGTGGGTGAAGGAGTAAGCTCGCTGATGAGATCACCTCGGAGGGTGTAATTGAGTACTTCAGTGATGCGGATGTCTACCATCTGACCAATGAGTAATTCGATATCTGTATCTGGCGCAGTAAAGTGAATGACCCGATTATTGGCAGCGCGACCTTGTAGATTGACGCCATCCTTCGCAAGACCTTCAACAAGTATCCGCTCAGTGTTACCCAGCATGTTTTTGCTGATTTGATTTGCTTGCGACTCAACTAGTGCGAGTAATGTTTGCAGGCGCTGTAGTTTGACTTCATACGGGGTGTCATCGCTTAAATTGGCTGCAGGTGTTCCAGGGCGTGCACTGAAAATAAAGCAAAAGCTATTATCAAAATTGAGCTCTTTAACCATCTTGAGTAGTTTGGCAAAGTCCTCATCGGTTTCTCCAGGAAAACCTACAATGAAGTCGCTAGATAGAGTTAGGTCGGGTCTCACGGCGCGCATCTTACGAATAATGCTTTTATATTCCAAAGCGGTATAGCCGCGCTTCATGGCAGACAGAACTGAATCTGATGCGTGTTGTATTGGTAAATGTAAATGGCTCACGAGTTTCGGAACTTTAGCAAAGACATCAATCAAGCGCTGAGTAAATTCTTTGGGGTGGCTAGTGGTAAAACGAATTCTTTCAACACCAGGAATTTCTGCAATGTACTCAATGAGCAATGCAAAATCTGCGATCTCTTCACTGGAGCCCATCTTACCTAAATAGGCATTCACGTTTTGACCAAGCAAGACAATTTCTTTTACGCCTTGAGCCGCAAGACCAGCGACTTCAGTCAGTACATCATCAAAAGGGCGTGATACTTCTTCGCCGCGAGTATAGGGAACTACGCAGTAGCTGCAATACTTTGAGCAACCCTCCATGATGGAAACGTAAGCAGAGCCGCGAGTTTGGCGTGAGGCTGGTAGATGATCAAACTTTTCGATTTCAGGAAAAGAGATATCTACCTGAGATCTACCAGTTTCACGACGCTGTGCAATGAGGCTCGGTAGGCGATGCAATGTTTGCGGCCCAAAGACTACATCCACATAAGGTGCCCTACTAATAATTTGCTGGCCTTCTTGGCTGGCAACACAGCCGCCAACACCAATGAGTAAGTTGGGTTTAGTTTTTTTGAGCTCACGCAGACGTCCTAAGTCTGAAAATACTTTGTCCTCTGCTTTTTCACGAATGGAGCAGGTGTTTAACAACACAATATCTGCATCCTCAGGGGTGTCGGTCATGACCATGCCCTGATCGGCATGTAAGAGGTCGGCCATCTTGCCCGAGTCGTACTCGTTCATTTGACAGCCGAAGGTTTTGATATAGAGCTTTTTCATATGCCGTTCTCAGATTTATAGCTGGGGGCGAAGCTCAGATTTTACGGGATAAGTTGGCTACAGTAGACGGAGGGCTAGAATCGCAACAATGGTAGGTGGAACTGCGGCTACAAATAGTAAGCCTGCCGAAACCGCTGCGTTAGGAAAGTAACTGCGCAAAATAGCCAATCCGGCAGGGTTGGGAGCATTAGCAATGACAGTTAAGCCGCCGCCTGCCACTGCACCGCCAACTAAGGCTAACTTGAATTCTGGTGAAGTGCCCTCTACCAATGAGCCTAAATACGTGAGAGCCGCATTATCGGTAATGGCTGTTAATGCCAAGCTGCCATAGAACACTGCTGTTGGGCTCATAGTTTCCAGAATGGGTTGTAACCACCATCCTTGTAGCGCCCCCAAGACCACTAATCCACCCAAGAAGAATCCTACTAGCAAGGCCTCACGCAAAATCAGTGGGCTCTGATGTTTTGGATAAGCAGTGGTGTACCCAATGAAAAAGAGGAGCAGCCATATGAAGATGACTGGATCGTGCGCAAAGCCCACAATGCCCAATAAAAAGAGTAGATGAATTACTGTAGTGGTAAATGGAATAGGTACATGACTGGACTGATTCGCAGGCTCAATTAATTGCTTATGAAAAATCAACGTGATGACTGTTGCATTGATAAAGATTGCAATTGTTGCTTCAAGACCAAAATTGGCAAACATGAATGGAGTATCCCAACCCCAAGTTGATGCCACCATCAGTACTGGTGGCGCTGCAAAATTAGTTAATGTGCCACCAATCGAAATATTGACAAACAGTACCCCCAAGGTGCCAAACAGTAGTGGTGTCGAGCATTTATGGCGATAAACGAGATCTCGCAATAGGAATGCTGCCAAGGTCATTGCTGCAGGCTCGGTAATCAGCGAGCCCAACAAGGGCGTGATGCTGAGGGTCAAGAAATACAGCGTAGGGGCTTGCTTAGTACGCAAGAGTAGTTGAATGATCTTTCCGAGCTTGTATTGAAGCTGTGTTGCAAAATCAAGAATGGGTTTACTGCCGGCAACAACCATGATGGCAAAGACAAATAGGGGCTCTGTGAAATTGCGTTTATTAGCATATTCCTTTGCTGTAGCTAGATCATTTGCAAGCCACATAAAAATGATGAGGATAGCCGCCCAAAATCCAAAGACGATTTCTACCTCACCGAGGAGGTGCCATAAACCAGCATGTTTTGTAGACTTTTTAGCGAGAGTTTCAAAATACGAGGTGCAAAAAGTATGTACTACTGCGATTGCAAAAATAATGCTTGCGCCAAGTTCTGTCGGGGTAAAGTTCATCCAGACATATTATCAGTACGAGCTGATGAAAATATCTTTAAGATCAAGTTAATAAAAGTGCTGATAATTATGGAGAGTTTGATGAAATTGAAATTAGGTTATCAAGAGTTAATTGCAAATGCGATGGCGCAAATTGAGACTCTTCCACTAGAGCAGGCACAAAAACTTCTAGATGATGAAAACACGATTTTTGTGGATATTCGGGATGTGAGGGAGTTGGAGCGTGACGGCATGATTCCCAATGCAATTCATGCTCCTCGCGGCATGTTGGAGTTTTGGGTCGACCCAGATAGTCCTTATTACAAGCCCGTTTTTGGGGAAGGTAAGCGTATGGTGCTGTATTGCGCTTCTGCTTGGCGCTCGGCCCTAGCGACAGAAACCCTGCAAAAAATGGGATTGCCCAGTATTTGTCACTTAGAAGGGGGTTTTAGCGCTTGGAAAAAAGCCGAGCTGCCGGTAGCGGAGAAGCCTTCCAAGCCACATCTAGGCTAAATTTCTGGTTTTGTAGATCTTGAAATATCTTCAATAGCCCCCATTTGTTAAAAGTAATGTTCATCGATTAAGAGGGAATCCACATGACGGTAGCTAGTAAAGAAACCTTAGGCTTTCAGGCCGAGGTCAAGCAACTCTTACAACTCATGATTCATTCCTTGTATTCCAATAAGGAAATTTTTCTTCGTGAGTTGATCTCTAATGCATCTGATGCTGCAGACAAGCTGCGCTTTGAGGGAATCGCGCATCCCGATTGGTATGGCGATGATCCTGAGCTCAAGATTAAGGTTAGCCTTGATAAAGCGGCTAGAACGGTAACCATCTCTGATAACGGAATTGGAATGAGCCGTGATGAAGTGATTTCTAACTTAGGAACAATCGCTCGCTCTGGCACAAAAGAGTTTTTCTCTCAGCTTTCTGGGGACCAACAAAAAGACGCATCTCTGATTGGTCAGTTTGGCGTGGGTTTTTACTCTGCCTTTATTGTTGCCGACCGGATTACCGTTGAAACCCGCAGGGCTGGTTTGCCGTCGACCGATGGTGTGCGCTGGGAGTCTGATGGCTCAGGTGAATTTACGGTGGAAAGTATTGATCGCTCGCAACGAGGCACATCAATCACGATGCATTTGCGCGAAGGTGAAGACGATTTCCTTTCAGCGCATCAGCTTAAGTCGATTATTCGTAAGTACTCTGACCATATTTCTTTACCCATTCAAATGAATAAAGAGGAATGGGACGCTGAAAAAAATGAACATGTCGTTCAAGATGAGCTTGAGAGCATCAATCAGTCCAGCGCCTTGTGGGCACGCTCTAAGTCTGAAATTACCGCAGAGCAATATGATGAGTTTTATAAGCATCTCTCGCATGATTATGAAAATCCCTTGTGCTACTCCCTGAATAGAGTTGAGGGGCGCAGTGAATTTACACAGCTACTGTATGTGCCTGGACGTGCACCATTTGATTTGTGGGATCGCAATAAACGGGGTGGCATTAAGTTATATGTAAAGCGGGTATTCATCATGGATGATGCCGAGCAACTCATGCCGATGTATCTCCGCTTTGTCACTGGCGTGATTGATTCAACCGATCTACCCTTAAATGTCTCCCGTGAAATTTTGCAAGAATCCCGGGATGTCAAAATTATTCGCGAGAGTTCAAGTAAGCGTGTGCTGAGCATGTTGGAAGATTTAGCCAACAGCGATGATGAGCTTAAGAGAGAAAAATATCGCACCTTCTGGACTCAGTTTGGACAAGTGCTCAAAGAGGGTGTTGGCGAGGACCAGCCCAATCAAGAGCGCATCTTAAAGCTCTTGCGTTTTGCAAGCACTCAGTCAGAATATGCCGATCAAACAGTTTCCTTGGCAGAATATGTTTTGCGGATGAAGGAAGGTCAGGACAAGATTTATTACGTCACTGGCGATACTTTTAATGGTGCTAAAAATAGTCCCCATTTAGAAATTTTTCGCAAAAAAGGTGTCGAGGTGCTATTGCTCACTGATCGAGTGGATGAGTGGATGCTTTCCTTCTTTACAGAGTTTGATGGCAAGCATATGACCTCTGTGGCAAAAGGCGGACTTGATCTCGGTAAGCTCGGTGATGAGAAAGAAAAAAAAGAGCATGAAGAAACAGAGAAGAATTTCAAGGATTTGCTTGAGCGCATGAAGCTGGCTCTAGGGGATAAGGTGAAGGATGTCCGTGTCACTTTCCGCTTGACTGACTCCCCAGCCTGCTTAGTCTCTGACGAGAATGAGCTCTCGGGTAATCTATTGCGCATGCTCAAAGCTGCAGGTCAACAAGCGCCGGACACTAAGCCTATTCTGGAGATTAATCCTGAGCATCCATTATTGGTCAAACTCAAGTCAGATGATCAGCAGTTTGATGAGTGGACCCAGGTTTTATTTGATCAAGCTCTTTTGGCTGAGGGCGGGCAATTACAAGATCCGGCTGCTTATGTAAAACGGATTAATCAGTTACTACTCGCTTAAATTGTTGTAGTTAAAAAAATCCGACTGACATTACGTAAGTCGGATTTTTTATTTTTCAATGGACAGTACTTCTGATGGCCAATGAAGCACTCTCAGTGAAGCTACAACTAGTTAGGCGCTTTAGCGGGCTGATTCTTTTTCCCAGCGTTGTAACCAGAATTATATTCAGATGCTTGCTCTTTTTTGTAGGCATCGTAGACATAACCAGAGGCTGCACCCACTGCTGCGCCACCTACTGCACCCCAGATAGGGTTGCCGTGAAAAATGGCTGTACCAACGGCACCTGCAGCCGCACCGATGCTAGCACCAGATAAGGTGCGTTGCTCTGTATTACTCATGTTTGAGCAACCGGCAATTGCTAGAGTTGAGGCAATGATGGCGATAATTTTTTTCATATCAACTGTTCCTTAAGTCTAAATATTAAATTGGCTAGATAGCTTGGATTATTTTTTGGCACAAGGAAAGCGTGCTGACATAAAGCCCAAGAAAACGCCTGCTGCTGGTTTATCAGTAATGACTTGATTGGACTGGGCAAATTTTACGAATTCCTCAATGACTTCATCACGTGATGGTGCTGGTTGCTTGACGCAGATATAAGGTTTTGCACGCTGGGGATGGCGCGTCGCTAAGTACGTGTCATAGATGGCGGTTGTGTAGCCTATACAAAAACTACGCGACTCTGGACTTGCCGGCAGCTTACAAACGTTCACGAGTTCTTGTGTACTCAGTACCGGTATTTTTTCTTGGGCTTGAACCATTCCAGAAAATGCGCCTAAGGCGGCTAATAGAAATAAAACTTTTTTCACGGGTTCTCCCTTGGGTGTATGTAAATTTAATAATAAACCTAATTAATATCGAAAATTGCACTAATTAGGTGCATAAAGGTCAGACATCATTCTATAAATTCCCCATAATGAGGCAAAAAATATGGGGAGTTATGTGAATGGAAACTTTGAAATCTGGCAGTGATGTCTTATTTATCTTGCTCGGCGCCATTATGGTGTTAGCCATGCACGCAGGGTTTGCTTTTCTTGAGCTGGGTACCGTTCGAAAAAAGAACCAAGTGAATGCTTTAGTGAAAATCTTGGTAGATTTTGCCGTGTCGACTATTGCTTATTTCTTCATTGGTTACAGCATTGCATACGGCGTCGACTTTTTCTCTGGTGCTGAAATATTAGCCGAGAAGAACGGCTTTGAATTAGTCAAATTCTTTTTCTTACTCACCTTTGCTGCAGCTATTCCGGCCATTATCTCTGGCGGCATTGCGGAGCGTGCGAAATTCAATCCCCAGTTAATTGCTACCTTCATTTTGGTTGGTTTCATTTACCCTTTCTTTGAGGGCATTGCCTGGAATCAGCATTATGGTATTCAAGCATGGATCAAGACGCTTACTGGCGAAGAGTTTCATGACTTTGCAGGATCCATCGTCGTGCATGCTGTTGGCGGCTGGATCGCCTTACCCGCAATCATTCTCTTAGGTGCGCGGCGGGGTCGCTATACCAAGGAAGGAAATATCTCGGCACATCCTCCTTCCAGCATTCCATTTTTGGCTTTGGGTGCCTGGATTCTGGCGGTGGGCTGGTTTGGATTTAACGTCATGAGTGCACAGACTATCGATAAGGTTAGCGGCTTAGTGGCCATGAATTCTTTAATGGCGATGGTTGGCGGCACTTTGGCTGCTTGGGTTATCGGCCGCAACGATCCGGGCTTTACTTACAACGGCCCCTTAGCGGGCTTGGTGGCGGTGTGTGCTGGCTCTGATTTGATGCACCCTATGGGCGCTTTAGTAGTGGGTCTCATAGCGGGTGGATTGTTTGTTTATATGTTCACCCTGGTGCAAAACCGCTGGAAGATTGATGATGTCTTAGGTGTCTGGCCACTGCATGGATTGTGTGGTTTATGGGGTGGTTTGGCTGCCGGCATTTTTGGTACCAAAGCATTCGGTGGACTTGGGGGCGTCACCTTTTGGGGTCAATTTATTGGTAGTGCCTTAGGTGTGGCGATTGCATTAACAGGGGGAATTGTGGTGTACGGCCTCTTAAAGCTGGCTATAGGCATCCGTATGTCCCATGAAGAAGAATATGACGGCGCGGACTTGAGTATTCACCGTATATCTTCCTCGCCAGATCGCGAGTCTAATTGGTAGGCTTTCTTAAATAGGGCCATTACCTATAATAAGATATGGCTATATTTGAACTAGATGGAAATGCTCCCCAGTTAAGCGAGGGTGCTTGGGTTGCCGAGAGCGCAGAGGTCATCGGCAGGGTCGAACTTCATAAACAGGTGAGTGTGTGGCCCAAAGTGATTATCCGTGGCGATAACGACTTAATTCAAATTGGCGAGGGAAGTAATGTACAAGATGCATCAATTTTGCATACTGACCCTGGCTTTCCTCTCGTCATCGGTAAACAGGTTACCGTTGGCCATCAGGTAATGCTGCATGGCTGTCACATCGGTGATGGCAGCTTAATCGGAATTGGTGCGGTGATTTTGAATGGCGCCAAAATTGGTAAGAACTGTTTAGTAGGCGCCGGCGCACTAGTGACTGAGGGCAAAGAATTTCCTGATGGCTCGATGATTCTGGGCTCGCCTGCCAAGGCTGTTAAGACACTGACACCAGAGCAGATCGCCGGTATTGAAGATATTGCTCGTCGCTATGTCATTAATGCAGAGCGTTACACCAAGACGCTGAAGAAAATCGCTTAACTAATGTTAGTGAATGTCTAATCATTAGCCTCTGCCGACAAACGGCATATTGGTCGCCATAATGGTCATCGAGAGAATATTGCTCTCTAGTGGTAGTTGTGCCATATGCAGGACCGCTTCTCCCACATGATCTGCATCCATACGTGGCTCAACTTTGATTGATTGATCAGCCTGCATAATTCCAGCAGCCATACGTTCAGTCATTTCTGTTGCAGCGTTGCCAATATCGATTTGCCCGCAAGCAATATTAAATGGACGACCATCAAGCGCAATGGTTTTAGTAAGGCCGCTAATCGCATGTTTAGTTGCTGTGTATGGTGCCGACATTGGTCTTGGCGCATGGGCTGATATAGAGCCGTTATTAATAATTCGGCCACCTTGAGGCGATTGGGCTTTCATCATGCGGATCGCCTCCTGGGAGCACAAAAAAGCGCCACAGAGGTTTGCATTCACAACATTCATCCATTGCTCGTAAGTGAGATCTTCCATGGGAATGGCTGGCGCACCGATACCGGCATTATTGAAGAGTACATCGATGCGCCCAAAGCGCTCTTTCAGTGCGATAAATAGTGCTTTTACTTGCTCCGGTTGTCCCACATCACAAGCAACTGCTAGGCAGTTTTCATTGCTACCACCAATATCAGTAATGGCTTTTTGTAAACGCTCCAAATTTCGTCCTGCCAACACAATCTGATAGCCACCTCGAAGAAGGGCTTTAGCTGCAGCCCGTCCAATACCAATACCGGCTCCAGTGACGAGGGCTACTTTATTGTGTGTTTGTGGCATCGCTATCTTTCTCATGAATGTGTCATGTAAATTCAATATTGCTTTATATTTGTTTTGTATTAGCAATGTTAATGGTAAAGCAGTCCAGTGGTGGACTCACTATTTTCATTGGTAAATGAACTGGAGATTTTTAGATGTCCCTTATTCAAAAGCTCAAAGCCCGCGCTGCTGACAATAATCCCGTGCGTGTAGGCATTATCGGAGCTGGAAAATTTGGCTCAATGTATCTCTCTCAAGCACCACGGACGCCCGGTATTCATTTGCTTGCCGTTGCTGACCTCTCGCCCACTCGCGCAAAAGAATCTCTTGCTCGTATCGGTTGGGATACAGCGCGTTATAGCGCCACCTCACTTCAAGATGCAGCAAAGTCCGGAGCTACCTTTGTGACGGATGATGCAGAAAAAATGATTGCCAGTGAGCATATTGATATTGTGATTGACTCCACAGGTAGTCCGGCGGCCGGCATACGTCATGCTCTGCTTTGTTTTGATCATCGTAAGCACATCATTATGGTCAACGTTGAAGCGGATGTATTGGCTGGACCATTACTTGCACGTAAGGCGGCAGAGGCTGGGGTAATTTACTCGATGGCTTCAGGTGATCAACCTGCTCTCATCGCGGAATTAGTTGATTGGGCAAGAACAATTGGCTTAGAGGTGGTGTGCGCAGGCAAAGGAACTAAATACTTACCCATTTATCACCAGTCCACGCCAGATACAGTTTGGGGCCATTACGGATTTTCTGAAGAGCAGGTAGCTGGCGGTGACTTTAATGCGCAGATGTTTAATTCTTTTTTAGATGGTACTAAATCGGCCCTGGAAATGGCTGCGGTATCGAATGCCTGCGATTTAATTCCACCGAGCAACGGACTGGAGTTCCCGCCTTGTGGAGTGGATGATTTGCCACATATTTTTCGCCCCGTATCTGAAGGCGGTATTTTGACTCGCAAAGGCACTGTTGAAGTGGTGTCTTCAATTGAGAGAGATGGTCGTCCGGTATTTAGGGATTTACGTTGGGGCGTTTTTGCAGTCTTTGAAGCCCCTAGTCAATATGTGATCGATTGCTTTGCACAATATGGCCTTAAAACAGACAGCACTGGAAAATATGCGGCAATGTATAAGCCCTATCATCTGATTGGTCTAGAGCTTGGCATCTCCGTTGCCAGCATTGCGGTACGAGGAGAGGCTACCGGAGCAACTGGCGACTGGAAGGGCGATGTCGTTGCTACTGCTAAGCGCACATTAAAAGTAGGTGAGAAGCTAGACGGAGAAGGTGGCTTTACTGTTTATGGAAAACTCATGACCGCTGCTGATTCATTAAAGCTCGGAGCGCTTCCGATTGGCTTGGCACACAACATGATCCTCAATAAAGATATTCCAGCTGGGAAGCCAGTCTGCTGGAGTGATGTTGATTACGATGCTACTCTTCAGGCCATTCAATTTAGACGTGAAATGGAAAAAGTGTTCGCCTAGATCTTAGGTGGATGTTGGGCGATGGTTCCAGATTAGCCAGATCCCTGAAGAGGCAATCAGAATCATCCCAACAATGCTTAAGCCATCGGGCAGCTCACCAAAAATCAGGTAGCCATAAGCGACTGCCCAGATTAGCTGCAAGAAAACTAAAGGGGTTAGTTTGTAGGGTCGCATTTTATAGAACGCCAGCACAACCAATAGATGGGCAAATCCACCAAATAAGCCTATTAAGCCGAATAAAGCATATTCATATGCAGGTAATGTGGGCAGCGGAGCTGCAAGCGGTAGTAATAAGGTAGAGATCACGAGCCCAACGATGCCGCTATAAAAGAAAGTGGTGTACTGCGAGTCTTCCACCAGTTTTCTGGTGGATAACTGAAAGATGGCATTAAGAAATGCCATCAGAACTAGTAGTAGCGCCGCCAAATGAAAAATTGCCGAGCCTGGTCTGGCAATAAAGAGAATGCCTAGGAATCCCAGTGCGGCAACACACCAATCCTTTATTCCAACGCGCTCGCCTAAAATGGGCCCCGATAAGATTGCTACCCAAATCGGAGCAGTGAATGTAATCGATGATGCCTCAGCTAGTGGTAGCCTATTGAGCCCTGCAAAAAATAAGGCTGCTGTTGCAACAAGTAAGCAAGAGCGAAAAAGTTGCAGACCTAAATTTTGAGTACGCCAGAAATCTTTTCCTAGGAAGTACCAAGCAATCGGAGCTGCAAGCAATAGCTGGCCAAAAAATCGAGCCCATACGACAGCGATGAGATTGGTGTCTTGAACCAGAATCTTGGCCATTGCGTCTACAGTAGAAAAGCAGATTCCACTGAGAATAAAAAGAAAGACTGGTGATTTCACTCTGCAGAAACCCCTGCTTTTTCGCATAACCACTCTTTAAAGCATTTAATTTTTTGACTATTTTTGGTATTTGATCGGAATGATAAAAAGTGAGTCCTATCAAAAGTCGGTAAAAAGATGCCTGGCCCAAGCTCTGTCAGTTCACCACGTGAAAGCTCTCTCTCTGCAAATCGTACACTTTCTAAAACGGCACCAATACCATCTACTGCTGCTGATACCGAGAGCGCGGCACGATCAAACGACATTTTTCTAGTGGAAGGATTTTTGAGGTGATTGACTTCGAACCATCGCTCCCAAGTATGAAGATTAAGGGAGGACTCAATCAGCGTTAGTCTACTCATCAGCTCTTCTATCGGAATGCTGTTGTCAATTAGTTCAGGCGCGCACAACGGTACAATTTTTTCTTCTCCCAATGATAAGGAAGTAATGCCTGGTCCCTCATGGGTGAATTGATACGAAATCGCAATATCGATTTCTTGATTACGCAATAGATCAATTGGCTCTGCGCCTGAGGTGAGTCGAATGGTAATGTCGGGATTAGCTTTAATGAATTCAGGTAGTCGTGGACTGAGCCACTTTGCAGCAAAACTCGGAGAGCAATGTAAGGCAAGTACTTGTGCGCTTGGAGCAAGAGTCACTTCATTGCATGCCGCTTCAATGACATCAAATACTCTTGAAAGTGACTCTAATAAGCGACGTCCCTCAGCAGTAGGCTCTACCTTACGGTTCTTGCGTAAAAACAGTGGTTTTCTAAAATAATCCTCAAGCTCTTTAATTTGGTGACTAATGGCAGATTGAGTGAGATGGAGTTCTTTGGCTGCCAAGGTAAAGCTCTCGAGACGTGCGGCGACCTCAAAAGCACGCAAAAGAACATAGTTAGGCATTTTTCTCATGTAAATATAATATACATGATTATTATTCATCTATTCATGAATAGTTATCGTTTGTCAAAGCAGGGGCGAAAGTCCATGATTCTGAAGAAGTGACGCCTTGGGTTAAATCAAGACGATATATTTGCTTCAATATTTGAAAAAAGGAATTGATATGGCTGAAGTGATAGAGAGGGAACGCAAACTAGACTTGGGTGGTAGGGAGTCTATTTATCAACCTGAAGACCAGTCCCAGATTTTTCCTTATCAACCAAAATTTAAGAACTTTGCTGAGGAACGTCAGCATCTTAAGGAGCGATTGGTTGCGGCATGCAGAGCATTCGCTTTAGAAAAGTTTGATTATGGATTTGCAGGTCACCTTACCGTTCGTGATCCAGAGCATCCAAACCTCTATTGGACGAATCCAATGGCCGTTCATTTTGATCAAGTAAAAGTTTCCAACTTAATCTTGGCTGATCACGAAGGTAATATTTTGGAGGGAAAGCATGCGCTCAATCGTGCAGGCTTTATATTGCATGCAGCAGTTCATGAAAAACATCCTGACATTGTTGCCATGTGTCATGCCCATACAGTGTATGGAACAGCATTCGCAGCATTAGGAAAGCAACTGGATCCGATCTCTCAAGATGCAGCCGCATTCTTTGAGGACCACATGGTTTTAGCAGAGCAGGCTGGTCAAGTGGCGGTTGATGACAATGCCGGCTATAACGTCGCTGGCTCTTTGAAAAAAGTGAAAGCCATCATTCATCGGAATCACGGTTTATTAACGGTCAGTCGTCACAGCATTGAGGCTGCAGCATTTTGGTTTATTGCTTTAGAGCGTTGCTGCAAACAGCAGATGTTGGTTGAGGCAACAGGGATAAAGCCTAACCTGCTATCGCCCGAAGTTGCACGCTATAGTCGTGAACACGTTGGCAGCGAGTACATTGGCTGGCTGCACTTCCAGCCAATCTGGGGTTATCTTAAAGAAAACCAGCCCGATATGTTTGCGTAATTAAACAGTTTTAGAATTAGTTAGTTAAATAACAGGAGTCTTAGTAATGACAAGCAAGCAGGAGCAGGCAGAGAAAAAGGTCGGCGCATCCGCAGGACCTGCAACGCCAAAGAAATTGGTTCCCTATGGCGGCTACTACACCAATAAAGTTCCTGGTCATGATCCAGAGCTCACAGAGGTGGGTCCAGGCACGCCCATGGGCGAGTATATGCGTGGCTTTTGGCACCCCGTTTGCATGTCAATTGAGCTCACCGATACCCCGAAATTTTTAACAATTCTGTGTGAAGAATTAGTGGCGTTTCGTGATGGTAGTGGGAATGTTGGCGTATTACATGCACACTGCGTTCATCGCGGTGCTTCGCTAGAGTATGGGCAGATTCAAGAGCATGGCATTAAGTGTTGTTACCACGGGATGGTCTTTGATGTAGACGGTAGCTGCTTAAATGCGCCCTTCCCTAAAGGGGAAGAGGCTGAAGCAGAAAAATATGCCTGCTCAATTCAGCAGGGTGCTTATAAGGCATTCGAAAGAAATGGTTTAGTGTTTGCCTACATGGGCGCGCCAGATAGGGAGCCACCATTTCCAGAGTGGGAGAGTGATTTCACTGTTGCTGCTGGTGATGAGCTTGTTCCCTATAGCAATTTCCAACACTGCAATTGGCTCCAAGTACAAGACAATGCTGCAGATAACTTCCACACGGCTGAATTGCATGCTGCCAAAAATGTTGTAGGCGGTCACTTTCAGGGAACTACATTTGATGAAGTGGGTTCTCCAACAATGGAAGTTCACCCCGACATGCAATTTGTTCCCATTCATGGAGGTAGGGGTTTAGCCTGTTCTGGCGCGCGTCGCGTGAATAACGACAAGTTATTTATTCGTGTTCAGCATCAGGTACTTCCAAATCTGAGTTTGCATGCTTACACCTCAGAAGATGGTTCAAATAAAAAATTATTTAGCCGTTTTCATATTATTCGCTGGACCGTTCCGGTCGATGACCTCAATAGCAAAATGATTGGTTGGCGCGTAATGGGTCCTGGCATTGACACTCGTGGCATCGGACAAAAAGACTTGGTTGGTTATGAATCCATCGACTTTTTAGACGGACAAGTGGCTTTGCGAAGAGCAGAGCGCTTCGATAATCAGACTATTAACGATATTGTAGAAATTCCCACTGATCACAGAGCGCGCTCTAACTATAAGATGGCTCAATATGCACCTGGTGATTATGAGGCCATCATTAGCCAGCGCCCAATTGCAGTTCATGCGCTAGAAAATCCTACCAAGTTTGATGCGGGGCCTTATTTATTTAGAAAGCTATTACGCGATGCGGTTCGTGGCTCTAATCCCGCAGCAAGTGCAGAAGCCTTTGCTGACTGGTTAAAGGAATTAAATGGTTCGCCCAATAGTTATTGCTCTGGTAATGTATTTGAATTACCGATTGGCGCTACGACTGAAGAAGAAGTGGCTCAAAGACGCTTTGTTGCAAAGAGTGTGGTTACCATTTTGACTGAAAGTGAGCAGTACACAGGCAAAGAGCGTACCGACTTCGTGAAGCAAAAAATGGAAGAGCTTGAGCAAACTGCAAAAGCACAATTCAAGCATTAATCTATCAATCAGAAGATATGGGCTGCTGTGGCAGCCCATTCTTATTATCGAGTGAGAGTAAAAAGTGAATACAATTTCCAGTGCGGACTCTGAAGAGTTAGTGATCGAGGTTCAGAGTACTGGCCAGAAAATCACGCTGACACGTTCTGAGTCAATCATTGATGCTTTGGCGAGATCGGGGATCGATGTTCCAACTTCATGCCAATCAGGCTTATGTGGCACTTGTAAGACAAGATATATCAGTGGCGATGTAGAGCATGGTGATTGTATTTTGAGCGATGCTGAGCACCAAGAGTATTTAACTCCCTGCATCTCGCATATCAAGAGTGGAACATTGGTCCTTGATTTATAAAATACACAGCAATCAAAAAATGATGGAATCCCAAGTTAGATAGTAGGGTTAGGCCCTTCCGCATCAATTTGTTTTTCCCAAGAGGCATTCATAAATTCTGGTAGCTTCATACATTCATTAAATATCTTCATGAGTGTGGGATAGGCGCTCATATCCAATTTAACGCTTAATGCATTGAAGATTTGAGGAATTAAACAAATGTCGATCAAGCCGGGTTGATCTCCGTAGGCAAAGCGACCTACTCTTGAATCCGAGCTTAATTGTGTTTCAAGGCTCTCCAGCCCTAACACCATCCAGTGTTGATACCAGGCGTCTTTTGCATCTCCATCGATGCCTAAAGTCTTCATGAGATACCGCAATACTCGCAAGTTGCTAATCGGATGAATATCAATCGCGATATCCATCGCTAGTGAGCGCACCCAAGCTCTATCAATCGGGTTCTTTGGTAAAAGTGAGGGGCTTGGATGAGTCTCTTCTAGGTATTCAATGATGGCAAGAGATTGATGGATGGTGTGAGTTCCATCGCTATAAAGAGGAACTAAGCGGTTGGGATTCATGCGACTGTATTCAGGAGATATTTGTTCACCACCATTTTTTACAAGATGAATAGGTATCACTTCGTAATTCAGATTTTTTAAATTGAGGGCAATGCGTACCCGAAAGGCTGCTGAGCTGCGCCAAAAGCTATAGAGCTGAGTATTCATGATGGACCTCTAAAGAATAAGCCCTCAGTATATTCAGGGCTTGATGGATTGTCTCTACAGTGAATTAGACTATGGGTTATGGAACAAATTAATTTTTGGATTGGCATCATTGCTACGATTGCTTTTGCGGTCACCGGTGTACTTGCTATTGCTGATCGCGGCGTGGATCTGTTTGGTGTCATGGTCTTAGGCGTCATTACGGCAATTGGTGGCGGTACTTTACGCGACATCATTTTGGAAGAACCGGCATTTTGGTCAATTGCTCAAATCTATATTTGGGTTGCTTTAGGTGCTTGCGTAGTGACCTTCATTGCCGAATCTTTTTTTACACAGCCGCAGATTTATCGTTGGATGCTCTACATCGATGGTCTTGGAGCTGCTTTATTTGGAATTCAGGGAGTCGATAAAGCATGGAATTTGGGATTTGGTTTGCCGGTAGCGCCAGTAATTTTAGGAGTAGTGACAGCCGTTGGTGGTGGTTTATTGCGCGATATTTTGGCTGGCAGAAAAACGCTACTCATGTCACACGAGTTGTATGCCATTCCAGTAACCTTAGGTTGCGTTATCTACGTCCTGATTTTGAATTTCTTCCCTGCGTATACGCTTGAAGGATCGGTAATCTGCATGCTCGCTATTTTTGGATTACGCGCAGCTGCCATTTATTGGGATCTGCGCGTACCTAAATTATTCATTACTAAAACGCGCTAACTGCACCATCGCTACGAGGATCCCAGCCGCTCTGTAGCGTGGCTGGTAGATCGCGAATAATGCACCCCGCTTGACACCGACAGCTTTACCTAGCAGTCCTTTGAGAAGCTCATGAGTACACGGACTGCCACATCTTGGTGCATGAGAGCCTGTTGAGAGGCATCCAATGCGTTCCAACAAATCCACTTTGATCGGGAAAACCCTCATCTAAATTAATGGGCAATTACCCTTACTAATATTGGGGTGAAATACAATCACAAAGTTGTTTTTAATTCTAAAAAAATAGTTAGGAACTTTTATGTCAACAGCAAATAAAGCAGCTCCAATGACCGCTGAAGAACGCAAAGTTATTTTTGCTTCCTCTTTAGGCACGGTTTTTGAGTGGTACGATTTTTATCTTTATGGTTCATTGGCTGCCATTATGGCCAAGCAGTTTTTCTCAGGCTTAGATGCTGGCTCCGCCTTCATTTTTGCTTTGCTGGCGTTTGCTGCCGGCTTTATCGTTCGCCCATTTGGCGCTTTGGTATTCGGTCGCTTGGGCGATTTGATTGGTCGTAAGTACACCTTCTTGGTAACGATCATGCTGATGGGCGGCGCAACCTTCATCGTGGGTTTACTGCCTAACTATGCAACCATTGGTGTTGCTGCTCCAGTTATCTTGATTGCATTACGTATGCTTCAAGGTTTGGCTTTGGGTGGTGAGTACGGTGGCGCGGCAACTTACGTTGCTGAGCACGCTCCTCACGGTAAGCGCGGTGCTTACACAGCTTGGATTCAAACTACAGCAACATTAGGTTTGTTCTTGTCCTTGCTCGTGATTTTGTTCACACGTGAACTGACTGGTCCAGACTTCGATGTTTGGGGCTGGCGCGTTCCATTCCTCCTCTCCATTTTGTTGTTGGCTATTTCGGTTTACATCCGTCTGTCGATGAACGAATCTCCAGCTTTCAAGAAGATGAAGGAAGAGGGCAAGCTATCTAAGGCACCTTTGACAGAATCTTTTGCTGAATGGAAGAACCTGAAGATTGTGATCTTGGCATTGTTCGGTCTGGTTGCAGGTCAAGCAGTGGTTTGGTATACAGGCCAGTTCTACGCTTTGTTCTACCTTACTCAAGTGTTGAAAGTGGATCCTAAGACTGCGAACTTGCTGATTGCTGCTTCATTGGTAATAGGTACACCATTCTTCGTGATCTTTGGTACTTGGTCAGACAAGATTGGTCGTAAGCCCATCATCATGGGTGGTTTGTTGTTGGCCATCATTCTTTACATTCCTAACACTCCAGTTTCCTTGTTCAATGGCTTAACCCACTTCGCTAATCCAGCATTGGAAAAGGCGATGGCAGCTGCACCAGCAAGTATTACTGCGGACTTGAGTGAATGTACTTTCCAGTTCAACCCAACAGGTACTCAGAAATTCACTAGCTCTTGCGACATTGCAAAGCAAGTGATGGCTTCTAACTCTGCAAGTTACACAACAGTTGCTGGCCCAGCCGGCGGTACTGCTGTTGTGAAAATTGGCGACACAGAGATTCAGGGCTACACAGCTAAAGGTTTGGCTCCAGCGGATGCAAAAGCAAAAGATGCTGAGTTTAAGAAAGCGATTCGTGAGGCACTGAATGCGTCTGGTTATCCTGCTAAGGCTGATCCAGCTGCGATTAACCATGCCGCAGTTCTTGGTATCTTGGTAATTTTGGTGATCTTGGTGACCATGGTGTATGGCCCAATTGCTGCGATGTTGGTTGAGATGTTCCCAACCCGCATTCGTTATACCTCGATGTCTTTGCCATACCATATTGGTAATGGTTGGTTCGGTGGCTTGATGCCAACAATCGCCTTTGCCTTGGTTGCGCAAAACGGTAATATTTACTACGGTCTCTGGTACCCAATCATCATCGCTTCGGTGACTTTGGTGATCGGTGTACTGTTTGTAAAAGAAACCAAAGACGTGGATATCTACGCAAAAGACTAAGTTTGACTGGTCTGTTTCAAAAACTAAACCCGACCCTAGTGGTCGGGTTTTTTATTGCCTGAGTTATTACCTAGTTAATCCCACAGATTTGTTTGATTGCCACGATTAAAGAGGCTTTGATTTTGATCGGCTATCGAGGTCAGTCGTTGACCTGGTAATACTTGGATGTTAGCTCCTGCTGCGAGAACGCCAGTTTGATTAACGCGTAGGTACCACCCACTAGTTCCGGATTGCAACATCGCTTTAGCAGCGCCTTTGTATTTCATTTTTGCGTTGAACTTAAAGCAAGGTTCACGTAGCTTAACAACCGTAAATTCAAGATCGCCAATTTGCATTCTGTCACCTACAAATACTGCCGTCTCTAGCAGACCTTCAATGGTGAAGTTTTCCCCAAAGGCGCCCAATGGTAGGTTGACCTCTTTTTTTGTTTCTCGAGAAAGCAGTGTATTCCAGTAAGCGTAGTGCTCAATTGGGTATACATAAATTGCTTTTTCTATTCCGCCATGTACTGACAGGTCTGCTTGCTCATCTCCAGCAATACCGAGTCGAGTAATTTCAATAGGCGTAGGGGTGGCAAGATTGCTGATCGATTTTTTGTCTATCGCAGACGCTACGCTCGAATAGTTTGGATGGTGAGAACCAAACAGCGGCATTACTTTGCCCGAAGAGATGGAGATAAGTTGCATAAGTGCAGATGGCTGATAAGATGAATTGGTGAAGCTAAATCAAGGGAATAATGCCTACTTATAAATTATTGGCAGTGCTTGGCTTTTGTCTATTTGTTAGTCAAAGTGTATTTGCTAAGTGGGATGAGGAGCGGGATGTGACCACTAATGGTAAAGATGAGTTGGTTTATTACTACAAAACCAATGGTTTAGGTCAAAAACTGGTCTTAGATAAATATCTTAAACGCCTCATCTTTATTCAATCGGATCGCCTTTACAAACGTACTGTTCGCTTGATTAAGGTAGACGGAATGCCATTCGAGGTCATGAGCGACCCTTTTGCGCGCTTTCCAGAACAAACAGCGATTACTTTTGAGAATAAGGATGAGGTACTTAAAAAACTATTTTTGGCAAAGAAAATTGAAGTTTACGTGCGCTATAACCGCGATGACAGCATCAACACTTTCCAAATTCAGTAATCTGACCTTCTTTGCGTGGGCCTATAGGTGATATACCGATGCTGCAATAGGTAAACTAGAGACTATTGCCCTCATCACTCGGAACCCCCTTTGGACTTTACCTACCTCTTAGATCTATTTCTTCATCTCGATAAAAATTTAGCTCTAGTAGCTAATGAGTGGGGTGTCTGGATATACGCCCTGCTTTTTGCCATTATTTTTGTAGAAACAGGTCTAGTGGTGATGCCATTTTTACCTGGGGACTCTCTATTATTTGTAGCGGGCGCCATTGCCGCAGTCGGTGGTTTAGATTTATGGACGCTGATGGCTTTATTGACTTTTGCGGCGGTCATTGGTGATGCTCTGAACTATTCAATTGGGCGTTATATCGGTAACCGGGTCTTCTCTTGGGAAAACTCACGTTGGTTTAATCGCAATGCTTTTGATAAAGCACACGCCTTTTATGAAAAGTACGGCCCAATCACGATTGTTCTCGGACGTTTCATGCCATTCATACGAACCTTTGCCCCATTTGTAGCTGGGGTTGCTCATATGCGCTATCCCGTGTTCGCTTTTTATAACATCGCCGGCGGCATTTTATGGGTCTGTAGTCTGACAAGTCTTGGTTTCTTCATTGGCGAGCATCCCTGGGTAAAAAGTAATTTCTCCTTAGTGGCCTTAGCCATGATCATCATTCCAGGCCTACCAGCCCTGTGGATCTTTCTCAAAGAAGTTCTAAAAAAACTTCAGGCTCGCGCCAAATAAGATAAAATCTTACCTTCGGCGATTTAGCTCAGTTGGTTAGAGCGATGGAATCATAATCCACAGGTCCGGGGTTCGAATCCCTGAATCGCCACCAAAAAATGCATCAATTAAAAGGGTTAGTGGGCTATTCGCTCCTAGCCCTTTTCCTTTTTTAGAGCAGCATCAAACATCAGGTCAGATAATTGAATTGCTAGCTAACATTACAGGGGTAAACCCTAAACTAGAGTCACTTGATGCCCAGTTGGGATATTTTGCAAATGAGGGCAATTCTTGGGCTTGCCTAAGTTATATCGCCCCTAAGAATAGCTAGATACCGAGTTAAATATAATGCCCTATAAACCCTTGAATATGTGTGGTTTTATTGGGGAAACCACTAACTTTAATAATTATATTTTCTCTTTAAACTCGGAAAGTCTTTAACTCAAAGGAGAAGTGTATGTCCACAGCAGCCGCGCCTGTTGAACGCAAGCGCCCAATGACCAAAGAAGAGCGAAAGGTTATCTTAGCCTCTTCCGCTGGTACGATCTTTGAATGGTATGACTTTTACCTTTACGGCTCGTTAGCGGCCATTATTGGTGCCCAGTTCTTTTCCTCATTTCCAGAGGCAACCCGAAATGTATTCGCTTTACTTGCTTTTGCGGCCGGCTTCTTAGTCCGTCCTTTCGGCGCCCTTGTATTTGGACGATTAGGTGATCTGGTTGGTCGTAAGTACACCTTCTTGATAACCATTTTGATTATGGGTCTCTCAACCTTCGTGGTTGGTTTGCTCCCTACCTATGAAACTATCGGTTGGGCTGCCCCAATTATCTTAATTCTCCTGCGGATGTTGCAAGGCTTAGCGCTTGGCGGTGAGTATGGTGGCGCTGTGGTGTATGTGGCTGAGCATGCGCCTAATGGTCGTCGCGGTTACTACACCTCTTGGATTCAGACTACTGCTACTCTTGGACTTCTTCTCTCCTTGATGGTTATTCTCGGAGTTCGTACGTACGTAGGAGAGGATGCCTTTAAAGCCTGGGGCTGGCGTATTCCCTTCTTGCTATCTATTTTCCTGTTAGCAATTTCAGTCTGGATTCGCTTACAAATGGAAGAGTCTCCAGCGTTTAAGAAAATGAAGGAAGAGGGAACACAATCTAAGGCCCCGATTTCCGAAGCTTTCGGTAACTGGAAAAATGGTAAATTTGCAATCATCGCGTTATTTGGCTTAGTTGCTGGTCAAGCGGTAGTTTGGTACACCGGTCAGTTCTATGCCTTGTTTTACTTGCAAACTATTTTGCGCGTGGACATGTTTAGTGCAAACGTTTTAATAGCGTGGGCTTTGATTTTTGGAACTGGCGGATTTATTGTTTTCGGCTCGCTCTCTGACAGTATTGGGCGTAAGAAGATTATTCTTGCCGGTTGCTTAATCGCTGCAGCAACCTATTTCCCAGTCTTTGAGGCAGTAACGCAATTAGCGAATCCAACGCTGAACGCAGCCCAGCAAAATACAAAGGTTGTTGTTATTGCTGATAAAAATGATTGCTCGTTCCAATTTAACCCAACCGGTACTGCAAAATTTGCTAACTCCTGCGATGTCACCAAAGCTTTACTAGCGCGTAGTTCAGTGAATTATTCTGTGGAATATTCTCCAGGGGCAATTCCAGCCAAGGTCAAAATTGGAGATGCTGAGATAACTGGCTATGAAGGTTCCAAGTTAACAGGCGATGATGTGAAAGCTGTTCCAGCTGCTTTCACCAAGAATGTTAATACGGCGCTAGCAGAGGCAGGATATCCGGTTCCAGGAAAGCCAGTTCAGGGAATTGTGAAGTTAAATGGCTTCTTTGATATCTTTAATGCACAAACGTTCCCAATTGTTCTGCTCCTTACCTATCTCGTGATTTTGGTCACGATGGTCTATGGGCCAATTGCAGCGGCTTTGGTTGAGCTGTTCCCAACCCGAATCCGTTATACCGGAATGTCTTTGCCATATCACATTGGTAACGGTTGGTTTGGCGGTCTAATGCCAGCTACTGCCTTTGCTATGATTGCGCAAACTGGAGATCCGTATTATGGCCTCTGGTACCCAATTGTGATTGCATTAGGAACATTTGTAATTGGTTTGATTTTTGTACCTGAAAACTACAAGAAAGATATTTTTTCAGAGCAAAACAATAAGTAAACTCAATGCAATAGCTGTTAGCATTCATTGAAAATGGCCCTTCGGGGCCATTTTTTTACTAAAAAAATTTATGCTGCTTTACAAGGCCTGAAATTTTTAGGATAAATTCTGCTAAAAGTGGTGGCTCAATCAAGCCAAGGAGTAGGCATAAAGGAGGGCCTAAAAATGTATATGGTCGTCTCCACGAATTGCAATCGAGCAATACAAGTTGGGGGTGATTAAATGCGGTGTGTGGACCACTCTAATCTCATTACTCTTTTCTACCCTAGTTATGAGCATATGAGAGCTATCAAGTGCATCGAAGGATATTGCTACTGACCCTAAACTAGCCGAAGAAGTATCTTTTTTCTGTATTTACTTCGAACGGTAGTAACGTGAAAAGTTGGCAATAGAAGAAAAACCCATAATCACTATCACGGCTGCCATCACAACTATATTGCTAGTCCCAAGGTACCAAGCCAGATCAGGACCCAAATACATACCTACTAAAATAATTATTGCGGTTATAAATACTAACCAGTATTGAGGCACCAGAAGGCCAATAGTAATAGCAGCAAAGATTAAAATGATGTTGCTGGTGAGAATCTCGACCTCTTTGAGGACATATACTGATATGGCTACATCATAAAATTTTCCTGCAATGAAATTAGTAAATACAAGGGTGATGCTCAATATGTTGGGTAGATATTCTTTTAACATGGTGGGAGTCATCAAAATATTGAGTTGAGGTGAGAGCGGCATTTAGCCTCATTCAAGTAAGGCCGTTTGATAATAATCTACTACCATAGGTCCTGTGCTTGTGGGCTCTTCAGATCTTCATGACTTAATTGGCTGAAATTTCGGCAAAACGGGAGCAGAAAATTGCGCTAAGCCGCTTGCGAATATGCCGCGCCACCCGTGACAATTTGCAGGTAACCCTATTGGTGCGCTCTTTTGTATCTAGCTTTTTAGATAGGCTTCAATCTACTCGAATATTTGCCCTAGTAATAACATCTTTCCAAACACGTTGTTGTTGGGCGATGAGAGCGGCAAATTCAGCTGGAGGTCCTCCGCCAATGACGGCATCTTCACTAGCAAATCGATCTGCAACGGCTGGTGTTCTGAGGGCCTTATAGGACTCCTCTTGAATGCGTTTGATCACACTTTCAGGCGTGCCTGCAGGCACTAGTATTCCATACCATTGAACTGACTCAAATCCCTTGTAACCTGATTCGGCAATCGTTGGAAGATTTGGTAAAGATGAAATTCTTTGTGGGGTTCCGGTAGCAATCGCTCGTAATTTTCCTGAGCGAATATATTGAAGTAGGGCAGGCGTTCCGGCTGAGAATACTTGGATTCTGCCTGCTAGTAGATCGGTTAACGCTGGACCAGTTCCTTTGTATGGGATGTGCGTTATCTCCATCCCTGTAGTGAGCTTTAAATATTCCATCGCTAGATGTCCAGCGCTGGCATTACCGGCAGACCCATAATTTAACTTGCCAGGATTATTTTTTGCGTATGCCACCAACTCTTTGAGATTTTCTACTGGCAAGTCAGGGTGAACTACAAAAAGATTCGGCACCTTAGCTAAAAGCGTGACGGGTACAAAGTCTTTATTAAGGTCATATCCTGTGTTGGTGAAAATATAGGAATTGACTGCCATGGAGCCAACATGACCCAGGATCATGGTGTAACCATCCGGCGCCGATTTAGCAACTTCTTGCATTGCTGGCACTCCGCCTCCGCCTGCCTTATTTTCTAGTATGACTGAATAAGGTAATTGCTTTGAAAGTTCTTGACCTACTGTGCGAGCAACAATGTCAGATGTTTCTCCGGGAACAAACGGTGCGATAAATCGGATAGGCTTTTGCGGCCAGGTCGATTGAGCAAAGCCGAGATTGAGGTATCCCGCCAAACTCATGGCTAGGCAGCCATGCAACATCAGGCGACGCTGCTCTTGATTGATTTTGTTATCAATGCCTTATCTCTAATTTTTTAAGTTTATATTTTTGATTAATGGGTACTTTTCAAATGATATTTGATTGGGATAGTTACCGTCTCTTTGAAGGTATATTAAGGATTCAACATTTGATGGAATGCGGTGGTTCAAGTTCTTAACAAGGAGTAGTTTGGAAGTGACACATGACTAAATTTTGGAATTTCGTATTTTTCCAGGCTGGTTGGTTTGCCTGCATTATTGGCGCGGCCAACAATCAGGTTTTATGGCCTGTCATTGGCTCTCTCCTATATGTAGCCGTTCATATCTGGCGCTCAGAACATCCCAATTTAGAGTTAAAGCTGATACTGAAGGTGCTTGCATTTGGAGTGATCGCTGACACACTTATAGCCAATTTAGGCTTTTTGCACTTCCAAGATGCTTGGCCTAGTCCTTATTTATCTCCTTTGTGGATGTGGACTCTTTGGGCGTTGGTAGCGAGCACCATTAATGGGTCTTTATCTTGGTTGAGCGGAAAACCAGTGTTAGCAGCAGTTTTGGGGGCGATAGCTGGACCGCTGTCTTATGAGGCAGGCATCCGCTTGGGCGCTGGTTCATGGGGGCCTCATGGTCAATTAGGAGGCCTGGTGCTCTTGGCAATCGTTTGGGGTGCAGCAATGCCGCTGTTCTTTTACTGGCATCGCCGTCATTTAGGAAAAAGCCTAGAACAAAATCAGTAAATTCTTTTTAAAAGGCGCTTGCAAATAGTACTGTTTTTATATACAGTAGATTCATGTTGACAAAAACCTCAAAAAACTCAAAAAATAGCCCATCAAACAGTGAAAAGGGAGCATATATGGCCTTAGACGATAAGAGAAAATCAGCCTCATCCGAATTTGACGGTATGAGCGGAGACAAGCAAAAGGCGCTCTCTGCAGCCTTGGCACAAATTGAAAAACAATTTGGCAAGGGTTCAATCATGAGATTGGGCGATGCGGAGATTAATCAGGATATTCAGGTGGTATCGAGCGGTTCATTGGGCCTAGATATTGCACTTGGAGTCGGTGGTTTGGCTCGTGGGCGTGTGATTGAGATTTATGGCCCCGAGTCCTCAGGCAAAACAACGCTAACCTTGCATGCGATTGCTGAAATGCAAAAGATTGGTGGTACTTGCGCCTTTATCGATGCTGAGCATGCCTTAGATGTTCAATACGCTTCACGCTTAGGTGTAGACGTTAATAATTTATTAATTTCTCAGCCAGATACTGGTGAGCAAGCTCTAGAAATTGCTGACGCCTTAGTGCGCTCAGGCTCTATCGATTTAATCGTCATTGACTCTGTAGCAGCCTTGGTGCCAAGGGCTGAGATCGAGGGTGATATGGGAGATTCATTACCAGGCTTACAAGCCCGACTGATGAGTCAGGCCTTGCGTAAGCTGACTGGCGCAATCAAGCGCACCAATACAACCGTGATCTTTATTAATCAAATCCGTATGAAGATTGGTGTGATGTTTGGTTCTCCAGAAACGACTACCGGCGGTAACGCTCTGAAGTTTTATGCTTCGATGCGTTTAGATATTCGTCGCATTGGAAGCATCAAAAAAGGTGATGAAGTCGTTGGTAACGAAACCCGCGTGAAGGTCGTGAAGAATAAGGTATCTCCTCCATTCCGGGAAGCCATCTTCGACATCATGTACGGCGCTGGAATTTCCAGAGAAGGTGAAATTATCGATATGGGCGTGGAAGCCGATATCGTTGAGAAATCAGGCTCTTGGTATAGCTACAACGGCGATCGTATTGGTCAAGGTAAAGATAATGTGCGCGAGTTCTTGAAAGAAAATCCCGCTATTGCTCAAGATATTGAAGCCAAAATTCGCGCGAAGTTAGGCGTGAAAGCGGGAACTGCAATCGTTAGTGATGTTGTTGGCGACGTTGTTAACGAAGAAGAGGAAGCTTAATTTTTCGATGTCAGAGTTTGGTGGCACTGTTAAAAAAAGTAAACAACAAAGCCCGAGTCTAAAAGCTCGGGCTTTGCGCCTTTTATCGATGCGAGAGTACAGCCGCAAGGGCTTGGCAACCAAGCTTGAAGAATCTGCAGCACGGATGTTAAAGCTTGAGCCAGTTGAAGAGGGTGCTGAAGTGTCAGCATCAGAACCAGAAACACCCCTTAAGGTTCAAATTGAGGCTGTCTTAGATGATTTCGAGGCTCGTGGTTGGCTCTCTGATCAGCGCTTTGCAGAAGCGCTAGTTCGACGTCGTAGCGAGCGGTTTGGCACTCGAAAAATAAAGGATGAACTTGCGCAGGCTGGGGTAGATAGTGCAAAGACGATAGGTCTTCTCAAGAATCTCAAGGAGACCGAGTATCAGAGGGCTCACGAGCTGTGGCAGCGAAAGTTTGGGGTCATAGCAACAGAGCAAAAAGAGCGAGCCCGCCAGTACCGTTTTCTGGCATCCAAAGGATTTAGCTCTGATGTTGTCTCTAAAGTAGTATCTGGTCGTTCAGGCTAGGGCAAGTACCGACCCAAAATGCCATCTTGCGGCATTGCAGCATGATAGACTTACAGAGTCGGCAAAGTCACCTCCATATCCTTAGCTAATACATTGAAGAATTGGGTAATTAAGGCATCGCCGGCGCAATAAATCCTCATCGCTTGCTAAAAAAGATACTGTTTCGGGAGTAATAATGAAAATTCACGAGTACCAAGGCAAAGAATTACTACGCCAATTTAATGTGCCAGTTCCAAATGGCATTCCTGCATTTAGTGTTGATGAGGCAATCAAGGCTGCTGAAAAGTTAGGCGGCCCTGTGTGGGTGGTGAAGGCACAAATTCATGCAGGTGGACGCGGTAAAGGCGGTGGTGTGAAATTAGCCCGCAGCATGGACGAAGTGAAAAAATACGCTTCTGAGATTATGGGTATGCAACTCAAGACTCATCAAACTGGTCCAGAGGGTCAAAAAGTCAATCGCCTCTTAATTGAAGATGGCGCTGATATCAAAAAAGAGTACTACTTCAGTATTGTTACTGATCGCGGTACACAAAAAAATGTGATCATGGCGTCCAGCGAAGGTGGCATGGACATTGAAGAGGTTGCAGAATCTCATCCAGAAAAAATTATTAAAGTGTTTGTTGATCCCTTGATTGGATTGACAGATGCTGATTGTCAGATTATTGCCAAAGGGATAGGTGTTCCTGATGCTTCTATTCCAATGGCAAGTGATGTATTTAAGAGCTTGTATAAAACCTATTGGGAAACCGATGCATCTTTAGTAGAAATCAACCCATTAATTCTTGAAGGTAATGGCAAGATCAAAGCGCTTGATGCTAAATTTAACTTTGATCCAAACGCCTTGTATCGTCATCCAGAAATCGTGGCTTATCGCGATATCGATGAAGAAGATGCGGCTGAGATCGAGGCTTCTAAGTTTGACTTAGCCTACATTTCACTTGACGGCAATATCGGTTGCTTGGTCAATGGTGCTGGCTTGGCAATGGCTACGATGGATACCATCAAGTTGTTTGGCGGCGAGCCAGCAAACTTCTTGGACGTTGGTGGTGGCGCAACTGCAGAGAAGGTAACAGAGGCTTTCAAGATCATGCTCAAGAACAAGAGTGTTGAAGCGATCTTGGTCAATATTTTCGGCGGCATTATGCGTTGTGATGTGATTGCCGACGGAGTAGTTACAGCGTGTAAGGCGGTGAACTTAACTGTACCTTTGGTCGTTCGCATGAAGGGCACTAATGAGGAGTTGGGTAAGAAGATTCTTGCAGACTCCGGTTTGCCAATCATTAGTGCCGATTCAATGGCAGAGGCTGCTACTAAGGTAGTTGCTGCTGTTGCGAAAAATAAATAATCAAGGAACTTCTATATGTCTATTTTGGTAAATAAAAATACTAAAGTAATTACTCAAGGTATTACAGGTAAGACTGGCCAATTTCACACTGAGAAATGCCAAGAATACGCAAATGGTAAAAACTGTTTTGTAGCTGGTGTGAATCCTAAAAAAGCAGGCGAGTCTATTTTTAACATTCCGATTTATGGCACTGTTAAAGAGGCCGCTCAGCAAACTGGAGCAACTGCTTCAGTAATTTATGTTCCGCCTCCTGGCGCTGCAGCTGCTATTTGGGAAGCCGTTGAAGCAGATCTCGATTTTGTGATCTGTATTACTGAAGGTATCCCAGTCAAGGATATGTTGGAAGTTCGCAATAAGATGACTGCTAAAGAAGCTGCTGGCGGCAAGAAGACTTTATTGTTAGGCCCAAATTGCCCCGGAATTATTACTCCCGATGAAATCAAGATCGGCATCATGCCTGGCCATATTCATAAAAAGGGTCGTATCGGTGTAGTGAGTCGCTCAGGTACTTTGACTTACGAAGCCGTGGGTCAATTAACAGCGATTGGTTTAGGCCAATCTACTGCAGTAGGTATTGGTGGCGATCCAATTAATGGACTAAAGCACATTGATATCATGAGAATGTTCAATGATGATCCGGATACTGATGCAGTTATCATGATCGGTGAAATTGGTGGTCCAGATGAAGCTGAAGCGGCCCGCTGGTGCAAGGCCAATATGAAGAAACCTATTGTTGGCTTTATCGCAGGTGTAACAGCCCCTCCAGGTAAGCGTATGGGTCATGCTGGTGCATTGATTTCTGGTGGTGCGGATACAGCAGATGCGAAGCTTGCTGTGATGGAAGAATGTGGCTTTAAGGTAACAAGAAATCCATCAGAAATGGCTGCTTTACTCAAAGCCATGTTGTAATTACGTTTTAGGAAAAGGATGCCTGAGAGCATCCTTTTCTGTAGCACTTGTAGTTAAAACATAAAAATATAAGAGGATGACATGGAGTTTTTAGCAATGTTAGATTGGTCTGTCGTAGCGCAGATCATCTTGATCGATATTCTGTTGGGCGGCGATAACGCGGTAGTCATTGCCTTGGCTTGCAGAAATTTACACCCCAATCAGCGTCGTAAGGGCATCTTATGGGGAACAGCTGGCGCGATTATTTTGCGCATTGTGCTGGTTGCCTTTGCAGTCACTTTGCTGCAAATTCCGTTCCTGAAGTTTGTTGGTGCTCTTGCACTGCTTTGGATTGGTTACAAATTGATGGTGGATACAGGCGGCGAAGAGGGCCATGATATGCAAGCGCCTGATAAGTTATTTGCGGCCATCAAGACTATCATCATTGCAGATATTGTCATGAGTCTAGACAACGTCCTAGCGATTGCTGGTGCTGCCGGTCAGGTAGATGATCAAGCTCATCAGCTTGGTTATATTGTTTTCGGCTTATTAGTTTCTGTGCCACTCATTATTGGTGGCAGCCGGATTGTTTTGTATCTGATCGATCGTTTCCCAATCATTGTTACGGCTGGTGCGGGGTTACTTGGTTGGATTGCTGGCGGTATGATGCTTTCCGATCCTGGTGTCATCAAATACTTCGGAGCTGGAGTCGAGGCATATAGCCTAATAGCAGGTGCTTCAGGTGCTATTGGTGTAATGGCACTCGGCGAGCTTGTGAAGCGGGGCAGAAAGAAAGCGTAAGTATTTTTCTTTCGTATTAATCAGAAAAGCCGGCCTTGAAAGCCGGCTTTTCTTACATTTGGATATCTTGAATGCGTTGGGTATAGACTGGATGATGAGGGATTTAACCCTCAGGAGCTAATGAATATGTCTACACAAGATCAGCAGCAAGAGTCTGGATTTACCTTGATCGAGGTTATGGTGGTGGTTGCCATCATTGGTATCTTAGTTGCCGTTGCCGTTCCTCAGTACCAAGATTACATTGCCCGTAGTCGTATCGTAGAGGGCCTGAATCTTTCCTCTAGCGCCAAGCTCGCTGTGACAGAGGCTTTTGCCAGCAGAGGTACTGTGCCAATGGATGAGGCAACTAGTGGTTCATTTACCTTTGTGCCAACCCGCAGCGTGAAGTTGATCGAAATTACACCTTCGGGAGCTATTGCAATTGACTTTCAAAACAATGTGGCACCAGATAATAAAAATACGCTGCATCTGATACCGACCAACGATCCAGATGCCAATACTCCCAAAGCAATCGATTTATCTAAGCCAGAGGGGTCGACTTGGGCTGGCGGCTGGTCTTGTCGCTCTTCTGAAACCAATCTACTTTCGCAACTCCTACCTTCAGAGTGTCGTATCACTAAATAAAAATAGTTAATAGCGTTGCACTAAAAACTAAGCCGCCTCAGTTCATTAGGGCGGCTTAGTTGTGTATTTGGGAGTCTCTCATTAGCTAGACTTCCACTCTCCAGACTTACCACCGCTCTTCTCGAGTAGGCGGACATCACCCATCACCATGCCACGGTCTACTGCTTTAGCCATATCGTAGATTGTGAGAAGGGCGACTTGGACTGCGGTGAGCGCTTCCATTTCTACGCCAGTGGGGCCAGTGGTTTCCGCTCTAACTTTGCAGGTAATGCTACTGGCATCTTTATTAAGGGCAAATTCTAGGCTCACGTGCGTGAGGGCTAGCGGGTGACAAAGCGGGATCAAATCCGACGTCTTCTTAGATGCCTGAATGCCGGCAATTCGGGCGATACCCAAAACATCCCCCTTTTTATGGGTACCGGCCTCAATCATGCCAAAGGTCTCTGGCAGCATAGTGATCTTGCCTGTAGCAAGGGCAATTCTGTGGGTATTAGGCTTATCGCCAACGTTGACCATATGGGCTTGGCCGCTTGTATCAAAATGAGTTAGTTTGTTCATGGGATAAGTTTTACCATATAGGGATGAAAGTCATAAAGACTCCAAGGCGTATGTCGATTTTTAGACGAATTTTGGCTAGTCAGCTCATTCTGAGCTTGGCTTGGCCAAGCGCTGGTTTCGTATATGCAGCCGGACCTACGCCCACGCCTTCCTCGATAATGGGGGATGTATCAGTGCAGGGTGAGTCCGCAGCTTTGCAAAACTTAGGCAGAGCCGTTCAGTCGCCTGATGCCCGCTCTTCCAATTTGCCTGCACGAAACACTATTCAATCTCAACCCAGTTTTATATTGCCCGACATGGGTGACCCTGGTGGCGATAGCTTAAGCCGCCTAGATGAAAAAAAATATGGCGAGATGATCATGCGTCAGATACGTCCGGATGCAGATTATTCGAACGATTTGCCGATCTATGATTTTCTCAATCAAATGGAACGACGGTTATTGGAGGCAGCAAAACGTTTGCAATTAGGTGGCGCTAATGAACAAGGTAGTGGCGCCTATACCTTTGAGGTATTTGCCGTCAAAGACAGCAGTATTAATGCCTTTGCATTGCCCGGTGGATTTATTGGCTTTCATACGGGATTATTGGTGAGTGCTGAAACAGACTCAGAAGTGGCTTCCGTCATGGGGCACGAGACAGGTCACGTCTTGCAGCGTCATCTGGCTCGCCAAATGGATAAGCAGTCTACAAATACGATGATTGCCCTAGCCGGCATTTTGTTGGGTGCCTTGGCCGCCTCCCGTAACCCTGGTGCTGCTTCTGGTTTGATGCAGGGAGGTCAGGCGGTAGCAATTAATAATCAACTCTCCTATTCAAGAGATGCTGAGCGCGAGGCAGATCGTATTGGTTTTCAGATTCTGGCGGCGAGTGGTTATGACGTCAATGGTGCACCAGGATTTTTCCAGCGCTTGCAAAAAGCCACAGGGATTATGGATAGTGGCGTTCCATCTTATGTGCGCACCCACCCCCTAACAACTGATCGTATTGCTGATATGCAAGATCGTACGCGCAATATGGCTGCCTCGAATGTGCCAAGTGCCGTAGAGTTTTACTTCATCAAGGCACGCGCGCGAATGGAGCAATCTGGAAAGTCTAGCCAGATGTATGACTTAAAAAATACCTTTGAGGCTTTGAGTCAGCAGTCGGCCGCCGGTAAGCAGATGGAAGGGTTTTATGGCCTCGCTCTGGTTGCTCAAAAGCAGGGTAAGTTTGATCAAGCATCTAGTTATTTGCAACAAGCGCGCAATCTAGCCAACAGTACAAGTGCGCCAGGGTCGCCCATTCTGCGCAAGAGCCTCTCCCTAGACATAACAAGTTCAGAGTTAGCGTTGGCTAAAGGTAAGGGCGATGAAGCCCTACAAATTGCTCAAACTACACTAAAGGCATATCCCCAGTCCTATGCTGCTGGCGCCGCAATGATGAATGCTTACCTCAAGTTGGGCCGGACTAATGATGCGATTGGCTGGTTAAAAGCGCGCACTAGAGCGCAGCCTAATGAAGTAGTGTGGTGGGCGATGTTATCCAATGCCTATGACCAAGCTAAAAACGTGCCGATGCGCCATTACGCTCTCGGAGAAAAGTATGCGCTTGAGGGTGCATGGCCTTCAGCCATTGAGCAACTCAAAATTGCAAGGTCTTCTGGTAGCGCAGATTTTTATCAGGCCTCCAGCATTGATGCACGTCTACGTGAAATGCAAAAGCAGTATCAAGAAGAGTTAAAGGAATTGGGTAAAAGTATGCCTAGCTAAGTGACTACTTGGTGTCATTGCTAGGTGTGTTGATGAAGTGAAATCGTGCACTCAGTTCGATGGAGTGAATGGGCTCAATTGATAGGTCCCTACCATCCCACAGCCAAGAACCTTTAAAGCTACAGGAATCCTCCTGAACTTGTGATTGCTCTGAAAAGAGTCCTAAATCATGATCATGTAGTAGTGAGACTGATAAAGTTTCTGTTTTAGAAAATACCAATTCTTCAGTTTGATCAGGGCAGGATTGTAGGATTAATCCAGTAATATAAATATTACCCTTTTCATCACTCAAGGCACCCTGCGGTGATATTTTTGTACCGCACTGGGTCAATAGCTGGGGGCCACTTGCGCTGGGAATTATTCTAGTAATGTATGGCGTGGCATCCAGAGTGACAAATACCCTTTGAGGACCATTCTGAAAAAAATATCTACCTAAAGAGTCGTGCGCATAATTTCTGGAGATAAATTCATTCAGAGCTGCATGCTGAATGACGCTCCCAGGCAGTTGATTGGCTTGCGCGAATTCATCACGCATGCGCCATTGGCCGCGACGATCAAGAGCTAGCCAGCCAAAGCAGTGTGGAACATTGGGCCACTTGATTAGAGACCGCAATACTTGCTCATCCATGAGGCGGCAATCTTTTCACCAAGGTTTACTTAATGCAGTCCGTGTGGAGTAGATGGAGCGTCGAAAGTATTTTCGGTGGAGTGACTCGCGTGCAGGTGGGCAATACGCCAACCTTGACTATCTTGCAACAGCACTAAGGTGATATTCAGAAAGAAGGCTGCTTCAATTTGATCGGGTTTTAGGTGTACAGCCTCAGTTGTGTCGTAGACCGCAGCCCCTAAAACAGAGTGACTGATACAGGCAATGGGCTCTAGAAATAGGGCTTGTTTAGCTAAGAGGCGCTCTAGGCCATCACGAATTTCTGCATGCCCAGTGAGGCGATGGCCTTCTGGAAGAACACAAGTAATGGAGTCATCATCTAGCCAAATTGCCAATGCCCCTTTGACGTCACGATGCTTTAATGCATCACGCCATGCTTCAACTACCTCATCGGCATTGTGAAAGAGCCTGGCTAATTTGGACATTGCTTGCCTTATGTCAATTGAAGTTGATATCAGATTAATGGAAACTTTGTATGGCGTCTAAAACATTTTCTGGTGAGATCTCTTTTAAGCACTTGAGATGCCCCAAAGGACACTCCCTTTTATGGCAGGGGCTACACGGCAAGTTAAGCCACAGTACTTTTGCCATATTCGATAGTGGGGGCGTGTGATTGGGGTCACTCGAACCAAAAATGGCTACCTGCGGCACTTTTAATGCGGCACCAATATGCATCAGGCCAGAGTCATTACTGACCAGTATCTTACTCATGCCGATCAGTGCAATGGCTTCATCCAGCGAAGTCTTGCCACACCAGTTGTGGATATTGTGGATATGTAGGTCGTTCTTGGCTTGAGTCCTAATGCTCTCAGCCATAGCATGATCACCATTGCTACCCAGAAGAATTACATGAACATCTGGCTCGTGAGTGATTAATTGCTGTGCAAGAGCTGCAAAGTGATCGGCAGGCCAACGTTTAGTCACGCCATACTCTGCTCCTGGGCAAAGTACAAAGATTGTTTTTTCCTTGATCGATGCTGCCTGTAACTTGGCGCTAATGGATTCTTTGGCCTCAAGTGAAATATTGAGTTTGGGGTTTCCTGTCTCATTGACATTCATCTCTGGTGAATGATCTAACGCATCGCTGAGTGCCAGGTAATGTTTTGCCATAGGCGGACGATTAATTTTGCTTGGATTATCCAAAGCAATATTAATGAGTCCAAAGCGCATCTCACCGCGATAGCCAATTCGAAATGGAATATTCGCGAGCCAAGGAATGAGAGCAGATTTCAAGCTATTGGGCAGAACATAACAGGCATCGTATTGATGCTCTTCAAGTTGCCTTGCTAGTTGCTTGCGCAAGCCCCACTGCAATTGCTGATGTTCCAGCCGAGCTTCAATCACTTGCTGGACTTCAGAGCAGGCGCGGTAAATCGGCGCGACCCAAGAAGTCGCTAAAACATCAATCTGACACTGCGGGTATTTCACTTTGAGGTTTGCCAATAATGGCTGGGACATGACGGCATCACCAATCCAGTTGGGGGCGATGATCAGAGTACGATTCATGTAAGGTATCCCGATACAGCGCTCCGTCACAGAGCGCTAATCAGCCTAGTGCCCGTGGGGCTTGGTACCAGGAATGAGTTTATATTCAGTGCCGCAGTAAGGGCACTTTGCTTCGCCGGTCTTAGCAAGATCAAGAGAGACCCGCGGATGTGAATTCCAGCTAGGAGATTGATTGCTGGGGCAATGTAAAGGTAAATCCTTGCCATTCACCATGACTACTTGAGCTTCACTCATTCTTTAGTTTCCTATTACTTCACGTAAGTTAGCCAAGACTTGTACTGATCATTTCTGCCATAGACCGCATCAAAGTAAGTCTTCTGAATTTTCTCAGTAATCGGACCCCGTTTACCATCGCCAATAGTGCGATCGTCAAGCTCTCGAATTGGAGTTACTTCAGCTGCAGTCCCAGTAAAGAAGGCCTCATCTGCTGAATACACTTCATCGCGAGTAATGCGCTTCTCACGTAATTCGTATCCAAGGTCTTTAGCAATTTGTATGACAGAGTTGCGGGTGATGCCATCCAAGCAGGATGCGAGATCTGGGGTGTAAACAATTCCGTTATTAATAATAAAAATATTTTCGCCAGAGCCTTCAGACACATAGCCTTCTGTATCCAATAAAAGGGCTTCATCGTAGCCATTGGTGGTCACTTCTTGATTGGCCAAAATTGAGTTGATGTAGTAACCAGAGGCTTTTGCGCGTACTAGTGATGAGTTAACGAAGTGACGGGTAAATGAGGAGGTTTTTACGCGGATACCGGCGTTAAGGCCATCTTCACCTAGGTAAGCACCCCATTCCCAGGCAGCAATCGCGGTATGGATGCTATTGCCTTTTGGAGAAATGCCAAGCTTTTGAGAGCCGATAAAAATAATTGGACGGATATAGCAAGCTTCCAGCTTATTGCTGTTCACGACATCAATAATGCCGCCGGAGATCTGTTCTGGAGTCCAGGGCATCGACATTTGGAAAATTTTGGTGCCATTAAATAGACGCTTAACGTGCTCTTTAAGGCGAAAAATAGCAGTGCCTTGAGGGGTCTTGTAGGCGCGGATGCCTTCAAATACGCCCATTCCATAGTGAAGACTGTGGGTCAGCACATGAACATTGGCCTCACGCCAGGGAATCAGCTTCCCATCGGACCAAATAAAGCCATCGCGGTCGGACATCGACATTTTTTCTACCTTATTAAGATGTAAGTAATTGGGTGATTCAATTGGGCACAGCAGGGCTCAAAGAGGTGTTTTTAGCCCCAGGAACAACAGAATTCATCCTAGTCTTTATTGTAGAGCAGGCAGGGTTGTTGAGTAGTCCAATTCCTCGAGGGGGAAAGCCTAGACGATTTAGAATAGAGCGGTCCCCTTAAATCCCCTAATTTGCCTAATCACATGCCGGAATCTCTCTTTCAAGTAAAACGCCTCAGTGAATTAGCTCAGGCAGGCCTTCTGAAGGGGAAGCGGGTTTTAATCCGAGCCGACCTCAATGTCCCCCAAGATGATGTGGGCAATATTACAGAAGATACCCGCATTAAAGCCTCTATGCCAGCGGTACAAATGTGTCTAGACGCTGGGGCAGCGGTCATGGTCACCTCCCATTTGGGTCGTCCAACTGAGGGGGTATTTAAGCCCGAGGACAGCTTGGCTCCTGTGGCAGATCGAATTGCCACGCTCTTAAACCGAAAAGTTCCTTTAATCAGTAATTGGGTCAATGGTAACTTTGAGGTAAATCCAGGTGAGCTGGTTCTATTGGAAAACTGTCGTCTTAATGTGGGCGAGAAAAAAAATAATGATGAGCTGGCTAAGAAAATTGCCGCTCTATGTGATGTGTATGTCAACGATGCCTTTGGTACTGCCCATCGTGCCGAAGCCACCACTAATGGAGTAGCTAAATTTGCCCCGATTGCTTGTGCAGGCCCGTTGATGGCTGCGGAGTTAGATGCCTTGAGTCGTGCTCTAGCAAACCCTAAGCGCCCCTTAGTGGCGATTGTGGCGGGCTCTAAAGTATCTTCCAAGCTCACTATTCTCAAAGCGCTGGCTGACAAGGTGGATGAGTTAATTGTTGGCGGTGGTATTGCCAATACCTTTATGTTAGCCAAAGGTCTGCCAATTGGTAAGTCATTAGCAGAGCCTGACTTGGTTGATGAGGCTCGAGAAATTATGGAAATCATGGAGAAGCGCGGCGCTCATGTGCCCATTCCTGAAGATGTGGTGGTTGCCAATGAGCTGTCACCTTTGGCTCGCGCCAATCGCGTGCCCTCCGATCAAGTTGCTGAGGATGACATGATTTTGGATATTGGTCCCAAGACTGCGGCACGCTTATCTACGATGTTGGCACACGCTGGCACGATTGTATGGAATGGTCCACTAGGCGTATTTGAGATTGATCAGTTTGGTGGTGGCACCAAAATGTTGGCGGCAGCAATTGCCCATTCGCCAGCATTTTCAATTGCAGGTGGCGGTGATACTTTGGCAGCAATTGCAAAGTATGGTATCGAGAATCAAGTGGATTACATTTCTACTGGTGGTGGTGCTTTCTTGGAATTTTTAGAAGGTAAAACCTTGCCAGCCTTTGAAGTACTAGCCGAAAGAGCGAAAGACTAAATATGTTGAGAGCAACCAAGATTATTGCCACACTGGGACCTGCTTCAGAAAAGCCTGAGGTATTACGCGACATGATTCGTGCAGGCGTAGATGTAGTCAGGATGAACTTTTCACATGGTACTGTTGCTGACCATAAAGCGCGTCACGATTTAGTACGCAGTATTTCTGCAGAAGTTGGTAAAGAAGTTGGCATCATGGCTGATCTTCAGGGTCCAAAAATCCGCGTGGGTAAATTTGTTGATAGCAAAGTTCTTTTAAAAGAAGGCGCCCAATTTATTCTCGACATTGATTGTGAGTTAGGCAATCAAGAACGCATAGGCTTAGACTACAAAGAGTTGCCACAAGATGTGAAGCCAGGTGATCGACTGCTATTAAATGATGGCTTGGTTGTGCTTCGAGTCGAGAGTGTAAAAGGTGGAGAAATCTTTACTTTGGTTGAGCAGGGTGGTCCACTTTCCAATAACAAGGGGATTAATCGTGCAGGCGGGGGCTTGACTGCGCCGGCACTTACCGAAAAAGATATCGCGGATTTGGATGCGGCGATTGCGATGGGCGTTGATTTTCTGGCGATTAGCTTTCCAAAAGATGGTGCTGATATGGCTTATGCCCGTAAGCTGGCAGATGCCGCTAGTGCAAAGTATGGTGTTGGTAAAGTTCGTACGATTGCGAAGGTGGAGCGTGCTGAAGCGATTGAGCTTAATGCTCTCAAAAGTATCATTGCAGAGAGTGACGGCATTATGGTTGCTCGCGGAGATCTTGCTATTGAGGTCGGCAATGCTGCTGTCCCAGCTTTGCAAAAGCAGATGATTAAACTAGCGCTTGAGGCTGATAAATTTACGATCACTGCCACCCAAATGATGGAGTCCATGATTAACGCTCCCGTTCCAACGCGGGCTGAGGTGAGCGATGTGGCGAATGCCGTTTTAGATGGTACTGATGCGGTTATGCTATCTGCCGAATCTGCAGCGGGCATGTATCCAGTACAAACAATTAAAGCGATGGCTGAAATTTGTGTTGAAGCGGAAAAATCTGACCGTGTAAAGCTGGATACAGATTTTCTAGATCAAACTTTTTCTCGCATTGACCAAACCATCGCGCTGGGCGCGTTATTTACAGCACATCATTTGAACGCTAATGCGATTGCAGCGTTAACCGATTCTGGCTCGACGCCAGTGTGGATGAGTCGTCATAATATTCACGTGCCTATTTTTGCCTTAACTTCAAAGATTGCTACGCAGCGTGCTTTGAGTACCTACCGAAATGTGTTCCCAATTGGTTTGGATTACACCAAAGAGCGTGATACCGCATTGCAAGAGGTGGAAGATTGCTTAAAGAAATTAGGTGCAGTCAAAAACGGCGATGTTGTTGTTCTCACCTCAGGCGAGCCGATGGGCGAACCAGGTGGCACGAATTCTCTCAAGATTATTCAGGTGAAGTAATTCACTTTTTTAAATATTGATTCAAATGATTTATGACTAACATTTTTAATTAAGAAACCATCATGGCTTTAGTATCTTTACGACAACTCCTCGATCACGCCGCTGAAAATGGCTATGGCCTGCCGGCATTCAATGTGAATAACTTAGAGCAAGTCACAGCGATTATGGAGGCCGCTCATGAAGCAGATTCTCCGGTGATCATGCAAGCTTCTGCCGGTGCTCGAAAATATGCTGGTGAGTCATTTCTTCGTCATTTGATTTCGGCAGCAGTTGAAGCTTACCCCCATATTCCGGTGGTAATGCATCAAGACCATGGTCAAAGTCCAGCAGTGTGTATGGCTGCCATCAAGAGTGGTTTTACTAGTGTGATGATGGATGGCTCCCTGGAGGCTGATGGTAAATCTGTTGCCAGCTATGAATACAACGTCGATGTTTCTAGAGAAGTGGTGAAGTTTTCCCACTCTATTGGAGTGACTGTCGAGGCTGAGTTAGGCGTGCTCGGTTCGCTAGAGACAATGCAGGGTGACAAAGAAGATGGTCATGGAGCCGACGGCAAGATGACGCGTGAGCAATTGTTGACTGACGTTGAGCAAGCGGCCGACTTTGTGAAAGCAACGCAGTGCGATGCTTTGGCGATTGCGATTGGTACTAGCCATGGTGCTTATAAGTTTACCAAGAAGCCGACAGGCGATATCTTGGCGATTGAGCGCATTAAAGAAATTCATACACGTATACCGAATACCCATTTAGTGATGCATGGCTCATCTAGTGTCCCACAAGAATTACTCGCTGAAATTCGTGAGTTTGGTGGCGACATGAAAGAAACTTATGGTGTACCTGTTGAAGAAATTCAAGAAGGTATTAAGAATGGCGTACGTAAAATCAATATCGATACCGATATTCGCCTAGCGATGACAGGTGCAATTCGTCGCTATCTGTTTGAAAACCCCAGTAAATTTGATCCTCGTGACTATCTTAAGCCTGCGCGTGAAGCAGCTAAGAAAGTCTGTATTGCACGCTTTAATGCTTTTGGTTGTGCAGGACAAGCATCCAAAATTAAGCCGATCCCATTGGAAAAAATGGCTGAGTTGTACAAGAGCGGTAAATTAGCTCAGATTGTGAAGTGAAACTCATATGCCAGCTTTGTACACCAGCTCTATCAAGTCATTGCCTTTAATCTCAAAGGGAAAGGTGCGTGATGTTTATGCGCTTGGTGATGACAAACTCTTGATGATCACCACCGATCGCCTATCTGCCTTTGATGTAGTAATGGGCCAGCCAATTCCTGAGAAGGGTATTGTGCTCAATCAAATGGCGAACTTTTGGTTTAGTAAGCTAGCTTATGTGATTCCGAATCACTTGACAGGAATTGATCCTGAGAGCGTTGTGCTTGCAGACGAGGTAGATCAGGTTAAAGGCCGTGCAGTAGTGGCTAAACGTCTCAAACCAATCTTGGTCGAAGCTGTAGTAAGAGGTTACCTGGCTGGAAGTGGCTGGAAGGATTACAAAGAAACTGGCAGGGTCTGCGGTATTACATTACCAGCTGGCCTTGAAAATGCGCAGAAGTTACCTGAGCCTATTTTTACCCCTGCTGCAAAAGCAGAAATGGGTGAGCATGATGAAAACATCTCTTTTGACAAGGTGATAGAGATGATTGGCGAGAAGTTGGCCAAGCAAATTCGTGAGGTGAGTATTGACTTATATAAAGCAGCTTCTGAATATGCTGCTACTCGCGGGATCATCATTGCCGATACTAAGTTTGAGTTTGGATTGGATGACGCTGGTCAGTTGGTATTAATGGATGAAATCCTCACTGCGGATTCTTCCCGTTTTTGGCCTGCTGAAACTTATTATGTGGGTTCAAACCCCCCCTCCTATGACAAGCAATTTGTTCGGGATTGGCTTGAAACAGCCATGGTGGATGGTAAGCTGTGGCCAAAAACAGCCCCAGCCCCTGCGCTACCAGCAGATGTGATTGATAAAACAGCGGAAAAGTATCTCGAAGCTCTGAACCGCTTAACTAAAGCCTAATTTTCTAAGGTCCTAAAAAGGCTGGGATAATAGAGCCATAGATAGATTAACTCAGTAGATCAGGGCATGTGGAGAGGTAAATGAGCAAAAAGCCAATCGTCGGAATAGTCATGGGCTCCAATTCAGATTGGGACACTATGCAGCACGCCGCTCAAATGCTGGAGCAGTTTGGTATCGCTCATGAGGCAAAAGTAGTTTCCGCCCATCGCATGCCAGACGACATGTTTGAGTATGCAGAAAATGCTTCTAAAAATGGTCTGAAAGCGATTATTGCAGGCGCTGGCGGAGCAGCACATTTACCAGGTATGTTGGCATCTAAAACAATTGTGCCTATCTACGGTGTTCCGGTGGCAAGTAAATATTTACGTGGTGAAGATTCTCTGTACTCCATCGTACAAATGCCCAAGGGAATTCCAGTCGCGACCTTTGCGATTGGTGAGGCGGGAGCTGCAAATGCAGCTTTGCATGTAATTGCCAATTTGGCTGTCAATGACCCTGTTTTAGCAAAGCAGCTAGAGGAGTTCCGCGCTAAGCAGTCCGATACAGCGCGCTCCATGAATTTGCCAGGATATTAATCAGATGGCGGATCATTTAGGGCCCATATTGCCGGGCTCGTATTTAGGAATTTTAGGGGGCGGTCAATTAGGGCGGATGTTCACTCAGGCTGCTCAAGCGATGGGCTACAAGGTTTGCGTTCTGGATCCTGGATCAGATAGTCCTGCCGGCTCAATTGCTGAAAAATATATTCAAGCCGATTACACCGACTCTGCCGCTCTTAAGGAGATGGCAAGCTTATGTCAATCCGTCAGTACTGAATTTGAAAATGTACCAGCACAAGCCTTAGATGAGCTTGAGTCTTTAGGTGTTTTTGTAGCGCCTCGCAGTAGCTGTGTATCTTTGGCACAAAATCGGGTGGCTGAGAAAAAATTCTTAGCCACTTGGAAAGCGGAGACGAATATTGGTCCTGTTCCCTACTGCCTAGTTGAGCATGATGCAGATATCGAGCATGTTCCTTTAGATCTATTTCCTGGCATTCTGAAAACTGCTCGCATGGGTTACGACGGTAAAGGTCAAATGACGGTTTATGACACCGCTAACCTGATTGCCGCTTGGACTGAATTGGGCAAAGTACCCTGTGTGCTTGAAAAGCGTATGGATTTAGATTTTGAAGTATCTGCTTTAGTAGTGCGTGGCTATGATGATGCAGTGGTGGCTTATCCTGTATCTCAAAATATCCATCGCAACGGCATCTTGCACACTTCAACTGTGCCAGCGCCATCGTTAAAGCCAGCACAAGAGAAAAAAATTATTGAGGCCGCCAAAGCCCTGATTCGAAAGATCGATTATGTCGGGGTTTTGTGCGTAGAGTTTTTTGTACTGAAGAGTGGCGATATTGTGGCGAATGAGATTGCACCTCGCCCGCATAACTCTGGTCACTACACTATGGATGCTTGTGTGAGTAGTCAGTTTGAACAGCAAGTCAGATGTATGGCGCGCTTACCTTTGGGAGACACTCGTTTATTAGCCCCTGTTTCCATGTTGAATTTATTGGGTGATCTTTGGTACGAGGGTAGCGAAGACAAGGCGAGAGAGCCCGCCTGGAATAAAGTGCTCTCACACCCTGATGCCAAGTTGCATTTATATGGCAAGGCTGATCCTCGCATGGGTCGCAAGATGGGGCACATTAATTGTTTAGGTGAGTCACTCAACCAGGCCCGTCAAAATTGCACTGCTGTTGCTATTGAATTAGGGATCGAGCCCTAGCAATGTCTAGGGATGCATCGGATAGTGTGCTTCTAAAGTCATCCCAATTGATTGAGGAAGCAGTGCAAACTTTGCGAGCTGGCGGCTTGGTTGCCTTTCCGACGGAGACCGTTTATGGCTTAGGGGCAGATGCGAAGAATCCTGATGCAATCAAGCAAATTTTTATTGCCAAGGGTAGACCCTCTAACCATCCGCTGATTGTTCACCTAGCAGCTCCTGACAAGTTCGATCAGGCTCAAGTCGATTGGGTGCCAGTGCTAACACCATGGGTAAGGGATTTATCGGAAGATGCATTAAAGCTGATTAATACTTTTTGGCCGGGTCCTTTAACTTTAGTTTTTAAAAAAGATAAAAGCGTTTTGAACGAACTCACGGGCGGTCAAGATACGGTAGCTATTCGGGCGCCGGCTCACCCGATTGCACAAGAGTTACTCCGTCAATTGAAAGGTGGAGTTGTTGCTCCTTCCGCTAATCGTTTTGGTAAGGTATCTCCAACTAGCGCTGCTGATGTTCGTAACGAGTTCGAGGATATATTGGATCTCCTGATTTTGGATGGCGGCGATTGTGAAGTCGGTATTGAGTCGACCATCATTGACTTATCTTCTGGTGATAGACCCATTCTATTGCGTCCTGGCCTCATCACTCCCGGTGAAATTTTTGTCAAAACAGGTATTCAGGTGTATTTGCCTGGTGAGGGTAGCTTTACAAAGCAGGATGATGATTTACCAAGAGTTTCTGGCAGTCTGCGCGCCCATTACGCCCCGACAACTCCATTAAGAATGTATGCATCAGGTAGGGTGTTAGATGCACTTAGCGAGTTCCCCGATATTAAGTCGCGAGTAGCAGTTGCAGTGTGGGATTCAGATTCTTCATTAGGAGAGGATGGTCATCCCTCTGTACATTTTGAGGAAGTTCTGGTGCCAAGTGATAGTGGAGCATTTGCCAGTCGCCTGTATCGTGCATTACGAGATTTAGATCAACAGGGTTGGGATTTAATTCTTTTTCCAGAGCCGCCAGAGGGCGAGGAGTGGGATGGTGTCAGAGACCGACTTCAGCGTGCTTGTTTTGGTTCTGGACCATCGTCTAGCAACCACGCCAATAGTTGATCATGCGCCTCTAAACCTTTCCAAGCATTTGGATGGTTAATGAATGAGGTCACTGCATACATTTTCCCTGATTTACTCATGACATAGCCCGATATTGCTCTAACGTCAGCTAGCGATCCCGTCTTGATTCGGGCCTCAGGCTTTTTCTTTAAATGGAGAAACTTTCTTAAATGCGCCATGAGGCGATTACGCATCGTGCCATCTGTCCCCGCAATCGGTAGGCTGTTATAAAAAACATCTGCCACTGATAAATTGCGTGCCGCAACGAGTAATTGAGTCAGGTGTTCAGCAGAGATTGCTTCAGTGCGGGATAAGCCAGAACCATTTTCAATAACAAGTTCTGGAAACTGAAGTCCGAGGCCGCTCAACCAACTCTGAATGACGAGCTCACCATTTTCAGTGGTTGCCGGTTTCCCGATCTTTTCTAGAGCTAGTGTCAACAACAGTTGTCGAGCCATGACATTATTAGAGTACTTATTAATATCTTGCACGTCATCAGCCAAGCTGATGCCTTCAAATTGCAGTAGTAAGCGCGCCGCTAGAGGAACACTAGCTGACTTGCCGGTGGGCATTCGAGTCCAGGTTCCGCCGGCTAACTGCCAAGCAGCAGCAAATCCTTGAGTGAGAAAGGTATTAGCGTCTAAAGCAACGACGTTGTAGTTCACCCCCTTGCAGGCGTTAGGAAAACTACCTGAGAATTGCGCCGTGAGGAGTTGGTTGGTGGCAGCAGTATTACCTTCGGGGTCTAAGTTAAAGCGAATATTACTTTTCCAGCTATCACAAGATTGATCAACCAATTGCATTTGATTGATTACTTGGAGTTGGGATAGTGGCGGTGTATAGCTTATATCAATAAAGTCTGCCGTACGCGATTTACCAAGCTGAAATGAGAGGGTTCTGAAAGCATAAAGTAAGGGATCTGGTGGGACGTTGTAGGCACGTAAGGATTCACCATCAATGGTGTTGTGCTCCATAACGCTAGGGGCATAAGCACTTCTATCAAAAAATAAATTCCCGTCAATTTTTTGAATACCTAAATTCTGTATAGCCTTAATCATTTTTACCAACTCTTCGGGGACCAATTTTGGATCCCCGGTGCCTTGTAAATACAGATTTCCTTTGAGAGTACCTTGGCGAATAAATCCATCGGTATATACATTGGTGCGCCAACGATATTGAGGCCCCAGGATATCTAAGCCTGTAAGAGTAGTAATCAACTTCATGGTTGAAGCTGGGTTCATTGCCTGTTTTGAGCGCCAGCTTAATTCTGTTTTTGCAGTCACCTTACCTGGTCGCCCGGCCTCAATTTCGACTACTGAAATACTGATTGCCTCTTTAGGAATTTGGCTTTTCTCAAGGCTGGCAGCTACAGCCTTAGGAATGTATTGCAGTGCACTCTCTTGTGAGACTAGATCAGTAGCATATGCTTGGGAGCCCATCAACAGAATCACTGATAGGGAAGCCAATGTGGCGGCCAATGGGGTGGCCATCAGGGTAACTAGAGAGAGTGAAGATTTTTGGGGCTGCATTTCCCATAGGATAAACCTTAGCGCCTATAAGCCTATAACTTCCCCCTGGCGATCTCAATTACTGTCGATATCTTTTCTGATAGGTCTCGATGATGTCGTTTTGCTCTTCTAGAAGCTTGATCAAGTCTGCAATTCTTTTTATAAGCGGGCCTGCGCACTCAAGTTCTTGGCAGGCATGGATAAATTGGGTAGCCTGCAAGAGTTGCGCCCCACCTTTGATTTTATGAACTAGGCTTTGAAATTGAGCCTCATCGATTGAGAATTGAGTCTTTTCTGAGCGTAACTGGCCTAAGGCTTCTAGATGAACCTTTTGAATTTCTTCTAAGATCACTACGATTTGATAGGGATCGTCTTTGATGAGATTGGAAAAGGCATCAAAAGAATAGGCTTCCTTGTTATGGTTGAGATCTTTGCTGGAATCAAAATAACGCATTAGCTCATTTTCAAGTGCCCCTAAGCTTAGCGGCTTAATGAGAACGCCATTCATCCCAGATGATAAAAATTGATTGCGGGAGTCTAAAGCGTAAATGTCAGCAGTGACGCCAATAATAATAAGCTCACGATGACCTAAGGCTCGAACTTGCTTTGCTAACTCAGAACCTTGCATTCCAGGCATAGATTGATCTGTCAGCATCAGATCAAAATGTTGTTCTTTTATGAGCTTGAGTGCTGTAATAGCATTTTCACAAACGCAAGTATTAATCCCGAGTGCCTCTAGTTGTAGTGACAAAATCTGGCGGCTGGCTGGATGATCTTCAACTACGAGAGCGTCAATACTAGCACTCTTTCGGCCTGACTTATTGGAAATCAAGCTTCTAGATAATGGTGTGAGTGAATCGTAGCAAGAGACTTGCGGAGCTGCAAGACTGGTTCTCGGAAAGGCTACTGAAAAGTGAATATTGCTGCCAAAGCCGGGAGCGCTTTCAAAATAGAGATGACTGCTCATCGAGTTCACAAGATGATTCGTGATGGTGAGTCCAAGACCTGTCCCCCGCTTTTGCTCGCAGACATAGGATTCTTGCGTGGCAGGTAATTGCTCAAAGGCTTGAAGTGCTAATTGAATTTGGTCGCTACCCATGCCCATACCTGTGTCAATGACCCTAAACTCCAGTAACTGGCCAGCATGATCATCTGCGAGGACAGTAATAGAAAAGTACACCTCACCCTCTGTAGTGAACTTGATGGCGTTACTAATTAAATTTTGAAGAATTTGTCGTAGGCGCAAAGAATCAATCATGAGCACTTTGGCAAGCCTGGGATCAATTGAGGTATGGAGTAATAAGTTTTGTTTCTTGGCTACCGTAGAGAAAGCATCATGAATATCCATAATCAATTGATTGGGATTGCAAGGCTCTAAATTAAGAGTCAGTTTGCCAGCCTCGATCTTTGAAATATCCAATACTTGATTGAGCATGCCCAAGAGAGATTGGGCCGAAGCTTGTGCACTCTTTAATAAAGGCTTATCTTTTTTTGAAAAATGCGCACTACTGAGAAGTAGCTCTTGAACCCCTAAAATGGCATTCATTGGGGTACGAATTTCATGGCTCATAGTGGCTAGAAAAGCGGATTTGGCTGCATTCGCTTTTTCAGCCAACTCTTTGGAGTTAAGCAATTCCAGTGCAGCTTGCTTTTGATAAAAATACTTTCGTTGAAGTTGATAAAAAAAGACTCCACCAATCATCAACACCAAGATGGCGCTCATCCAGGGGAGTAAAGCTGGCCTTGAGCTCGACTCATCACCCAGCGCAAAGAGTTGGCGTGATGCAATGGGATCTAAATCATTGAGAAAGTGGCTCAGTACACCATGTAAGGGGACATTTTGATCTGAAATTAACCAGCGATAGGCAAAGGGATCCCGACTATAGAGGCCGTCCACTTTCAGATCCGTGTTTTGCGAGCTCTGTATTAGATGACGTGCCAGGCGAATGGGCATGACCAGTGCTGCAATATCATTTTTTATCAGAGATTGAATTAAGCCCTCAGGAGAATGCGCTAACTTGTTTCCTCCATCAGGATCAGAGGGCGCATTCTCAAGACCACGATCAAAGTATCCAATCTTGAGATTGGGGGAATCTAAGCTACTAGAGGCTTTAGTGACAACGGCATCATGTCCCCAGAATATTGGCTCTGAGAGCGAGCCAAACTGTAATACATGATTGTTGATACTGGGCGGATCGATCATGAAATCCACCTCACCCTTACTGAGTTGTTTTAATCCCTCTTGGTCAGATTTTCTCCATACCGGCACATATTGCTGGTGAGTACATTCTTCTATTTTTGTTAATAAGGCCCTGAATGTGCCTACACCATTTTGCTTGGCGGATTGCGCTAGATAGGGTGCATATTTTTCATGAATACTAAAGCGGATGACTGGATTGGCATCGATCCATGATTGCTCTGTAGTGCTGAAGGGACTAGCATGCGCTAGCCCTGCGCAAACACAGTAGATAGGCAATATTTTGTTAAATACGGATCGATGCATACTGAAATTAGCTTTCGATGATTTTGTTCATGCGACAGAACAAGATCAAATCAGCAATATTATTGATACCCAGTTTGTCAAAGACTCTGGTCTTGTAGGTTGCTACAGTCTTATTGCTAATGTGTAGTAAGTCTGATATTTGCTGATTGGTGTTGCCTTTACCGAGATACTTCATCACCTGCAGTTCGCGATCGGATATCAGCGCTAATTTATCGTTATCACTTAGTGAGGTATTGCCATTCTTCCCGTGCGTGAAAAAGGTATATCCCTGCGAGATGGCAACACATGCAGCCAAAATGACATCGGCCCCAGCAGTTTTATTCACAAATCCATGCGCACCTAAGGATCTAACTCGACCTCCATAGACCGCCTCATCCAAACTAGACAGCACTAGTATGCGGACCTCTGGGTACATTAAGCCAATTCTGCGAATCACATCAAACCCATCCGTCTTGGGCATATCTAAATCTAAGATCACCATATTAGGATTGACTTCTTTGATTGAGCGTAGACACTCTTCACCATGTTGCGCCTGTCCCGCTATCTCAAAAAGCAATTGATCCTGCAACATACTTTTTAATGCCATCAGCATAGCTGGATGGTCATCTACCAACATCACGCGTTTTCTCATTATTTGTCTCCGTTTAGGTTTTTATGAGGGTGCAGCGAAAAAATGGCTTTAGCGATACGGCTATCGCTCATGTGTAGCATTTGATGTCGACTCACTGGCGGCATCATGAGTCCGCCATAGGCGTGGTGCGCTCCCATCGCCATGACATTTTCTAAATCCTTCACAAGTGTGATGTTGCTGGCATAAATTTGGGTTTGAAATTTCTGACCAAGAGACATCATTTCAATTGGTAAGCCATTGACTCGTAATGACCCCATCTCAATATGTATCCCCTCTGGCTCCATCGCCTCAATCCAGCGAATTTGCGCGCTAGTTCCAGAAAATTCCAGAAGATGAATCAGAACACCAAGGCGCCGCATTCGTAATAAACCCTCCAAACTAGAATCTATCGAATCGGCTTCATTGAGCTTATGAATACCGAGGCTCACCAGGCCAACAGGCAATCGGGAGTTCAGGATGAGGTCAGTCAAAGCATCTATGAAACCAGCCGATGCGAGGTGTTGAGCGGGTAGGGGCAAGATGCCCGGAATGAAGCGACCGCTACGATACCAATAGGTAATGGTGTCCAGACCCTCCATGAACAATCTGAGGAGCTGCGTGTCGGTGGCGGTCAGTAATGGCCTAAATAAAGAGCTCGTCAGCTTAGTTCCTTGGCTGTTAAAGATGGGTTCATGACTAATCGCTTGTCGCTGAGACCAGGATTGGTGTTCTTCGAGCGCTTCGCCGCTAAGACCAAGCCAGGGCTGGCCGCAGGCATCGCGCACTTCTTGGAAGGGTTTATTCTTCCAAGCCTTTACAAGCGTGTACAGCCGGGATTTCGGGCTCATCAGCATTCTCCAATCGTTGAACAGCCAGTCTAGGCATGACAGATTGGAGCGGTAAGGGCTTAAAGCTTATTTATGTGTAGGAATCTACCTACTTGCCTGCCCCCATTATAGAAAACCTAGGAGGTCATTTGAGATTTTAGAGACTTTGCTCTTGAAATTTGAAGATTAAGACCTATATAATCAGCACTCCCCACACGCGAGTGCTAAAACAGGCCTATTTGGATTTAAAGCTTGTTACTTTGGTGTTGAGAGAATGCAAAACATTGATTTATATTGGTTTTTTAATTAGTTAACACTTACTAACATAGGAGAAGGAATGAATCTGCGTCCTTTACACGATCGCGTAATCATTAAACGTTTAGATCAAGAATCAAAAACTGCCTCTGGAATCATCATTCCGGATGCTGCTGCTGAAAAGCCGGACCAAGGCGAAGTATTGGCAGTTGGCCCAGGCAAACGCGATGATAGCGGCAAGTTAAATGCACCAGACGTCAAAGTTGGCGATCGCGTGTTATTTGGCAAATATGCAGGTCAAACAGTCAAGGTCGGCAGCGATGAACTTCTCGTAATGCGCGAAGAAGACATCATGGCTGTTGTACAGAAGTAATTAGCAACTAAGAGAGGAATTCAATCATGGCAGCAAAAGACGTCGTATTTGGAGATAGCGCCCGTACCAAGATGGTAGAAGGCGTCAATATTCTCGCGAACGCAGTAAAAACAACTTTGGGACCAAAAGGTCGCAATGTGGTTATCGAGCGCTCATTTGGCGGCCCAACCATCACTAAAGATGGCGTGTCCGTAGCAAAAGAAATTGAACTCAAAGACAAGCTCCAGAACATGGGCGCACAGATGGTGAAGGAAGTGGCTTCCAAAACAGCAGATATCGCTGGTGATGGAACAACGACTGCTACTGTGTTGGCTCAGTCTATCGTTCGTGAAGGCATGAAATATGTAGTTTCAGGCCATAACCCAATGGACTTGAAGCGCGGTATTGATAAAGCAGTTACGGCAGCGCTTGAAGAGCTGAAGAAAATCAGCAAGCCTTGCACCACTACTAAAGAAATTGCGCAAGTTGGTTCTATCTCAGCTAACAGTGACCACAGTATTGGTCAACGTATTGCTGAAGCCATGGAAAAAGTAGGCAAAGAGGGTGTGATTACTGTTGAAGATGGCAAGTCCTTGGAAGATGAGCTTGAAGTAGTTGAAGGTATGCAGTTTGACCGCGGCTATCTCTCCCCATATTTCATCAATCAACCAGAAAAGCAAGTGGCTATTTTAGAGACTCCTTACGTTCTTCTGTTTGATAAGAAAGTAAGCAACATTCGTGATTTGCTCCCAGTACTTGAGCAAGTAGCGAAGTCTGGTCGTCCATTGTTAATCATTGCAGAAGATGTTGAAGGTGAAGCCTTAGCAACTTTGGTAGTAAATAACATTCGCGGCATTATCAAGACTTGTGCCGTTAAGGCTCCTGGCTTTGGTGATCGTCGTAAAGCGATGTTGGAAGATATTGCGATTTTGACTGGTGGTACAGTGATTGCTGAAGAAATTGGTTTGACACTTGAGAAAACAACTCTCGAGCATTTAGGTCAAGCTAAGCGTATCGAAATTGGCAAAGAAAACACCATCATTATTGATGGTGCTGGCGATGTTAAAGCAATCGAAGCACGCGTGAAGAACATTCGCGTGCAAATCGAGGAAGCTACTAGCGACTACGACAAAGAAAAATTGCAAGAGCGCGTTGCGAAGTTAGCAGGCGGTGTTGCAGTGATTCGTGTTGGTGCTGCTACTGAAGTCGAAATGAAAGAAAAGAAAGCCCGTGTTGATGACGCATTGCACGCTACCCGCGCTGCAGTGGAAGAGGGTATTGTTCCTGGCGGCGGTGTTGCCTTAATTCGTGCGATGCAAGGTATCAAGGGTTTGAAGGGCGATAACGCTGATCAAGATGCTGGTATTAGCATCGTCTTACGCGCTATGGAAGAGCCGCTTCGCATCATCGTTTCTAACGCTGGTGATGAAGCAAGCGTCGTTGTGAATGCGGTATTGGCTAGTAAGGGCAATAACGGTTACAACGCTGCAACTGGTGAATACGGCGACCTCGTAGCTCAAGGTGTGATCGACCCAACTAAGGTAACAAAAACTGCATTAGTTAATGCCGCTTCTGTCGCAGCCTTATTGTTGACTACCGATTGCGCAATCTGTGAAGCCCCAAAGGATGATTCCGCTGGTGGTATGCCTGATATGGGCGGCATGGGTGGTATGGGTGGAATGGGCGGCATGATGTAATTGCTGCGCACTTCCTCAGCTATCTAGCTGTAGAAACTAAAACGCCTGGTTCAAAAGACCAGGCGTTTTTTTATTAGATAAAAATCTCTTAATCTGGCTGGATACCGCCATCTTTGATAACTTTTTTCATCTTTACTAAACCTTGAGCAATCATTTCTTTGAGTGGCTCAGGTCCCAATGGAACAAATTCAAAGCCCTGCTGGATTAATTGATCACGCAGTTTCTGATCTTTTAGTGCCAATGCTAGTGACTCATTCACTCTGGCCACTATCGCAGGGGATGCGCCTTTTGGTAGGACGATAGCGCCCCAGGTAGAGAACTCATAGCCTTTGACACTTTCGCTGATGGTGGGCGAGTTTGGCAGTAAAGGGGAGCGAGTTTTACTTGCAACTCCCAAGACTTTGAGCTTGCCAGCCCGGATATGCGGCAGTACCACAGACAGAGCACTGATCATCACCGGTATCTGTCCCGCCATCACATCAGTTACTGCAGCGGCTGCGCCACGATATGGGATATGAACCAATGGCGCACCGGTGTACTGGCGGAAAATCTCCATACCAATATGCTGGGGTGAGCCATTACCACCCGAGGCGTAATCAATTTTCCCTGGATTTTCTTTTGCGATGCGCACTAAGTCTGCGGCAGTATTTCCAGGAAATGCTGGGTTAGCTACCATCACAAAGGTAATCGCTGCAACTTCAGATACGGGGGTAAAACTTTGAATGGGGTCGTAGTCAATCTTTTTATGGAGATTGGGTAGCATCGTCAAGATGCTGTCATTAAATGCACCCAGTACATAGCCCTCTGAATTGGCTTGAGCCACCTTAGTTGCTCCAATTAAACCAGCACCTCCAGGCAGATTCTCAATCGTAATTACTTGCCCCAAACTTTCACTCATCTTTTGAGCGATCGGACGCATCAAAATATCGACACCACTCCCCGCTTGCAGAGGCATGATCATTTGAATCGGTCGATTGGGATAAGTATTTTGAGCCTGAGCGGATGCAATCCAAGCTAAACCCATCACTAAAAGTAAATGTTTTTTGATATTCATTTTTGCCTCGTTTTAATATTAATTAGCTACACTCTATAGGTGCTCACATGCATATTAATGCAATATTTCAGGCTTACTTCTCCCGAATTGTTAAGGGGGTTCCAACCGTTCCCGCATAGACAACAACTAAGTCAACCGCTTCGGTTCCTGGATTTGAGCCGTAGTGCCATTCCTTAAAAAGTTCAACCAAAGGCTCACCCGCCTTTAGTATTATTTTTTCGCCATTTTTTGTAAAGATATGTAGTTCACCTTTTAGTAAAACACCGGCATTGATCACTGGGTGCATATGCATTGGTATTGATGCACCCGGAGCAAATTGATATCTAATGATGGTGATTTCAGGTTGACCTTCACTATATGCGGGTAGCGTGGCGCCATTCCACGATTTTGTAGTTTTGATTAAAACTTGAGCTTCGACGCCTGGAATATCGGTGTAGTAGCGTTTTCGCATGTCATCAGCACAAACATACTGAGGTAGTATCAATATAAAAGTAATTGAAAGATATTTAAGTAAGCGCATTGGGGCTTCCTGGTTTTAGGCATAAAAAAATGGCTAGTAATTTTTTACTAGCCATTCTGATTTACTAATGTTGAACCTTCAGTTTGCTTGCACTAACTGACAGATTTCACCATATCTTCCACAACCTTCTTCGCATCACCGAAGACCATCATGGTTTTGTCCATATAGAACAGTTCATTATCAAGGCCAGCATAACCAGCTGCCATCGAACGCTTATTAACAATGATGGTTTTGGCTTTGAACGCTTCTAAAATTGGCATACCAAAAATGGGGCTTCCTGGGGTACGTGCCGCAGGATTCACAACGTCGTTCGCGCCAAGCACTAAAACTACGTCAGCCTGACCAAAATCGCTATTGATATCTTCCATCTCAAACACTTGATCGTATGGAACCTCAGCTTCTGCCAAGAGCACGTTCATGTGACCAGGCATACGACCCGCTACCGGGTGAATCGCATACTTCACAGTCACACCATGATGAGTCAGCTTCTCTGTTAATTCTTTAAGAGCATGTTGAGCACGCGCAACCGCTAAACCGTAGCCAGGCACGATCACTACAGTATCGGCATTTTCCATGAGGAAGGCAGCATCTTCTGGTGAACCAGTTTTGTAGTTCTTTGGACCACCATCGTCAGCTCCACCGGCGGAAGCTTCGGCACCAAAGCCACCTAGCAACACTGCCAAGATAGAGCGGTTCATCGCCTTACACATGATGTAAGACAGAATCGCACCAGAAGATCCTACGCAAGCACCCGCAATAATTAATACTGGGTTATTTAGGGTGAAACCAATACCTGCAGCAGCCCAACCAGAGTAGCTGTTGAGCATGGATACCACGACCGGCATATCTGCACCGCCGATGGGGATGATTAAAGTCACGCCCAATACCAATGCAATCGCACACATCACTAAGAAGGCTTCGTGGCTGCCTGTCATAAAGTACATGACACCACCAGCAACCATGCCAATTGCGAGAACGAGATTGAGTAAGTGCTGACCAGTAAAGGTTACGGATTTACCGCTGACCTTGCCAGACAATTTTCCAAAAGCGATGATGGAAGCGGTAAAGGTGATGGCGCCAATAAACGCACCGATAAAGAGTTCAATCTTCTGAGCGCCAGTATGGTCTTGGGCTGGATTAAACACTGCTGCAATCGCAATCAGTACAGCCGATAAACCAACAAAAGAGTGCATCAAGGCCACCAGCTCTGGCATCTTGGTCATTTGTACACGCTTAGCAGCAAGTATTCCGATGATGGCACCTGCAACAATCGCAGCAATAATGAGCGAGAAGACAGGCTTGAAATCAGGAATCAAAAAGGTGGTGATCACGGCTAATAGCATGCCGACCATGCCGAAGGTGTTGCCTTGGCGTGAAGTGGTTGGTGAAGATAATCCCCGCAAGGCAAGGATAAATAGCACCGAAGAAATGAGATAGGAAATCGCGGTTATGTTTGACATTATTGTGGTCTCTATATAGATCTTGTTCTAGTTTTACTTAGTTCCAGTCGCATCAGCCTTAGGGGCCTTTTTCTTGAACATCTCCAGCATGCGACGGGTGACCATAAAGCCACCAAAAATATTGATTGAGGCTAGGAAGACAGCTACGGCACCAATGATGCTAGTGAGGGTGATTTCATCGCCACCAATGACTTCAGTTTGCAGCAATGCGCCAACAATGATGATTCCGGAGATAGCATTAGTCACTGCCATTAGTGGAGTATGTAATGCAGGAGTGACGTTCCAAACAACTTGATAGCCAACAAAAATGGCCAAAACAAATACGGTGATATTTTGGACTGTGACTATGTTTTGAAAAGCAGCGATATCCATGATGTTTCCTTAGAATAATTTTGTATTAGTTTTTGCGGACAGCTTGGCCATCGCGACACATTAAGCAGGCCGTAACGATATCGTCATCTGTTGGGATAACTAATTTCGCTTCTGAGTCAACAATCAGCTTCATGAAGTCGAGTAAGTTACGTGAATACAAAGCTGAGGCATCTGCAGCAACCATGCTCGCGAGGTTGGTGTAACCAACAATCTTCACACCATTCTTCACAACAATCTTGTCGGCTTCTGTCAGAGGACAGTTACCTGAGCCGTTATCACCACGACCTGCTGCCAAGTCGATCACGATAGAGCCTGGTTTCATATTGGCAACGGTATCGATATGTAACAAGACCGGCGGCTTGCGTCCTGGAATTAAAGCAGTGGTAATCACAATATCGGCTTGCTGAGCACGTTCGGCTACTAAAGTAGCTTGACGTTTCATCCAAGCTTCTGGCATAGGGCGGGCATAGCCACCAACACCTTTGGCGATTTCGCGTTCTTCATCTGTTTCGTAAGGAACGTCAACAAACTTGGCGCCGAGAGATTCAATTTGCTCTTTAGCGGCTGGACGTACGTCAGATGCTTCAATTACCGCACCTAAACGTTTCGCAGTAGCAATCGCTTGCAAACCTGCAACACCAGCACCCAAGATCAATACGCGGGCTGCTTTGACAGTACCTGCTGCAGTCATCAACATAGGCATAAAGCGTTGATATTCATTGGTTGCCACCATCACTGCTTTATAGCCTGCGATATTCGCTTGTGATGACAGTACGTCCATACTTTGAGCGCGAGTAGTACGTGGGGCAGCCTCTAGCGAGAATGCAGTAATACCTTGAGCAGCCATTGCAGAAATGTTGTCACTATCAAATGGATCAAGCATGCCCAGCAGCACACTTCCCGATTTAATCTGCTTGAGCTCTGCCGCTTCTGGAGCGCGAACTTTGAGAACAATCTCAGCTCCAAGTGCGTCAGCTGCGCTACCAATAGTTGCACCTACAGCTTCATAGGCAGAATCTGGTTGACTGGCTGCAACGCCCGCATCTTTTTGAATGACTACTGTATGGCCTTGACCAATCAATTTCTTAACGGTTTCTGGTGTGGCGGCAACACGAGTTTCCCCGAGCCTAATTTCCAGTGGTACTCCTATGCGCATGGCATGTCTCCAAATGCAAGTTTTTCGAAAAATCTATTTTAGTGAGTTAGGCGAAGATTCACCCACCTATTTATCCTGATCGCCATTTATTAGGGTTTTCTCCAAATCTCGTAAATCGGGAGCAAGACTTCTACAATGGGATCTTTAGCTTATATCGAATTCTCGCATTTTTTTTGATGACCCACTTTAATTCTTCAGCAATACCTGCCTCAAACCCATCCAAAGTCGTTATTGGGATGTCTGGAGGGGTGGATTCGTCAGTTGCAGCCTGGATGCTAAAGCAACAAGGCTATGAAGTCATTGGCCTTTTCATGAAGAACTGGGAAGACGATGATAGTGATGAATACTGCTCCTCACGTCAAGATTGGCTAGATGTTGTATCGGTGGCCGACTTGATCGGTATTGACGTTGAGGCGGTCAATTTTGCTGCAGAGTACCGAGAGCGTGTTTTTGCTGAATTTTTACGTGAATACGCTGCCGGCAGGACCCCTAACCCTGATGTTTTATGTAACGCAGAAATTAAGTTCAAGGCCTTTTTAGATCACGCCACCAGTTTAGGAGCCGACGCCATTGCCACTGGGCATTACGCGCGAGTTCGGCATGAAGGCGGTCGGTCCCAGTTACTAAAGGCCCTAGATGCTAGTAAAGATCAAAGCTATTTCTTGCATCGCTTAACCCAAAGCCAATTGGCAAATGTACTTTTTCCTCTGGGGGAGATTCCCAAGACGGAAGTACGCAAGATTGCTGAGCAAATTGGCTTGCACAATGCGCGTAAAAAAGATTCCACGGGTATCTGTTTTATTGGTGAGCGTCCCTTTCGGGAGTTCTTAAATCGCTATTTACCACGCACCCCAGGTCCGATTAAAACACCTGAGGGTAAAACCGTGGGAGAGCATATGGGGCTTGCCTTCTTCACCCTGGGACAACGTAAAGGTATTGGCTTAGGTGGTAGTCAGGATGGTAATGGCGATGCCTGGTATGTGGCTCGCAAGGATATGGCTAATAACACCCTATATGTCGCGCAAGGCCATGAGCATCCTTGGTTGCTAGCCAAGCAGTTATCTGCGATCGATGCCAGTTGGGTTGCTGGAGTTGTGCCTAGTCCAGGGCAGTACTCTGCAAAAACTCGCTACCGTCAGACAGACTCAGCATGTTCGCTTGCAGCTGGAGCCACTGGACCTTTGAGTTTTGAATTGGTCTTTCCGGAAGCCCAATGGGCAGTGACTCCGGGTCAGTCTGCCGTTTTGTACGATGGCGATGTTTGCTTGGGCGGCGGGATTATTTCCGCTTAAGTCTTTCGAGCTGTTGGCGTCCTAATTTAGGCCGCTGGAGGCGCTGTTTCTGCGAAAGAAGGCCTTTGCATCAACTTTTGATAGAGAGCGTCTAGGTTGGGATATTGGGCTTGCCAAGCGATATTTGGGAAGCGGAACAGCAGGTAACCCAAGGCGCATCCCACAGCAATATCTGCCAAAGTCATTTGGTTTCCTTGGCACCAAGCGTTTTCGCCTAAATTTCGGGACATTTGGCCAAGAGAGGTATGAATTTTGCCCATTTGACGCTCAATCCAAGCTGGGCTCTGTTGCTCAGGTGGACGCAAGGTCGCCTCTAAACGAGCCAAAATTCCTGCATCTTCTACCCCGTCAGCCAGGGTTTCCCAGGTTTTGACAGTAGCGCGTTCACGACTACCTGTCGGGATAAGCTTGCCCACTGGGCTCAATGTATCAGCGTACTCAGCAATCACGCTTGAATCGTAGATGACTTCACCATCATCTAAAAGAAGACAGGGCACTTTGCCTAAAGGGTTGTTGTGCGCAATTTTGCTATCTGCAGCCCAGACATTTTCAAGTTCAAGGTCTACGTCTACCTTTTTTTCCAAGAAAACAATGCGTACCTTGCGTACGTAGGGGCTAGTGAGGGATCCAATGAGTTTCATGTGTGCAAGTATAGCCATCCTGAGACTGTGTGGTCACACCTTCAAGAACGATTAAAATCAGGTTTTATTGACATATTCAATGTAAAGGCAATATTCGTGAGTCAGCCGATTTCTACCCTTAATGCACTTTCCCCTTTAGATGGTCGCTATGCTGGCAAGTTGGATGCCTTGAGGCCCTGGTTATCCGAAGCCGCATTTATGCGTCAGCGGGTATTTGTAGAAATACATTGGCTGTTGGCATTAGCCTCCGCTAGCTTGCCAGATGTGCCAAAAATTAGTGCAGCAGATGAAGTCTTCCTTTTATCTTTGCCAGAAAATTTTTCCGATGCTGATGCGCAGCGCATCAAGGACATCGAGGCGGTTACTAACCATGATGTGAAAGCGGTGGAGTATTTCTTAAAAGAGAAGGTGGCTGACCGACCAGACTTAATTAAAGCAAGTGAATTTATTCACTTCGCATGTACTTCTGAAGACATCAACAATACCTCTCATGGTTTGATGTTGCGTGGGGCGCGTGACGAGGTATTACTGCCGCAACTCAAAAAAGTGCTTGCTGTCTTAACTGACTTAGCTATTGAAAATGCCAAGGTACCTTTGTTATCCCGCACGCATGGCCAGCCTGCTTCTCCAAGTACATTGGGCAAAGAGTTGGCCAATATCGCTAAACGTTTAGAGCGTGCGATTACGATGATTGCAGCAGTGCCACTGCTAGGAAAAATGAATGGCGCAGTGGGTAACTACAATGCCCATTTATCTGCTTATCCTAATTTTGATTGGGAAAACTTTTCTAAGAATGTCGTTGAGAAGCGCTTAGGCCTTACCTTCAATCCGTACACCATTCAGATTGAGCCGCACGATGGTATGGCTGAATTGTTTGATGCGATTGCACGTGCTAATACTATTTTGCTAGATATGGACCGTGATTTCTGGGCCTACATTTCGATTGGTTACTTTAAGCAGCGTACTAAAGCAGGTGAGATTGGATCTTCCACCATGCCGCATAAAGTGAACCCAATTGATTTTGAAAACTCTGAAGGTAACTTAGGCGTAGCAAATGCCTTGTTGCGTCACTTGGCTGAAAAGTTGCCGATTTCTCGTTGGCAACGAGATCTGACTGACTCAACCGTCTTGCGTAACCTGGGCCCAGCATTTGGGCATAGCGTATTAGCTTATGACAGTGCTTTGCGTGGCCTTGGTAAGTTAGAGGTGAACCATGCTGTGATTGCGGCTGATTTGGATAACTGCTGGGAAGTATTGGCGGAGCCAGTACAAACAGTGATGCGTCGCTATGGTATTGAGAATCCCTATGAGCAACTCAAAGAGCTCACTCGCGGCAAGGGGATTAATAAAGAGGATCTTCAAACCTTTATTCGTGGCCTGAAGATTCCGGACGATGCTAAAACATTGCTACTCGAAATGACACCGTCCTCTTACTTGGGTAAGGCGGTCGAATTGACCGAACGTCTAAAAAAGTGAGTTTGCTTCCATGCCTTGAGCGCGAAATGCAAGATTCTAAATACGGTAGCCGCCCCAAGTTCTGGTTTTTTATTTATCAACTGCTATGGCATTTGCTCCTGCCTTTGGCATTTATTCGTTTGATTTGGCGTTCACGACATTCGCTTGAGAATTTGTATCACTTCGCTGAGCGCCTCGGGTTTGCTTACGGAAAATCGACTGTGCAGGGCTCTATATGGATTCATGCAGTATCGGTTGGCGAGACTAGAGCCGCTCAACCTCTAGTAGAGACCTATCTCGCACGTGGTGAAACTATTTTGTTAACCCACATGACGCTCAATGGGCGCCGTACAGGCGCTGCATTGTTTGGTCAGGCAATTGCTGCTGGGCAACTACGCCAAGTCTACTTGCCGTACGATCTTTGCTGGGCCGTGGCAAATTTCATTCGGACATTTAAGCCAAAGTTGGGCTTATTCATGGAAACCGAAGCGTGGCCCACGGTGGTGTTCTATTGTGCAGAAATTGGCTTACCCTTATTTTTGGTCAATGCCCGTTTATCCGAGCGCAGTGCTCGGCGCGTGAATCAATTTGGCAAAGCAGGACGCTCACTATTTCAGGCCTTTGCAGGCATCTTGGCTCAAACTGAATTCGATGCTCAACGCTATCGTGATCTTGACGTCAAAAATGTAGAAATTGTTGGTAACCTCAAGTTTGATGTCTCGCTAGATCCCAGCTTAGTTGAGCAAGGCAAGGCCTGGCAACAAGAGTTCCATGCCAATCAACGTCTGATAGTGTGTGCTGCTAGTACACGTGATGGCGAAGAAGAAGTCATTCTTAAGGCTTGGAAAAATTTACTACTAAGCAATACCTTTAAAACTCCACCATTGCTGTGTCTCGTTCCTCGTCATCCTGAGCGCTTCTCTGAGGTAGCCAATCAAATTCATGAGGCTGGCTTGAAATATCGGCGCCGAACTGAGTGGCAGGGAGTTCCTCAATTTACTACTGCTCTAGATATCATTCTCGGCGATTCAATGGGTGAGATGCCAATGTATTACAGTGCTGCCGATTTGGTATTGATGGGCGGTAGCCTACTTCCCTTTGGGGGTCAGAACTTGATTGAAGCTTGCGCTGCAGGATGCCCAGTTTTATTGGGTGAGCACACTTACAACTTTCAACAGGCGGCCTTAGATGCTATCGAGATTGGTGCCGCAAAGCGCATTGCAGGCGAGCTCGTATTGAGCGAGCCAGTAGCCCTGATGGAGGCTTTAAGGGGAATGTTATTAAATACCGCCGAGTTGGCGAGAATGTCGAGCGCTGCAACAGCCTTCTCGATTAAACATCAAGGCGCGACCCAAAGAATATTAGCCGCCCTGAATAGACAAAATTAAATCAGAATCTCACCCTATTAAACCTGCGCGCCAAAGTTAGGGTCGTCATTGCGGGTAGCATCATCAGGTTTGCGTTCACCCTTAACCAAATCCTCACGAGTGATGCCAAGCCACATTGCCAGTGCTGCAGCCACGAATACCGATGAGTAAATACCAAATAAAATTCCAATCGTCAGCGCTAGTGCAAAGTAAAAGAGGGTTGGGCCACCAAAAATCAACATAGCCAAAACCATCATCTCAGTACTACCATGTGTGATTACAGTACGGCTAATCGTGCTCGTGATGGCGTTATCAATCACTTCACGTGTGCTCATCTTGCGATATTTTCGGAAGTTTTCACGAATACGGTCAAAAATTACTACGGACTCGTTGACCGAATAACCTAATACCGCCAATACTGCTGCCAATACCGAGAGCGAGAATTCCCACTGAAAGAAAGCAAAGAAGCCCAGAATGATGACGATGTCATGCAGGTTCGCAATAATGCCAGCAAGTGCAAACTTCCACTCAAAGCGGAAGGAAAGATAAACCACAATACCGATGACTACAAATAGCAGCGCCATCAAACCATCAATTGCGAGTTCACGACCAACCTGGGGGCCAACAAACTCCACCCGTTGTAACTTCACGCCTGTAGTCGATGGTTCAAGCACTTGCATTACTGCAGCACTTTGATCTGCGGACGAAATCATTTTTCCTTCAGCATCTCTTTGGAGTGGCAGGCGAATCATGACATCGCGTGAGCTTCCAAAGTTCTGAATCTGGGTATCGGCATAACCGAGCTTTTCTACTTTTGATCTAATCGAATCTAGCGGAGCTGTTTGTGGATAAGTCACTTCCATCACCGTACCGCCAGTGAATTCAATGGATAAATGAAGACCGTTTTGCCAAATAAAAAAGACAGCAGCAAAAAAAGTAATTAAAGAAATCGCATTGAGCACCAATGCGTGGCGCATAAAGGGAATATCTTTTTTAATCCGGAAAAATTCCATGACCTATTTCTCCTGTGGACGCCAAACTTGGCCAATAGCGAGTTTTTGAACTTTTTTACCTCTGCCGTACCAGAGATTAACCAGGCCACGCGAGAAAAAGACTGCTGAGAACATTGAAGTCAAGATACCTAGGCAATGAACCACTGCAAAACCTTTAATTGGGCCCGAGCCAAATGCGAGCAATGCAAGGCCAGCAATTAAGGTGGTGACATTGGAGTCTAAGATAGTTGCCCAAGCTTTATCAAAGCCAACAGCAATCGCTGTTTGTGGGGCGGCACCATTGCGCAACTCTTCACGAATACGTTCATTAATTAAAACGTTCGAGTCAATCGCCATGCCTAGTGCTAAGGCCATGGCCGCGATACCTGGTAGCGTCAGTGTTGCTTGTAGCATCGATAGCACAGAAATCAACAGTAGTAGGTTGACCGCTAAAGCAATGACCGAGAACGTACCAAACAGAAGGTAGTAAGCAATCATAAAAATAGAAATCGCCGCAAAACCAATAATGAGAGACTTAAAGCCCTTCTCAATATTGTCTGCGCCAAGGCTTGGTCCGATGGTGCGTTCTTCAATGATTTCCATTGGGGCCGCTAAAGAGCCTGCGCGCAACAAGAGGGCTAGATCGTTAGCACTTTCGGTGGTGGGCTGACCAGTAATCTGAAACTTGGAGCCAAACTCACCTTGAATAGTGGCAATTGTGAGAACCTCACCTTTGCCTTTTTCAAATAGGATCATCCCCATCGGTTTGCCGATGTTTTCGCGAGTCACTTCTTGCATTACGCGGCCACCAGCAGCATCTAAAGAGATATTGACAGCAGGGCGCTGGTTTTGGTCAAAGCCAGCACTCGCATCGGTAATGCGATCACCGCTAAAGATGACAGATTTTTTGAACACGCCTTGTCGATTTTCGCCAAAACGGAAAACATCTGTACCTGGGGGAGGGGTCTCACCAATCCCAATAGTTGAAACGATGGGGTCGGCTAACCTAGACTCTAGAGTTGCAGTGCGCCCAATGATGTCTTTGGCGCGCGCGGTATCTTGAACGCCTGGCAGCTGGACAACAATACGCTCAGCACCTTGTTGTTGAATTACCGGCTCTTTAACAGCCAATTCATTGACCCGTTTATTAAGGGTAACGATGTTTTGCTTTACGGCGTTATCTTGTATTTCTTTCAAGGCAGTGGGTTTAAATTCACCCACAAGTTTTGGTGATAAACCGGTAGGCTTAATTTGCCAAGTGAGGTCAGGCTGGCTAGTCAGTAATAGAGCACGGGCTTTTTCTGCTTCTTCTGTACTGCCAAAAGTCAAAGTGATACTGTCTTGACCGCGTTCGATACCTTGCTGACGAATCGATTTATCGCGTAACTGGCTGCGAACATCCGTGGCCAGAGAGGTAACTTTCTTTTGAATTGCGCCCTTCATATCGACTTGTAGCAGGAAGTAGACACCACCACGCAAGTCAAGACCAAGCGGCATCGGCAATGCATTGAGGGCATTTAACCAGCCTGGCGTATTAGAGAGTAGATTTAATGCGACAGTGAAATTCGGTTCGTTTTGATCGATATTCAATTTCTGTTGCAGCAAGTCCCGAGCACGAAGTTGAATATCAGTGTTGTTAAAACGAATCTTAATCGAGCCTACGCTGCCAGTTGTTTCAAAAAAAATACCGGTGTTGCTAATGTTGTCATCCGTCAGAATCTTTTCAACTCGAGACTGCGTCGCCAAATCAACCTTAATGGTTGGTTTGGCGGACGAGACTTGAACTGCTGGAGCCTCTCCGAAGAAATTAGGTAAGGAATATAGTGCCCCGATTGAGACAGCAATCAGAATGACTATATATTTCCAAAGAGGGTAGCGATTCATATTGAGATACTTTTAAACAAGCGTATTAAGCAGACTTCAATGAGCCTTTTGGCAAGACGGCTGTGATGGAGCCTTTTTGCATTTGTACTTCTGTACCGGTAGCTATTTCAACAGTAACTAATGGGTCTTTCATTGCAGTTACTTTGCCCATGATGCCGCCAACAGTCAAAACCTCATCGCCAACAGCAAGAGACTCCAGCATTGCTTTAGTTTCTTTTTGACGCTTCATTTGCGGGCGAATCATAATGAAATACAGCACTGCAAACATCAACACCAGGGGAAGGAAGCTCATCAAGCCACCAGAATCTGCACCCGCGGCTGGAGCCTGGGCAAAAGCATTACTAATCCACATACAAAACCTCCATTAATTACCAGTTGAAAACTGCTCTAGGAAACCGATTCATTTTTAGGTTCTTAAAGCGAAACCATCAGCACACGATTCTAAACTGTATGGGGCTTTAAGCGCTGATTTGCTGCCCCAGGGCTATTAATCCTGCCCTGGCTCAACACCGCGTTGGCGATTGCGATGAAATTCCTCACGATAGGCACTAAAACGGTCTTTAGCCAAAGATTCTCGAACCTCTTCCATCAGTTGGAGGTAATAGGAGAGATTGTGGATGGTATTGAGCTGTGAGCCGAGGATCTCATTCGCTTTTTGGAGGTGATTTAAGTAGGATCTTGTGAAATTTTGGCAGGTATAGCAGGCGCAGGTTGGGTCTACAGGGCGATCGTCGTCCTTGTAGCCTGAATTACGGAGCTTGAGGTCCCCAAAGCGGGTAAATAACCAGCCATTACGGGCATTGCGAGTAGGCATCACGCAGTCAAACATATCAATGCCCAGGCTGACACCCAGCATGAGGTCCTCAGGCGTACCAACCCCCATCAAATAATGGGGCATGTGCTCGGGTAATTTGGGTGCAGTGAAATTGAGGATGCGCTCAAACTCGGGCTTTGGCTCGCCAACGGAGAGACCGCCAATAGCAATGCCATCAAAACCTTGCTGACTTACCGCTTCGAGGGAAAATTCACGGAGGTTTTCAAACATGCCGCCTTGGACGATGCCAAAAAGACCGTTGCCAGTCTCGAGTTCGCGAAAGCGCTTTAAAGACCGATCACCCCAACGAAGTGACATTTCCAGTGAAGCGCGAGCAGTCTTCTCTGAGGTAGATTGCCCTTTGATTTCGTAAGGGGTGCATTCATCAAATTGCATGGCGATATCACTATTGAGTACCGCCTGAATTTCCATCGATACTTCGGGGGACATAAATAATTTATCGCCATTGATCGGAGAGGCAAAGGTCACACCATCTTCAGAAATTTTTCTTAGGGCGCCTAAACTAAATACTTGAAAGCCACCAGAATCAGTCAAGATGGGTTTATTCCAAGCCATAAAACGGTGCAAGCCACCATGTTTTTTGATGACATCCAAACCTGGTCGTAACCAGAGGTGAAAGGTGTTGCCCAAAATGATTTGCGCTTTAGCTTCATTCAAATCCCGCGGGGTCATCGCCTTCACAGTGCCATAAGTTCCCACTGGCATAAAGATTGGTGTTTGAACGCTACCGTGAGGAAGGTCAAGCTGCCCAAGACGTGCAGGGCTTGCAGAGTCACGCGCGAGAATATTAAAGTGAACAGGTTTTGTCATGAGCTTATATGTTGATGGCGGCTTAAGAACATCGCATCGCCGTAGCTAAAAAAGCGATATTCATTTTGAATGGCATGTTGATAGGCTTTGCGAATGGGGTCCACGCCAGCAAAGGCGCTGACTAGCATCAGTAAAGTTGACTTCGGTAAATGAAAGTTGGTTAGTAGGCAATCGACAATCTGAAATTGGAACCCCGGAGTAATAAATAAGTTAGTTTCGCCGCTAGTCGCTTGCGTTTGAGCATAGCTCTCCAGCGCCCTCAAACTAGTAGTGCCCACTGCAATGACTCTGCAGCCTGATTTTCGGGTATCTTCGATGGCGTCAAGGGTTTGGGCAGGAATTGAAAACCACTCGTAATGCATCTTGTGTTTACTGAGGTCTTCTTCGCGAACTGGTGTGAAAGTACCTGCTCCCACATGTAGAGTGATGCTTGCCCGCTGAATACCGAGTTGATTCAGTTGATTCAGAATCGCATCATCAAAGTGTAGACCTGCCGTAGGAGCTGCGACGGCGCCAGGATTCTTGGCAACGACTGTTTGGTAGCGCTTGGCATCTTCTTGAGTTGGTTGATGCTCGATATAGGGAGGTAGTGGCAACTTGCCAAAGCGGTCTAGTAAGGCAAATACATTTTCTGGGAAGAGCACTTCATAGAATCGGCCATCATAGCCAATAATCTCGACAGGAAAGGTTTCCTCTTCTTGATTATGGATATGCACAATGCTGCCAGTTTTGGGGGCCTTAGAAGCCCTCATTTGAACCCAAGCTTTTTTATCTCCGCTAATGCGTTCAATCAAGAGCTCTACATTGCCCCCAGTCTCTTTTTTGCCATGAAGGCGAGCAGGGATGACCTTAGTATCATTAAAAATAAGCAAGTCTCCCGGCTTAATGATCTGGGCAATATCCTGAAATTGTCGATCGTGTAATTGGGTGATATTTCCTTCCCCCACGCGAATTTCCAGAAGGCGGCTATCAGTTCTATTGGCCAAAGGATGCTGGGCAATGAGTTGTGGTGGGAGGTCGTAATTAAAGTCAGAAAGTTGCATAGTATTACCATCAGGTATTTAGATTTTAACGATGACAACAAAGCGACCACCAACTACACTCGAAAAGATGGGTTTAAACAGCCCTATGGCGCTTGCTTTGCACCTGCCATCGCGCTACGAGGATGAGACGGAACTCTTCCCCATTGGTGAGGCCATTGCTTTGGGTAGGTTTCATTCAATTCAGACTCAGGGCATTGTGATTCGCAACCAGGTCATGTTTCGTCCCAGAAGGCAGCTTTTAGTCACTATTGAAGATGATACTGACTCCCTTCAGCTACGATTCCTCAACTTTTATCCTAGCCAGCAACAGCAAATGGCAGTAGGTAAACATGTGCGAGTCAGGGGTGAGGTTCGAGAGGGCTATCAAGGTGCAGAGATGGTTCACCCTACAGTCCGTGCGGTTATCCCAGAGGCGCCATTACCAGCGAGTTTGACCCCGGTATACCCGGCGAGCGCTGGTGTCACACAAGCCGTGATTCGTAAAGCGGTACTTAAGGCTTTACAGGACTCAAGCCTCAAAGAGAATTTGGCAGAATTTTTACCAAGCCAGCTCATGGCTGAAATTTTACCGAGCAATGATTGGCCTCCACTACAAGATGCCATTACTTATTTACACCAGCCACCAGCAGATGCCAATACCCAATCTCTACTTGAGCGCACTCATCCTGCTTGGCGTCGTGTGCAGTTTGAGGAGCTACTCGCGCAGCAAATTTCTTTGAAGCGGGCTCATGCTATTCGAAGGGAAAGACGCGCTCCCAGCCTTAGGAGGGATCAGCACCCTACTGAAGTAGGCAAAACGAATGCCAGTATTGAAGACGGCTTACTGCAGATCTTGCCTTTCAGTCTAACGGGCGCTCAAGCTCGTGTTTGGTCTGAGATTGGACTGGATCTGTCAAACACCTTTCCAATGAATCGCTTATTACAAGGCGATGTTGGTAGTGGCAAAACGGTACTTGCCGCATTGGCTGCTGCGCGCGCAATGGATCATGGTTATCAGGCTGCCATCATGGCACCAACGGAAATCTTGGCGGAGCAGCACTACCTCAAGCTGAAAGAGTGGTTCGAACCTTTGGGTGTGAAAATAGCATGGCTCTCTGGCAGCTTAAAGGCTAAGGAAAAAAAACTCGCACAAGAAATGATTGCAGGCGGTCAGGCGCAACTCATTATTGGTACCCATGCCCTCATTCAGGATAAGGTGAGTTTTGCCAAGCTAGGTCTAGCCGTGATTGATGAGCAACATCGTTTTGGTGTGAGACAGCGTTTGGAGATTCAGCAACGAGTTGGCTCTGAATTATTTTATTGCCACCAACTAATGATGTCGGCCACTCCGATTCCACGCACGCTGGCGATGACTTATTACGCGGATCTCGATGTTTCTGTAATTGATGAGTTACCTCCTGGTCGTAAGCCGATAACAACCAAAGTTGTAAAAGCAGCGCGTAGAGAGGAAGTCATTGGCGGCCTTCATGATTGGCTAGCTAAGGGGCTTCAAGCCTATTGGGTCTGTCCTCTGATTGAAGAGTCTGAAGTGTTGCAATTACAAACTGCAGTTGAAAGTTTTGAGCAGCTGACTCAGGCTTTACCCAACTTTAAAGTAGGCCTAGTTCATGGTCGCCTTAAGAGTGAGGAGAAGGCTGCGGTGATGGCGGCTTTTAAGGCTAATGAAATTCAGCTACTCGTGGCGACAACCGTGATTGAGGTGGGTGTGGATGTACCCAATGCAGCATTGATGGTGATTGAGCATGCTGAACGTTTTGGCTATGCGCAGATTCATCAGTTGCGGGGGCGCGTCGGGCGTGGCTCTGCAGATTCAGTTTGTATCTTGATGTATGCCGAGCCTCTCTCCATGGCCGCTAAAGAGCGTCTACAAACTTTACGAGAAACCTCAGATGGATTTGTCATTGCAGAGCGCGACTTATCACTGCGTGGGCCAGGTGAACTCTTGGGAGCTAAGCAGTCGGGAGATGCGATGTTACGGTTTGTGGATCTTCAGCGCGATGCGTGGTTAATTGAGTTGGCGCAGACCGCAGCTGAGCGTTTGCTAGCTGAGCATGGTGATTTAGTGGAAAGACATCTTGAGCGTTGGCTGGGCTCTCGTACAGAATTTCTAAAAGCTTGATAATTACACCATGTCTATGATGATCAATAAAGAAAGACTCTTCATCTGATGCGCGATCGTATTGTTGCTTATGCTTATCTGATTCGCTTGGATAAACCAATCGGAACGCTCCTATTATTGTGGCCAACCTTATGGGCCCTTTGCTTAGCGAGCGGCGGCTTCCCTCAGTTGTATCTACTCGTCATTTTTACCTTGGGTACATTTTTAATGCGTAGTGCAGGATGCGCTATGAATGATTATGCGGATCAAGACTTTGATCGTCATGTATTGAGGACCATAGATCGACCCGTTACGAGCGGTAAGATTTCTGGAAAAGAGGCTCTGGTAGTAGCAGCCACTCTAGCCTTGCTTGCCTTCTTGCTGATTCAGCCTTTGAATGCCTTAACTCAAGAGCTTTCATTCTTTGCTTTGGCAGTCGCGATTCTCTATCCTTTTACCAAGCGCTTCTTCGCTATTCCGCAAGCTGTACTGGGCATTGCCTTTGGCTTCGGGATTCCGATGGCTTATGCTGCTGTATTAGATTTCATTCCAATGGAAGCTTGGGTTTTATTTATTGGTAACATTTTCTGGGCTATTGCCTATGACACCGCTTATGCCATGGTCGATCGTGATGATGATGAACGTTTGGGTTTGCGCACATCAGCCATTACCTTCGGTCGGTTTGATGTTCTCGCTATTGCACTGAGTTACGGTGTGCTATTTCTCAGTCAGATTTGGGTTGCGCAACTGGCAAATCTGAATAATTACTTTTGGATAGGTTGGAGCCTTGCCTTAGCTTGCGCTGTGTATCACCTGAAATTGGTATCCACGCGAAAGCGCGAAGATTGCTTCAAAGCCTTTAGGCACAACAACTGGTTGGGTGGATTTCTATTTTTAGGAATTCTATTGGGTTTAATGCGCGTTTAGTTCGCTTTTAACTTTTACCTAGTTCATCACCCATTGCTTCGCCACGTTGACTAGCAGCATCAATTGCTTTTTCAAGTACACCTTGCCAACTGGATTGCTTGAGGACATCAAGCGCTGCAGCTGTGGTGCCACCCTTGGAGGTGACTCGTTCGCGCAGTACGCTAGCAGGCTCATCTGAATTATGGGCAAGTTGTGTAGCCCCTTCTAAGGTCGCATAGGCGAGCTTACGGGCAGTAACTGCATCAAGTCCGAGCTTCTCACCGCTTGACTGCAGTGCTTCTAAAAAAGCAAATACATAGGCAGGACCGCTTCCAGAAACAGCGGTAACGGCATCCATGAGTTTTTCTTCATGAACCCAGACTGCTTGGCCCACTGCAGAACAAATAGTTTCAGCCAGAGCGCGATCTGATGCATTGACTGTGGCATCGGCAAATAGACCGGTAATTCCTTTACCGATGAGTGCGGGGGTATTGGGCATCGCACGCACACAGCGCTCATGATCAAGCCAGCGACTCATATCTTTGAGACGAATACCAGCTGCAATACTCAGAATCAATGGGCCTGGTGCTGTTGCATGTTTGAGCTTAGCTCTCAAAGATTTAGCTACTACATTAAAGTCCTGAGGCTTAATTGCCATGACTACAACATTGCTCTTGGAGAAGTCAAAAGTAATCTGATCTACGGCAGCAATAATCTGTACGCCGAAATCATGCTGCAATTGGATGCCAGTACTGGTGTTGGCTTCGACTACAGAAAGTTGATTAGCCTCAAAACCGTTGGCTATTAATCCACTGATTAAAGCGCGACCCATATTGCCACCACCAATAAAGGTGATGTGGGCATTTTGGTTTGTTTGTGATGTGCTCATGCTGTGATCTTATCGCGCTTCCCAAATATGGCACTTCCTACACGTACGATGGTGCTACCTTCTGCGATTGCAGCCTCCATATCGTCGGACATCCCCATCGACAAGGTATCAAAAAAGTCATAACCATCATCGGCACTATGTTTTGCCTTAATCCCCACAAAGCACTCGCGGACAGCGGCGAAGGCTTGGCGTTGACGATTGACATCGTCGCTAGGTGCAGGGATAGCCATGAGCCCACGCAGATTAAGGTGGGGTAGTTTGGCAATCGCATTACAAAGTGCCTCCACTTCCTCTAGAGAAATGCCGCTCTTACTATCCTCTTCACTCACATTGATTTGGACACAAACCTGCAGTTCACCCAGATCGGGAAATTCTCCGCGCTGGCTAGAAAGGCGTTCTGCAATTTTGATTCGGTCAATACTGTGGACCCAGTCAAAATGCTCCGCAACATCACGCGTCTTATTGCTTTGAAGTGGACCAATAAAGTGCCACTCTAACCAAGGGCGTAATTTAGCAAGTTGCCCAATTTTCTCAACACCTTCTTGAACATAATTCTCGCCAAAAGCAATTTGTCCAGCGTGCATTGCTTCCTCAATGGCGATAGCAGGAAAGGTCTTGCTCACAGCTAGGAGCTGGATATCTTCAGGTTCACGTTTAGCTGCTAAGGCTGCTAATTCCAGTCGTTGCTTGACCATCATGAGCTTAGTAGTAACTTGACTCATTGCTTGGTATGGCCTGCTTGGCTAATGAGTTGATCGACGATCTCAATCCAATGCAGCACTGGAGTATCGTCTTGCTGCAGATGAGCAATACAACCAATATTCCCAGAGACGATCACTTGTGCCCCCGACTCTTCACAAGCAGCCTGTAGATGAGTTAATTTATTTTGACGCAATTGCTCAGATAATTCTGGTTGGGTTACTGAATAGGTGCCTGCCGATCCGCAGCAGAGATGGCTATCATTACAGAGGCGTGCGCTAATGCCAATGCCAGCCAAAAGACTCTCGACCTTACCCCGAATTTGTTGACCATGCTGCAGTGTGCAAGGTGGGTGATAGACCACGCCAGTTTTGGGATCTGCCCCCACTAAGGCAATCAACTCGTCCTGAAGTGCTGGCAAGATTTCAGAAATATCTTTAGTGAGATCAGAAATCTTTTTGGCCTTAGCAGCATATTGGGGATCGTTTGCAAACAGATGCCCATAGTCCTTGACCATCACGCCACAACCAGACGCCGTCATGACGATCGCTTCCGCACCTTGCTCGACTAGTGGCCACCAAGCATCAATATTCTGCTTTGCGTTCTCTAGGCCACCCGCTTGATCATTCAGATGGTGTCGTAATGCGCCACAGCAAGTGGCATTAGGTGCGCTGATTAACTGTATTTTGAGAGCATCTAAAACACGAGCGCTTGCTGAGTTTATATTCGGTAGCATGCCAGGTTGAACGCAACCTTCCAGTAATAGCATCTTACGAGAATGGCTTGTTTGTGGTCTTGCATAAGGATCTGTATTTGTATTGAGCGCTTTATTTTTGGCTTCCGGAATCTTGCGTTGCATAGCAGCTGGCATGAGTGGGCGGACTAAGCGACCCAGTGCCATTGCGGAGTTAAATAACTTAGGGCTAGTAAGGCCCTCCTTGAGAGCCCAGCGGGTCAGGCGCTGGCCAATTGGGCGTTGAGGCGTATTTTCTTCTGCCCACTTGCGTCCAATGTCGATTAAGTTTCCGTATTGCACGCCGCTAGGACAAGTACTCTCGCAATTACGACAGGTCAGACAGCGATCCAAATGGAGGCGAGTTTTTTCAGTAGGAGCTTGACCTTCTGCCATTTGTTTAATGAGATAAATACGACCGCGGGGGCCATCTAACTCATCACCCAGAATTTGGTAGGTAGGGCAGGTGGCAGTACAAAAACCGCAGTGCACACATTTACCCAGAATTTTGGCGACCTCATTACCTTCGGGGGTATTAATAAATTGGGGGGCGAGTTGAGTTTGCATAGAAAGACTAAAAGAGGTCCTTAAGGAAGGCGTGAGGTCGAGAATACGCCAGCTGGATCAAAGGCGGCTCTCAAGCGAGCTTGAACTGCCTCTAAAGCAGTTGAATGCGCTTGCTCATTCAGAAGAGTAAAGCGTTGCTTGCTAGGATCAACATTGCTTCCTTGCTTGAAGCGAGTTGCATGCCCACCATTGGCATTGGCCAGAGTTTTGATGGAGGTAAAAGTAGCATCATCACTCGGTGCTACAAACCAACGTTGTTGCCCATGCCATTCCAAAACCAGATCACCAGTCGTATTTTCAATATTGAGCGTTCCACAGGCAGCAGGAAGTGCTAAGCGATAGAGGGTGTTATCACCATCGAGATTGATGAAGGCGGGGAGTTCTTGTTCGCGTAATTGATTCCAGAAAGTGTGCGCAGTACTTGGATCTAATTCTATGAACTTGACTGCTGCGCCCATTAAAGGAATCGCTGCTTTGACAGCAGCTGCAGCACCAGCCAAGCGGATGGTGAGCTCGCCATCACCACTACCCTGTGAGGGACCAATCCAACAGCTAGCGGATAAGGGCAGAGGCTGTCCTGCCCATTCGTTTGAAAGTTGCAATGCACGTGCTTGGGAAATACTGCAGCGAAGGGTGGCTGTCGCAGCTGCTCGTGGCAGTACCTTGACAGAAGCCTCAAGTAATAACGATAAAGTTCCCATAGAGCCAGGTAGCAAGCGAGATACGTCATACCCAGCAACGTTTTTCATTACCTTGCCACCAAAAGATAGATCTTGTCCTTTGCCATCCAAGATGCGCGAACCGAGAACAAAATCGCGAAGGTTACCAGCGCTAATGCGACCTGGTCCTGCCAGGCCTGCGGCAATCGCTCCACCGAAAGTGGCAGATTCACCAAAGTGCGGAGGCTCAAAAGCCAGCATTTGATTCTTATCGATTAGTGCAGCCTCAATCTCTTTTAATGGCGTGCCAGCGCAAGCAGTAATGACAAGCTCTTCGGGTTGGTATTCCAAAATGCCAGAGTAAGTGCAAGTTTCTAATTTGTCATAGGAGTTGGAGTTGCCATACCAAGATTTTGTACCGCCACCCGCAATGGATAAAGAGGTTTCATTTTTAACTGCCACAAGAATCTGCTCGCGAAATAAATCAATCTCAGCGCTATTCGACTTGGGCATCAGAAGCGCTCTAACTCTGGATGCGGTAAGTTACCACCACTAATGCGCATACGGCCATACTCGGCACAGCGGTTGAGGGTGGGAATAGCCTTATCGGGGTTAAGTAGTTTTTCTGGATCAAAGGCAGCCTTCACACCCCAGAAAGATTCGCGTTCACCTTCACCAAATTGCACACACATGGAGTTAATCTTTTCAATCCCAACGCCATGCTCACCAGTAATCGTGCCATCCAGTTCAACACAGGCCTCTAAAATTTCAGTACCAAATTCTTCAGCGCGATGCCATTCATCCGGATCGGCGCCATTAAACAAAATTAATGGATGCATATTGCCATCGCCAGCGTGAAATACGTTCAAACAAGATAGGCCATATTTTTTTTCCATTCCCTGAATGCGCCGAAGTAGGGTGCCAATATTTCTGCGCGGGATGGTGCCGTCCATACAATAGTAATCGGCAGCTAAGCGACCAGCTGCTGGAAAAGCATTTTTACGACCACTCCAAAATTTGAGGCGCTCCGTTTCGCTCTGAGAAATCCGCATACCGCTCGCACCTGCTAGCTCAAGCACCTTTGTCATGCGCTCGATTTCTTCCGCAACTTCTTCAGGGGTGCCATCCGACTCACACAGCAGAATGGTCTCGGCTTCGAGATCGTATCCCGCATGCACAAATTCTTCTACAGCACGAGTGGTCGCTTTATCCATCATCTCTAGGCCAGCAGGAATAATCCCGGCGGCAATAATCTTGGCAACCGCATCAGCACCTTTTTCAATATCGTCAAAACTGGCCATGATGACACGCGCTAACTTGGGTTTAGCAACCAGCTTGACTGTGACTTCAGTCACTACAGCAAGCATGCCCTCGCTACCCATCACGATTGCCAGTAAATCGAGTCCTGGGGAGTCTGGTGCAAGACTGCCAAACTCTACGATCTCACCGTTCATCAAGATGCCGCGGACTTTTAAAACATTGTGAAGCGTCAGGCCGTATTTGAGGCAATGCACTCCGCCGGAGTTTTCATTGACATTGCCGCCAATGGAGCAGGCAATTTGTGAGGATGGATCTGGGGCGTAATACAGGCCCAGGTGGGCAACTGCCTCTGAAATGGCAAGATTTCGTACTCCTGGTTGCACCACTGCAGTTCTGGTGAAGGGGTCAATACTGACAATCTTTTTGAGCTTGGCTAGCGACAGGACTAAGCCTTGGGAAATCGGCATTGCACCACCTGACAAGCCTGTACCCGCTCCACGGGGGACAATAGGCACTTGCATGGCAAAGCAAATCTTCAAAATCTGGGCAACTTGCTCTTCAGTCTCTGGTAAGGCAACTGCTAGAGGCATGCGCCGATAGGCCGCAAGACCATCACATTCGTAGGGAATAGTGTCCTCAGGCTCCCACAGCAAGGCATGCTCTGGGAGGATCGGTCGTAAGGCGGAGACCAATTTGGATTGAAGGGCGGTAATAGCCGCAAGCTCAGGGGGTAGGGTAAGCATATTCATAAGAATCATTTTAGCCATTTACCTATAATTAGTCCTATGGGAAATCGACTTTCAAAAATAGCCACCAGAACTGGTGATGCGGGCATGACCGGGCTTGGCGATGGTAGCCGAGTAGAAAAGGACCATCTGCGCATCTGCGCTATGGGCGATGTAGATGAATTGAACTCTGAAATCGGTGTTTTGATGACTGAATCAATCCCAGAAGCATTAGCTGGAGAGTTAAAAACCCTGTTTTTGCAAGTGCAACATGACTTATTTGATTTGGGTGGGGAACTGTGTATTCCCAATTACACCCTACTTAAAGCAGAGCAAGTGGCTCAGCTCGATATTTGGCTGGAAAAATACAATGCGACTTTGCCACCCCTGACGGAATTTATTCTTCCAGGCGGCACACGCGCTGCTGCACAAACGCATGTCTGCCGCACTGTCTGCAGGCGTGCCGAAAGATCGATTGTGCGTTTGGGTTGGGAGGAGCCTTTGTATGATTCTCCACGTCAGTACGTGAATCGTTTATCGGATCTTTTATTTGTATTGTCGCGCGTACTCAATCGTGCAGCCGGTGGCCAAGATGTCCTTTGGAAGCACGAAAAAAAAGAGACCAAATAAATTAGTCTCTTTTTGTATGCAGCAAATAAAATTGACGTACAGAACAACTGTTTATTATTTCTTTGTTTTTCTACGATTCTTCACGGCCAAAGCTAAGCGCTGTAAGACATTAACTGAGTCTTCCCAGTTGATGCAAGCATCGGTAATGCTTTTGCCGTACTCCAGCTTATTTGGATCATCTTTTCCAGGCGAGAATTTTTGTGCACCATCAACGAGGTGACTTTCAATCATCACGCCAAAAATTTGATGCGAGCCAGATTCAATTTGCTCAGCGATATTTTCGGCCACGACAATTTGACGCTCATGTTTTTTGCTAGAGTTCGCATGGGAAAGGTCAACCATGAGGCTGGCTGGAAGCTTGGCAGATTGGAGCTCGGAGCAGGCTGCTTGAACATGCAGTGCCTCATAGTTAGGCTCTTTACCACCGCGTAAAATGACGTGACAGTCTTTATTGCCTTTAGTTTCCACAATCGAGACTTGACCATTTTTATGAACTGATAAGAAGTGGTGTGGGCGACTAGCTGCTTGAATAGCATCGGTAGCAATCTTGATATTGCCATCAGTACCGTTCTTAAATCCAATCGGTGCGGATAGACCTGATGCAAGTTCGCGGTGAACTTGACTTTCAGTTGTGCGCGCACCAATAGCACCCCACGAAATGAGATCAGCAATATATTGTGGAGAAATCACATCTAGAAATTCGCTACCTGCAGGCATACCCAAACGATTGATTTCGATTAATACTTGACGGGCGATACGTAAGCCTTCTTCAATGCGGTAGCTTTCATCAAGGTAAGGGTCATTAATTAATCCCTTCCAACCCACTGTCGTGCGTGGCTTTTCAAAGTAAACGCGCATCACAATTTCGAGTTCGCCAGCAAAACGATCGCGCTCAGCTAGTAGTCGTTGGCAATACTCAACAGCGGCACGGGGGTCATGAATCGAGCAGGGTCCAATGATGACCAATAGACGATCATCTTTTCCATGAATGATGTCACGAATTTTCTTGCGTGTTTTGCTGATTAAGGTCTCAGTAGGAGTCCCTGATATTGGGAAAAAACGAATTAAATGCTCTGGTGGTGGCAGAACAGTAATGTTATGAATGCGTTGATCATCCGTATCTGACGTTTTGTCAACGGCAGCATACCAGTTTGCGGGATTAGTATTTTGTTGGCTCATGCAAGTATTTTAAGCCGTATTAAGCAGTTCCTCCGACAGTCAGGCTGTCGATACGTAAAGTAGGCTGCCCAACACCCACTGGAACGCTCTGGCCTTCTTTGCCACAAACCCCGATGCCGCCGTCTAATTTCAGGTCATTTCCGATCATAGATACCTGTTTTAGGGATTCAGGACCGCTGCCAATGATGGTGGCGCCTTTAACTGGGTACTGAATTTTGCCGTTTTCTACCCAATAGGCCTCTGAGGCTGAAAACACAAATTTCCCACTGGTAATGTCCACTTGGCCACCGCCAAAGTTCACCGCATATAGGCCGCGTTTGATGCTGGCCACGATTTCTTGGGGATCATCTTTGCCGGCCAACATATAGGTATTGGTCATGCGGGGCATTGGTAGAGACGCAAAACTTTCGCGCCGACCATTACCGGTCAGGGGCATATTCATCAGGCGGGCATTCAAACTATCCTGGATATAGCCTTTCAAAATACCGTCTTCAATTAGCGTAGTGCACTGGGTAGGCGTACCTTCATCGTCAATATTGAGTGAGCCCCGACGGCCAGAAAGGGTTCCATCATCGACTACGGTGACTCCCTTAGCGGCAACACGCTGCCCAATACAGCCAGCAAAAGCAGAAGAACCTTTACGATTAAAGTCCCCTTCAAGGCCATGACCTACCGCCTCATGCAACAACACTCCAGGCCATCCTGGCCCCATTACTACAGTCATTGGACCGGCTGGGGCAGGGCGTGAGTCTAGATTAATTAGCGCCCCATCAACAGCCTCATCAACATATTGATTAACGAGCGCTGTATTGAAGTAATGGTAATCATGGCGCGCACCACCGCCTGAAGAGCCTGACTCACGACGACCATTTTGTTCAGCAATCACATGCACTGATACTCTTACAAGTGGACGCACATCAGCAGCCAATAGACCATCAGCTCTTGCCACGAGGACAACATCAAACTCACCAGCTAGGCTAGCCATCACTTGAATAATGCGGGGGTCACGTGCCTTGGCACGACGTTCAATGCCTTCAAGTAGGGCAATCTTTGCTTGTGGTGTCAGTGAATCTAAAGGATTTAAGTCGGAGTAGAGGCCGTTCGAGACGGGGGTAAAGATTTTGCTTGCAACAGCGCGGCTACCACCTTGAGGCCCAATGACACGAGTAGATTTAACTGCCTTAGTTAAAGCCTCTAAATTAATTTCATCGGAGTATGCAAAAGCAGTTTTATCGCCATAAATTGCGCGTACACCGACACCTTGGTCGATGCTAAAGCTACCGGATTTCACAATGCCTTCCTCGAGGCTCCAGCTCTCGCTGCGGGTGTGCTGAAAGTACAGGTCCGCATCGTCAAGCTGGTGCGTAAACATATTGCCAAAAGTATGGTGTAAGTCATGCTCGGAAAGGCCTGTTGGCTCGAGCAAAATGGATTTAGCGAGTTTGAGAAGGTCGGCCTGTTGTTTTGGTTTAGTCCAAGCGCTTGGGAATAGTGCCTCTGGTGCTCTCATGGGGATTTAGTTGAACTTTCTTTGTTAAAGCTGACGATGTTTGAGTGCGGGTAGTTTAGAGCGTACCTCTTTTAATTTATCTTTGCTTAGTGTGCCCGTAATCACTCCCTCGCTCTCAGGCAGATTGCTTAATATGACGCCCCAGGGGTCAATCAGCATGCTTTGACCCCAAGTTCGTCGCTGATTGAGATGGATGCCTCCTTGAGCTGAAGCCAGAACATAACATTGGTTTTCAATAGCGCGGGCACGCAGCAGAATTTCCCAGTGATCTTTGCCGGTAGTGTAAGTAAACGCCGCTGGAATAATGTGGCAATCCACGGACCCCAGGGCACGGTAGAGTTCTGGGAAACGTAAGTCATAGCAAATACTTAAACCAAAATGCCAGTCAATTGCATCAATCTTGATGGTGAACTGACCTGGTTGACTACCAGCCACTATGGTTTCAGACTCTTCGTAGCGCTCAGTTGCATTTTGAAAGCCAAATAAATGCATCTTGTCATAGCGGGCGATTTGTTTACCCTGCGGACTAAATACTAAGGAAGTATTCAGAACCTTGTTGGATTCTTTACTTTCTAAAGGAATAGTGCCAGCCACTAGAAAAATATGATTTTCTTGCGCAATCGCTGCGAGGCGTTCTTGAATTGGGCCGGACCCAGCTACTTCGCGCGCATTGACCTTGTCAGTATCTTTTAGCCCCATTAAGCAAAAATATTCTGGTAGCACAGCGAGCTGAGCCCCACAATCCGCAGCCGCTTTAATTAAGCGAGCTGCAACCTCAAGATTCTCATTCAGATTGGGAGTCGATACCATCTGGACTGATGCGACTTTGAGTTCAGAAATATTTGTAGGCTGATTCATTTTTAGCTCGGCGCTAGGGTGGTGGTATTCGGATTTCCGGGAGGGTTTGCTGGAGCGCTATTGGGTGAGCTAGGCTTAGTTTGCTCTTTTAATAGATTTTTAGTGCGTATTGTCTCTAGTGTTTTAGCGTCAAGTGGCTGACCCTTTTGATCGAGTGGGATCACTTCCGGATTTTCCCAGGATCCCTGAACCAAATAGTCTGTTTGCATGGTACGGTTAATTTGATTGGTAATGAGGTATTGACCCAATACTGCTCCAAGGCCAATGATGGGATTAATGACAAACGCGGCAAGTGAGCCAGCTGTTGCATCAATGGTTGGGAATATGGTGATACGAAGATCTTGAGTTTCTTTGGCAATATTAATTTGCCCGGTCATGGCTACTCTAGCTTGATCCAAAATCATGGTGAATTGCTTGGTCTGTGCAATACCTTGTGTGATCTCAAAATTACTGTTGATTGAGCTGAACGGCGTGCCTTTAGTAGCTAGATTACCCAAACTCCCTTTTAAATCTAAGGTCGCAAATCTAAATAAACTTTGCAAACTGAGAACATCAAGTAATTTGGCACCATCAGTATTGACCTCTAACAAGCGACCATCAGCTAAAACGATGCTGACATCACCAGCCAATGAATCATAAGCCGGAGAAAATAATGGCCCAGACCAAGAGAGCGCAGCTGTGAGTTTTCCATCTCCCCCTTCTACCGATTTAGAGTTACTCCAATGGGAAATAATTTGTCCAGCATCCTTGATGTTGACATCGGCTGTGAAGGTGCTACGTTCTGCACTATTTGGGGTGCGAGCACTCCATTGACCTTTGATGATGGAGTTACCCTGAGGGTTATTAATTTGAACAGATTCAACCTTCATCAGATTTAGAGTTGTTGTGGATTTGATCTTTACTGAGCCCAGTCGTACCTTTGTCCAGCTTAAATCATCAATCGCCAAATCTAGGCTAGGGACAACATTTGGGCTGACGGGGGTTTTGAGGGTCGCTAGGGTTTGTGCAGGGCCATCCTTGGGAATGGAATCTGAAGACACTTGTTGGTCGGGCACCTTTAAGCGCGATAGTTTTCCAGTAATCAAGCCGCTGGGTTGATCACTATTGCTGGGGTGCCATTGAACTTGTCCGGCAATTTGCGGTGAATTCAGGCGCAACTGCCAGATTGCATTCTTCTTTTGAGACTGCATGCTGACATCCGACCACTCTCGATCTAAAGCAATCAATTTTTTTACTTGAGCTGAGATTTGAATGTCTTCATCTGGGGTATCTGATTTAGTTTGTTCGTTTGCCCTGCGTGGCGTTTTAGCTGTGCTTAAAAACTCTCCCCATTGATCCAGGTCGAGCTCGTTACTTGCTAAGTGCAGGGCTGTACCTTGTTGCGGTAAAGGCATTGTGGACCCAATTCCTAAGGCATTTTTGATCTCATTAGCAGAATTCAGATTGCCCTGAATAAAGTATTGATCTCCCAATTTGCCATTCCAATCCGAGCGTATTGAATTACTCTTATTGACTGGATAGGTCTTGAGGTTGAACTCACCTACCATGGGTAAGCCTGCTAATTTTTTAGCAGGCATGGGGGCTGAGCTAGCCCAATTACGCAAATCAAATTTGAGATTGGTTTGACTGCCTGCTTTATTAAAGTTGATGAGGCCTTCGTATTTAGCTGATCCACTCATCGCAGAAAGAAGCGCAGGGTGGGTTCGCGTTTTTAAATTTCCTGACAGGTAATTCTTGATAAAGGCTGCATTAATATCACCTCCGATTTTAAAACTGGCATTGCCAGTAGAAGATGGCGCGCTCGATACTGCAAAGCTTCCACCTAGAAAGTTTGCACTCACGTTTTCGAATTCTGGGTTGACTTCGGTAATGCGTACCTTTCCCTTCAAATTTTCTAATGGAGGAGCCTCTCCCCATTGCGCTTTATTTCCAGGGAGAGCAATTTTTGCATCAAACTTAACGTCATCACTTCCGGATAAAGGAACTTTTAATTCAAGACCTAGGTTAACTGGTCCCCTTAGGGTGAAATTCTTAGCAAGATTTGCCTGTTGAATTCCGACAGGAGATGTAAATAGATATTCCAGAAATTCAGATCCATCACCCTCAGCCAAACCAGTGATCAATAAGTTGAGCTGTTTAGAGCCTAGATTAGGAATTTGTGACTTTACATTTGTCAGGCTGATTTTTTTATAGTTGGCTTTATCGATATTAATATTCAAAGCAGCTTGCTTCATGTCAATATTACCGCTGACATTGTTAAAAGATTGCCAAACTCCTTGGTTTTTTGGAAGCAGGGGCACTGGCTTAAAAACTACTTTTGAAATCGGTAAATGGAGAGTGAGTTCGCCACTCGTTCCCGGTGGAAACGGTATTAGATCAGGGTTTCCTTTGATGATGAGAGATCCACTCTGGATATCTCCCGCTTCAAATGCCTTGCTTAAATATAGGCGACTATCTTTGTCCATGCCAACGGGAAGGTAGCGATGCGCTGTTGCCAATTTGGCTTTAACAATTTCCATATTTAGCGTCATTTGATCAGGCTGTTTGGGTGCGCCAATCAAATAGCTCAGATCAAGATTAGTCGTAATCTCGGAGTTGCTGAGTTGTAGTTTTTTGGCATTAATTAGCCACCCCCCTTTTTGCTTAGACCAACTCAGTTCGCCCTTGGCGCGATCAAATTGAATTTCAGAGGCAGATAAAAAATCATTCATCTCTAACTCTAGATCATTGGAGTCAAGCGTGAAGCTGCCCTGCTTCTGATTGCTGGCTAAGTTGCCCGATAAATTCGCGGCTGAAGGCATCGATTTGTTTACCCTGGTAAAGCTAATGTTGTTTAGTTTTGCGCTTATAGAGAAATCCAGTTTATTAGCAGAGAACCAATTTCCTGGAATGGGTAAAGTCGACAACGCAGATTGACTTTCCGACCAATTCATCTCTACGTTGAGAAGCTCACCATCCGCTTCAGATGTCTTGATCCACTGATGAATCTTTTTTGGCAGAGGCAGATTCAGTGCAAAGAGTGCGATGTCTTCAACTTGAATTTTGGTCGAAGAAAAACCGAACTCTGTAATTTCGCCGCCATCTTTTCTCGGACGCCAACGAAAAGTAATGGGACTTAATTTATCGAGCGGAACATTTTTAGCGCTATCGATACTTCGCCAAGCCAAAGTTTTGGTTGTGATGGAATTGAGGCCACCATCCGTCTCTTGGACTAAGTCAGTTTCGAGTCGTCCAAACTCAAGAGGATCTTCGTCTTTATTGAGTTGAACTATGAGGCTATCAGCCTTGAGGGACATTTGTCCGCCATTAGCTCTACCACCATCAAGCCTCTGGCTGCCTTTAGAGTTCAGCACTCCAGCAAACTGATGCAATGGAAGGCTGATCGTTTTAGTAATTTGGCTGAGCTTAAGATCGGTCAAATCCCACGAAAAACTACCAGCCCAATTGCGCCAATTACCTTGCTCACTACCCAAGTGATGTACAAAGTCAGCTTGTAGTTTGATTGGATTAGGGCTCCAGGGCGTTTGAACAATTAACTGGGCTTCATGACTACGAATGCCATTTTTAAGATGAGCATTTTGAATTTCAAGAAGGACCCCTGGTTTTCGTTCTTGCTGGTCGTCCCAGAAAATTTTGGCATTCTGAATTCGAATTTCTTTTTGTGCGAGCAACCAGTTCTCAGTTGCAAAATCATGACCTTGATTGTCAATTGGAATTCCGGCAATAGTGAGCTGGCCCCTCGCATCACGTCGTGCAGAGAGTTCAAGCTGATTGAAGGTAATTTCGTAGAAATAAGGGGTGAGGTGGTAGAAAGAAAGCCAACTCAGTTGACCGCTGATATTTTGAATGAGAAGGGATGGAGTAGACGTACTAGCATTGTTAAATCGTAGGCCATCAATTTCAAAGCTTGGACGAATTCCAGTCCAAGACAGTCTGACATCATCCATGCTGACATTGGTGCCCAAGCGAGCACTAATGAGGCGCTCTATGGTGGGCTTGGATTTCTCAATTTGAGGCCACAGAACAAAACGCACCCCAAGATGGCCAATCACAAATAAGGCCACGGTAAAACCCGCAAGAACAAGGGCGCGCTTACGCCAACGACCACCTGAACCAGGAGGACGTTTTTGAAGCACGCTCTGCAGGCGAGTCCAGATGATGTTTTGAGGCATGGGCTCTATTATCCGTCAGCCATTGCTTGATCGCCAAGCTTCTGTGGGTTTGCTTCTTCAGTCGGATTAAGATGGAGAAATGACCGATTTTGACGCCCATATTGAATTTCTACAGCAGCACTCTAGCTATGCGCAGCGCTGGCTGAATTCTCGTCCTGAGTGGCGCGATTGGCTTCGGTCTCAAGGTGCCCAAAAAATCGATGTTGCTGGCATTACTAGTTTATTAAGGCCCTGCCAGGATGCTTTAGCTGCTTCAGAGCAGGATGAGGCTCAGTTTATGGCAGATCTGAGACTTGCCAGACAGCGTCTCATGCTTTGGGTTGCTTTTCGTGACCTGAACGACATGGCCGATCTGAGTGAAGTGACGCATGCGCTGAGCCACTTTGCTGAGGAGGTCGTCGCTCTTGCTATTGCCTATATTCGCGAGGATCTGAAGCGTCGTTTTGGTCTGCCTTGGAGTTCGGTGACTGATTCAGAGATGCCTCTGATGGTGGTGGGTATGGGTAAGTTAGGCGGGTTAGAACTCAATCTTTCCTCTGACATTGACTTAATCTTTTTGTATGAGCATGAAGGCGATACCCAAGGTGGATCAAAGAGTCTGTCTCATCACGAGTGGTTTATGCGGACGGGTAAGCGCCTGATCAAGCTCTTGGCAGAGCATGATGCCAATGGTTTTGTATTTCGGGTAGATATGCGCTTAAGGCCAAATGGAGACTCTGGTCCCTTAGTCTGCAGTCTTGATATGCTCGAAGAGTACCTATTGGTGCAAGGAAGGGAGTGGGAGCGCTATGCCTGGATTAAAGGCAGGTTGATTTCTCCATTACCCAAATCACCTGCCTTTGCCCATTGCGAGCGCGAGCTCGAGCAGCTGATTCGCCCATTTGTGTATCGCCGTCATCTTGATTACGGTGTGATTGCTTCCATCCGTGAATTACATGTGCAAATCCAGCATGAGGCTGAAAAGCGCTCAACAAACCACCATGGTCGATCTAGGAATATTAAGCTGGGACGTGGTGGAATTCGTGAGATTGAATTCTTAGCGCAAATGTTGCAGCTGATGCGTGGTGGTACAGACCCGCGCTTGCGGATTCGCCCCACTCTAGAGGTATTAGAGCTGGTCAAACAGCAAGGAATTTTGCCTGCTGCTGAAGCTGATGATCTAAAGACAGCTTATATTTACTTGCGTCGCCTAGAGCATCGTATTCAAGTGTGGGAGGATCAGCAGACACATTATTTGCCTGAAGATGAGGCTGCTCGGGAGCGCCTGGCTTCAGCCATGGCCGGTCCAGGTCAGCATTCAGGACAAGCCGCCTTGATGGCTAAGCTTGATCAACATCAATCAATAGTCGCTCAGTATTTTGAAAAAGCTTTTGTACTTGACGATGCTGAACGCTTAGATGCTAGTACATTGCCATCAGGCTGGGAACTTGATAGCGTTCTTTACCCAGAGTCTGCAGTCCGTTGGTTAGCTTGGGCTGATAGTTCTAAGCAAAGACAATTGCCTGAAAAAAGCAAAATTATTTTCAATAACCTGATTCGTAAAGCTGCTGATAGCTTGCAAGCAGAGCAGCCTGGGCTCATTAATGCAGATCAGACTTTGCTGCGCTTTTTTGTTTTACTGGAAGCAGTTGTCCGTCGTAGCGCTTACTTATCCATTTTGTCTGAATATCCACAAGCGCTATCTAATGTACTGGCCTTACTAAAGACCTCTCAGTGGGGCGCAGAGTATTTAACCAGGCATCCTCATCTATTGGATTACCTGCTGAACTCGCGCACAGAGAAAGCGCTCATTGAGGATCCAGAGGCATATTGGCAGGAAGTAAAAGCTACCCTCAACATGCGTCTGGATGATGTGATGGCTGATGGCGATGGCTCAGAACAGGCAATGGATATTTTGCGTATTACCCACCATACCGAAACCTTTATTACCTTATTGGCAGATTTGGGGGTTGGTATTGATCACGAGCTTTCTGTTGAAAAAGTGAGCGACCATTTATCTGCTTTGGCAGACTTAATGCTGCAGACTACCTATGAGCGAGTGTGGCCGAGTGTTGCCAAGAAGTTTGAGCTGCCGCTTGATGCAAGTGCGCCATTTGCAGTGATCTCCTACGGTAAGTTGGGTGGCAAAGAGTTGGGATACGCCTCGGATCTGGATCTAGTTTTCCTGTATCAAGCCGAAGAAACCGATTTCGCGGCTCAAGAAATTTACGCCTTACTCGCCAAGCGAATGATCAACTGGTTAACTTCTTACACATCGGTTGGTAGTCTTTTTGAAATTGATACGCGTCTGCGCCCCAACGGCTCCGCAGGCTTTTTAGTAACGAATGCCAATTCATTTAAAAAGTACCAACTACGTGAAGGAAACAATGCTGCTTGGGTTTGGGAGCATCAGGCCTTAACGCGGGCACGGTTTTCTGCAGGCAGCAAGCAAGTTGGTGCATTCTTTGATGACGTCCGTTGTGAGGTCTTAAGTCAACAGCGCGATATCGATCGACTGCGCCTCGAGGTTTTAGAAATGCGTCGCAAAGTTCATGCTGGGCACCTTAACCCTGGCCCTGATTTTGATTTAAAGCACGACGCTGGTGGCATGGTTGATATTGAATTTATTGTTCAATTTTTAGTCTTGGCATTTTCAAGTACCCACCCCCTAATGATTGGTAATCTGGGTAACATCGCTTTGCTCCGGATCGCCGGAGAGGTGGGATTAATTCAAGCATCAATAGCGCAAGAGGTGGGAGATGCCTATCGCCTTCTCCGAGCACGTCAGCATCGCCTGCGTTTGGATGGCGCAGAAAAGACCCGTGTCGATTTGGGAGTTGAGCCTCAATTAGTTCAGGCGAGAGAGGTAGTGCTGACTTTGTGGCAAGCGGTATTTCTGGCCCCCTCAAATACTTGAACAAAACTCAGTTTCAGTTTTGCTCTAGTAGTTCACGAGCATGCCGTCGCGTAGTGTCAGTAATGGTTGCTCCGCCTAGCATCCGAGCAACTTCCTCTACGCGCTCAGATCTCCCTAGTGCGGCGACTTGAGAGAGAGTTTTATTACCCGCCTGAGATTTGCTCACTTTAAGATGGTGATTACCTTGTGCAGCCACCTGCGGTAAGTGAGTAACGCAGAGAATTTGATGTGACTCGCCAAGTTGACGTAATAACTTACCAACTGTCTCTGCAACAGCTCCACCGATACCGGCATCGACTTCATCAAATATGAGTGTTGGTGTAAATGATGCTTTGCTGGTAATCACGCTGATAGCTAAGCTGATACGAGCCAACTCGCCACCCGAAGCTACCTTCGCTAGTGAGCGTGGGGTGCTACCAGCATGGCCGGCAACCAGAAATTCAATTTGCTCGAGACCGTGAGCACCACCTTCTGCCAGTGGTAGCAAAGCGATCTCTAACTGCCCACCCGACATCGATAAATCCTGCATTGCGGTAGTCACTTGCTTACCTAAATTGAGCGCAGCTTTGCTACGTTTTTGTGAAAGTTGCTTTGCTTGCTGAAGATAGGCAAGCTCTTCTTGCCTCACCTTTTCACGTAATGCTTCGATGTTCTGAGAAGCTGTTAGGGCTTCTAAACGCTCAGTAGTATCAAGTAGTAGTTTTGGTAAGTCATCAGCCTCAGTCCGATATTTTCTTGCAGCACTATGAAGTGCTTGCATGCGCTCATCTACTTCACTCAGACGTGAGGGATCTAAATCGAGTTTTTGTAAATAGCGATTCAGGCTATGCACTGCCTCGTCTATTTGAATTTGCGCTGACTCCAGCGTTTGACTGATCTCACCTAACGCAGAGTCATGCTCTACTAAAGCACTCATATTGCTGCTTGCTTTGGAGAGAATAGATTCCACGGAGTTGTCTGCGTCACTGAGAACATCAATAGCCTCTTGGCAGCCACTCATTATTTTGGCGCCATTGGCCAGACGAGCATGCTCACCTTGAATAGCGGCCCATTCACCTTCTTGCGGGGAGAGCTCGGTGAGTTCCTCTAATTGCCACTCCAAGCGCTCACGTTCGCGTTCAATATCTTGCCCAGCATTTTCCGCCTGCTCTAGTTTGCGACGCGATTCATTCAGAGCTTTAAATAATTGGGAGACCTCGGTAACTAGATCCGTGTGATTAGCATGGCGATCGAGTAGTTCGCGTTGTGCACCGCCCTTCAGGAGCAGTTGATGTGCATGTTGCCCATGAATATCTACTAGCTGATCTCCCGCCTCTCGAAGTTGCACTAAGGTCGCTACGCTGCCATTAATGAAGGCGCGGCTTCGACCACTGGCCTCAACGGTTCTTTTGAGAAGTAGGCTTTGACCCTCATCCTCAATGGGAAAGCCTTGCTCATCAAGCCACAGATTAAAGTGCTTGATCAGTTGAATATCAATCCGAAAGAGTGCGCTGATTTCAGCGCGGTTACAACCCTCACGAATTTGACTGCTATCTGCACGCTCGCCCAAAACCAAGCTGAGTGCATCTAGTAGGATGGATTTACCAGCGCCTGTCTCACCTGTGAGTACAGTAAAGCCTGAGGAAAAGTCTAACTCTAGCTGATCAACAATGACAAAGTCGCGAAGCGATAGTGTTTGAAGCATGCCTTAGCGTACCAAAAGATTCGACATCAGGATGTCGATGGATACTCATTCCAATGTAACTTTTCTCGGAGAGTTTTGTAGTCACTATGTCCACGAGGATGAAGTAGGGTGATTGTTTTTTTGGATTGACTTACTTCAATAGTGTCACCCGATTGCAAGTGCGTTTGCGATTGCATATCGAAGTTCACAATCACTTCTCTACCTTCAATTACTTTAATGCTGACCACAATATCTTGTGGCAACACAATTGGTCGATTAGATAAGGAGTGCGGTGCAATTGGCGCCAGTAGAATTCCGGCAACCCGAGGATGCAAAATCGGCCCACCAGCAGAGAGGGCATAAGCCGTTGAGCCGGTAGGAGTTGACACAATCAAGCCATCGGAGCGTTGGTTGTACATAAATGAGCCGTTGACGCGCACTGCAAGCTCCACCATGCCGGAGATTCCAGAGCGATTTACAACAACATCATTTAAGGCTAAAGCTTGATTGATCTCTTTGCCATCACGCATTACAACTGCATCTAGTAGCGTTCTCGTGTCCGCCTCATATTCGCCAGCAATAATTTGCGGCAGGACAGTTTGAACGTTCTGAATAGGAATATCGGTCATGTAGCCCAAGCGGCCCATATTAATGCCCACCAGGGGTACATGACTGCCGGCTAATTGACGCCCAATACCCAGCATCGTGCCGTCACCACCCAAAACTACGGCTAAATCAATAGCCCCCGTAAATTCTTCCACTTTTTTGATTGGGTAAGCGCTCAGGCTTAAGTGGCTCGCCGTAGAGCTCTCCACATAGACTTCGCAGCCTAGCTGGGCGAGTAGCGCCGCCAGGTCTTTGAGGCGTTCTTGCATGCCGTCAGCCTGATATTTGCCGACAAGCGCAACCCGGCTAAATGCCTTTTTGCTGGAATTTTGGGAAGGGCTTAACATATAACGATTAAACCATACGCATAAAATCCCTTCCACTATGGACGATCGCTCCCGCGCCTTACTGAAAACCCTCATCGAGCGCTATATCGAGGAGGGGCAGCCTATTGGCTCACGCACCCTCTCTCGATTTTCGGGACTGGATCTATCCGCGGCTACGATTCGTAATGTGATGGCGGATTTAGAGGAAATGGGCCTAGTTACTAGTCCACACACTTCAGCAGGCCGCATCCCCACGCCGCGGGGCTATCGCCTTTTTGTGGATACGATGGTGACTGTTCGCCCCCTAGAAGAAATCGCTGCCCGTGAGATGGAAAAAGGGCTTTTGCCGGATTCTCCGCAAAGGGTGATGAACTCTGCTGCGCAAATTCTGTCTAATCTGACCCATTTTGCTGGGGTGGTGATGACGCCCAAGCGAGCTCAGGTCTTTAAGCACATCGAGTTCTTACGGCTGGGCGAAGGCAAGATCTTGCTGATTATGGTGACTCCTGAAGGAGATGTTCAAAATCGTATTTTGCCAACCACCCAGGATTACACGCCGAGTCAATTAGTTGAGGCAGGTAACTACATTAATATGCAGTTCGCTGGCAAAAGCTTTGCCCAAGTGCGCGCGCACCTCGCCTCTGACCTCGATAAGTTACGTACAGATATTTCTGGGTTAATGGCTTTGGCATTGCAAAGTGGTGTGAGTGACTACGGTATGGGGCAAGGGGATATGCTGCTATCGGGCGAACGTCGCCTTCTCAATGTCGGCGATCTCAGCACTAATTTGGATAAACTACGAAAGATGTTTGACATGCTTGAGCAAAAGTCGGTACTCATGCAGTTGTTAGATGTTTCTAGTCATGCCGATGGTATTCAAATCTTTATTGGCGGGGAAAGTGATTTATTACCCTATGAGGATTTAGCGGTCATCAGCGCACCCTATAGTGTGGATGGACAAATCGTAGGAACCTTGGGCGTCATTGGACCAACCCGCATGGCATATGATCGGGTGATTCCGATTGTTGATATTACTTCTAAATTGTTATCGGGCGCATTGAGCTCTCCGGTGAGCCCCTGATGACAATCTTATTTTTTAGCTATTTTTAAATACGATGGATCTTCCTTGAATCAAAATCCTCACTTACGCCCCTCTAAGACCGCAGTGCTCCTCTTAAATTTGGGTACACCTTCTGCGCCTACTGCTAAGGCGGTGAGGGCTTACCTTAAAGAATTTCTATCTGACCCGCGGGTCGTAGAAATCCCTCGCATTATTTGGTGGTGCATTTTGAATGGGATTATTTTGCCGATTCGTAGTGGTGCATCGGCAAAGAAATACGCTTCCATCTGGTTGCCTAAATTGGGCTCACCATTAATGCATTACTCACGCCTGCAAGCCAAGGAGCTGGGCGAGAAATTTGCCAGTCAAGGAGAGGTAGTTTTAGTGGACTTAGCAATGCGTTACGGTCAGCCTTCTACCCAGCAAGCCTTAGAAGCCTTACAAGCACAGGGTATGGAGCGTCTCTTGTTGTTACCGCTGTATCCGCAGTATTCAGCCACGACTACCGCTTCTAGTTTTGATGAAGTATTTCGGGTGCTTGCGACATGGCGTAATCAACCAGAGTTGCGCTTAGTGAAGTACTACCACGACAATCCTGCTTATATTGCCGCACTACGTGATCAAGTGCTTAGCGCATGGGATCAGGATGGACGCCCCGACTTTGCTGCTGGTGATCGGCTGGTGATGTCTTTTCATGGACTACCCAAGCGCAATTTAATGAAGGGTGACCCCTATCATTGTGAATGTTTAAAAACAGGTCGCTTGCTTGGCGAGTCATTGGGTCTAGAGCCTGGACAATACTTAGTCACTTTCCAATCTCGCTTTGGTAAAGCCGAGTGGCTCAAGCCCTACACAGCGCCAACTATTGAAAAGCTGGGTACAGAAGGTTGTCAGAGAGTAGATATATTCTGCCCAGGATTTCCAGCAGATTGCCTAGAGACGCTCGAGGAAATTGCTATGGAAGCGCGTGAAATCTTCTTGGAGCATGGCGGAAAAGATTATCGCTACATTCCTTGTCTTAACAGCAATCCAAAATGGATTGATGCGATGTATGAGATTGCCCAGCAGCATCTATCGGGCTGGAGTTTAGGTGTTGAATCAGATGCAGTATTAGCTCAGCGTGACCGCTCAGCTGAACAAGCAAAAGCCGATATTGCTTAAACTCGCTTGGGCTTGAAAATGCCTTGATCGACCCCATATTATTGAGAAGTAGCCCCTTCTGATAGAAAAGTGAATCTGTAACCATGACCCAAGAAAATCAAAATCCATCTCCTGAGCAAGAAAATACTGTGGCCGATTCTCAGGCCGAGGGTGGTGTACCAGCAGCTTCTGCAGATGCTGAAGTCAAGACTCCAGAGCAAGAAATTGCCGAGTTAAATCAAAAGCTAACTGAAATACAAGACAACTTCTTGCGTGCCAAAGCTGAAGGTGAAAACATTCGTCGCCGTGCTGTCGAAGATATCGCCAAGGCTCATAAGTTTGCAATTGAAGGTTTTGCTGAGCACCTCGTACCAGTAGCCGACAGCCTGTATGCCGCCTTAAGTGCAGAGGCAGTAGATGCTAAAGCCTTTAAAGAGGGCTTAGAAATTACCCTAAAGCAGTTGCTATCCGCCTTTGAAAAAGGCCGCATGACGGAGATTAATCCAGCCCTTGGGGACAAGTTTGACCCTCACCACCATCAGGCTATTGCTTCAGTGCCTTCAGACCAAGAAGCCAATACCGTGGTTTCAGTGCTGCAAAGAGGCTATTCCATTGCTGATCGCATCTTGAGGCCAGCCTTGGTAACCGTGAGCGCCCCAAAATAAGCCATTAAAAGCCCTGAAATTAGGGTTTTGAGTGAAAAAAGAGCCAAAAAGGCGGTTTTCTGCCTTTTTTGCATTTTTAGCTCTTGAATTAGCTCTTTCCGACCCCATTTATTGAATATCGATCTAATCGCAGTTTGACGAAATTACACCTAACCTAATTTTTTGGAGCCATTATGGGAAAGATTATCGGAATTGACTTAGGAACCACGAACTCGTGCGTTTCCGTTGTTGAGAATAATGCACCTAAAGTCGTTGAGAATGCCGAGGGTGGCCGTACTACTCCTTCGATCATTGCTTACGTTGAAGATGGCGAAGTATTGGTCGGGGCACCGGCAAAACGCCAGTCAGTAACTAACCCAAGAAATACCATCTATGCTGTAAAGCGTTTGATGGGTCGTAAATTTACTGATGCTGAAGTGCAAAAAGACATTGGCTTGATGCCTTATAAAATTGTTCAAGCAGACAACGGTGATGCTTGGGTTGAGGCTCGCGACAAGAAAATGGCGCCACAACAAGTGTCAGCAGAAATTCTGCGCAAAATGAAAAAGACTGCTGAAGATTACCTCGGCGAAGAAGTAACCGAGGCAGTGATTACTGTTCCTGCTTACTTCAATGATAGTCAGCGCCAAGCAACTAAAGATGCTGGTCGGATTGCTGGTTTAGATGTCAAGCGCATTATTAATGAGCCAACTGCAGCAGCATTGGCATTCGGTTTAGACAAGCAAGATAAGGTCGATCGTAAGATTGCCGTATATGACTTGGGCGGCGGTACATTTGACGTATCCATTATTGAGATTGCTAACGTGGATGGTGAGAAGCAGTTTGAAGTGCTCTCTACCAACGGTGATACTTTCTTGGGTGGTGAGGACTTTGACCAGCGCATCATTGACTGGATCATTGCTGAGTTCAAGAAAGAGCAAGGCGTCGATTTGAGCAAAGACGTATTGGCATTGCAGCGTTTGAAAGATGCTGCTGAAAAAGCCAAGATTGAATTGTCATCCGCTCAACAAACTGAAATCAATTTGCCATACGTGACCGCTGATGCCAGTGGTCCTAAGCACTTGAATCTTAAGTTAACCCGCGCTAAGTTGGAGTCTTTGGTTGAAGAGTTAATTAACCGTACAGCTGGTCCTTGCTTGACTGCAATTAAAGATGCTGGTGTAAATCCTGCTGAAATCGATGACGTTATTTTGGTTGGCGGTCAAACCCGTATGCCCGCTGTTCAGGACAAGGTCAAAGCAATTTTTGGCAAAGAGCCACGCAAAGACGTCAACCCAGACGAGGCAGTAGCTGTTGGCGCTGCAATTCAGGGATCCGTATTGTCTGGCGATCGTAAAGACGTATTACTTTTGGATGTCACTCCATTGTCATTGGGTATCGAAACCTTGGGCGGTGTAATGACTAAGATGATTCCGAAGAACACTACTATTCCTACCAAGCATTCTCAGGTCTATTCCACAGCGGAAGATAACCAGCCTGCAGTAACGATTAAGTGTTTCCAGGGTGAGCGTGAAATAGCCGCTGCAAACAAATTACTCGGTGAGTTTAATTTGGAAGGTATTGCGGCAGCCCAACGCGGTATGCCACAAATTGAAGTGACTTTTGATATTGATGCCAACGGAATTTTGCATGTCACCGCAAAAGATAAAACGACTGGTAAAGAAAACAAAATCACCATCAAGGCGAACTCTGGATTGACCGAGGAAGAAATCCAGCGCATGGTGAAAGACGCTGAAGCCAATGCCGATGAAGATAAAAAAGCTTTGGAATTGGTAACAGCTCGAAATACAGCTGATGCTTTAGCTCACTCAACTAAGAAGGCTTTAGAAGAGCACGGTGCTTCTTTGGAAGCTTCTGAAAAAGAAGCAATCGAAGCAGCCCTAAAAGAATTGGATGAGGCGATCAAGGGTAGCGATAAAGCTGCGATTGAAGCCAAGACTGAGACCTTGGGTAAAGCAAGTCAAAAGTTGGGTGAAAAAGCGATGGCTGCCGAACAAGCTAAAGCGGGTGGCGGTGCTGCTCCTGGCGCTGGTTCAGGTAGTGCTCAAGCCGCAGCTCCTGATGCTGATGTAGTTGATGCTGACTTTAAAGAAGTCAATGACAAGAAATAAGTTTGAAGATTGAGAGTCATTTAACGTAGTTTTGAAGTGCTTAAATAACAAGTCGGCCCTGTGCCGACTTGTGTCATTCAGGTTGTTGAAAGGAATTTTGTGGCTAAAGGTAAACGCGATTATTACGAAGTGCTTGGTGTTGCAAGAGGTACTAGCGATGAGGAGCTAAAAAAAGCCTACCGAAAAATGGCGATGAAATACCATCCGGACCGCAATCCTGATAGTAAAACAGCCGAAGATCAATTCAAGGAAGTGAAGGAAGCTTACGAGACGCTGACGGATCCCAATAAACGTGCTGCCTATGATCAGTATGGTCATGCGGGTGTAGATCAATCGAGTGGCTTTGGCGGCGGCGGCTTCGGAGCCAGTGGTGGATTTGCAGATGCCTTTGGTGATATCTTTGGGGATATTTTCGGTCAAGGTGGTGGACGCCAGTCAGGGCCACAAGTTTACAAAGGTGCAGATCTTCGCTACAACATGGAGATTACTCTTGAGCAGGCTGCCGAGAGTTACACCACGCAAATTCGGGTGCCGAGCTGGAGTAATTGCAAGCCATGTCATGGCACCGGTGCTGAGCCTGGCAGTAAAGCTGAGAGATGTACTACTTGCGATGGCCATGGTCAAGTCCGTGTCCAACAGGGCTTCTTCTCCATGCAGCAAACCTGCCCTAAATGTCGCGGTACAGGGGAGTACCTGCCTAAGCCATGCAAAACTTGCCATGGTAGCGGTAAACATAAAGAACAAAAAACACTCGAAATCAAAATTCCTGCGGGTATCGATGATGGTATGCGAGTCCGCTCAGTGGGTAACGGCGAGCCAGGTATTAATGGGGGTCCATCCGGCGATCTGTATGTCGAGGTCAGAGTAAAGCCTCACAACGTATTTGAGCGTGATGGCAGTGACTTGCATGTACAAATGCCCATTTCTTTTGCTACTGCAACTATTGGTGGTGATATTGAGGTACCAACGCTATCGGGCCGCGTAGAGTTTCCGATTCCGGAGGGAACACAGACTGGAAAAACATTCCGTTTGCGCAATAAGGGCATCAAAGGTTTACGCTCCACTATGGTCGGAGATCTTTTTGTTCACGTAGCCGTGGAGACTCCAGTCAAGCTGACTGAAGAGCAGAAAAAAATTCTTCAGCAATTTGATGACAGTCTAAAGTCGGGTGGTGACAAACATAACCCACATCAAAAGGGTTGGTTTGATGGTGTAAAAAGTTTTTTTAGCTAAGAAAAACGAATTGATTTAGCCTGCAAAGCCGTGTTCGGGCCCCGGAAATTTTCCGGATTTCACTTCCCGGACATAGGCTTTAATTGCTGCCTCAATAGAAGCGTTGCCATCGATAAAGTTTTTAACAAACTTTGGTGGCTTACCCGGGCTGATCCCAAGCATGTCTTGTAGAACCAATACCTGACCAGAACAATCTGCTCCCGCACCAATGCCGATTGTGGGGATGGAGAGTGCTTCGGTAATGTGTTTGCCAAGCGATGATGGAATAGCTTCAAGCACAATCATTTGAGCGCCAGCTTGCTCACAAGCAATTGCTTGTTCCAGCATCAGGCTGGCAGCATCTTTGGATTTACCTTGCACCTTGTAGCCGCCCAAAATATGAACAGACTGGGGAAGTAGTCCTAGGTGAGCACAAACAGGGACGCTACGCTCGACTAAATATTGAATGATGTCGATTTGCCAATCACCACCTTCAAGTTTGACCATATCAGCACCAGCACGCATGAGTATGGCAGCTGACTCTAAGGCTTGAGCGGGATCACCATAGCTGGCGAACGGAAGGTCGGCAATGATGAATGCATGGGTATTTGCACGGGCCACACATTCGGTATGGTATGCCACTTGGTCGACAGTCACCGGAGTGGTGCTGCTATGACCCTGGATGACATTGCCTAATGAGTCGCCGACGAGAATGGTTTCCACTCCGCAACGATTGAATAAAGCCGACATCGTTGAATCGTATGCGGTCAACATAGCAATTTTCTCACCCTCAGCACGCATGGAGAGGAGTTTAGAAATCGAAATTGGCTTGTCGCCTTGTAAGTAACCCATGGCGTGAGTTTAATGAATTAATGCGCTGATTGGCTATAAATACTTTTTTCAGTGCAATTACAGTTACGACAGGAGAGTTTTTCGATCCGTTGATCGGCTACTTGAGGCAAATAAGTTTTTAGCTCACCTAAGTTCGGTAGAAAAAAGTCGGGAGCAATTTCTAGCAAAGGCAGCAGTACAAAGGAGCGCTCAGTGATTCTAGGGTGGGGAAGAATGAGGTCGGAATCCGTTTGCGAAACCCCTTCGAAGGAAAGAATATCTAAATCAATCGTGCGGGGTGCATTAGCGTAAGGACGCTCGCGACCAAACTCTTGTTCGACTGCTTGGCATACATGCAGCAAGCCATAAGGGCTCAATTGCGTTTCAATTTCAATCACTGAATTAATGTAGTCGCCACCCGTGGCCTCTAGAGGTGCGCTCTGATAAAAGCAGCTTTTAGCGAGGATCTGCAGTTCACAGCGTTGCGCAAGACACACAATCGCGTCAGTAATGAGCTGACGGGTGTCGCCGATATTGCCGCCAAATCCAATAAAAGCTCGAGCCATACTCATTCCAGACAAGAAAAAATACACACGATACTACTTTACTGAATTTTTCTAAAGTCTGCTTACTCTGGTGCACCTTCGTTAGGCTCGCTAATTTTGGCTTTTCTGCGGCGGCGGCGTTTGGTGGGTGAGGCGCTATTGCCAGTGTCGTTTTTTACGCTTGCCATCAGGGCCTCCTGGCCAACTGGATCGGTTGCGATAAAGCTGGTCCACCACTCGCCTAAAGCTGGATTTTTCTCGCCAGTAGCACAACGCAGGAGCATAAAGTCATAACCCGCTCTGAAGCGTGGGGATTCAATGAGGCGGTAAGGATAGCGTCCAACCCGCTTTTCGAAGCGGGGCTGCATGGACCAGATTTCTCGCATATCGCTCTCAAAGCGACGCTGAATCACCATGCCATTACTTTGGCTGGCAATGGTTTCATCCATTGCATCATGCAGTGCGGGAATGCTGGAAACACCTTTGGCGATATTCTTTTTCCAGTTATTCAGTAAATCTGGCCAGAGCAAAGTCGCAAATAAGAATCCTGCCGAGACACTTTTGCCAGATTGAATGCGCTCGTCGGTATTTGCTAAAGCAATGCGAACAAAATCATTGGCTTCTTTAGAGTCTGCTTTGTCATCAAGAATATGGTCCAGTAGAGGAAGGAGGCCATGGTGAAGCCCTGCATCTTTCAGACCTTGAATCGCAGCCCATGAATAGCCAGACATGAGGAGTTTCAGAATTTCATCAAACAGGCGGGCTGACGGTACATCATGAATCAACTGCCCCAGCTTAGCGATGGGTGCACGCGTTGCTGTATCCAGTGTAAATCCTGTTTTGGCGGCAAAGCGGATGGCTCGTAACATCCGAATCGGATCTTCGCGATAGCGTTTGGCAGGATCGCCAATCATACGCAGGGTTTTCTTCTGCATGTCAGCCATACCACCGTGATAGTCGAGTACGGTTTCGGTTTCGGGGTCGTAATACATTGCATTAATACTGAAGTCTCTGCGTGCAGCGTCTTCGTGCTGGCTGCCCCAGACGTTATCTCTAAGAATGCGGCCATTTTCAGCGACATGCTCACCAGCATTTTCTAAGAGTGCTCTGAAGGTAGAAACCTCAATGATTTCAGGCTGACCTTTGCCAAAGAAAGTCACGTGCACAATCTGAAAGCGTCGGCCAATCAGGCGCGCTTTACGAAAGAGTTTTTGTACTTGCTCAGGAGTGGCATTGGTTGCTACGTCAAAGTCTTTCGGACCAATACCTAAGGCTAAATCTCGTACAGCACCACCGACAATAAAAGCTTCATAGCCAGCCTGTTGCAATGTCTGAGTCACTTTGACAGCATTTTTAGAGAGCAAGTGTGGGTCAATGCGGTGGGTTTTTTTAGGAACTCGTTTTGGCGCACCGGAGGTATGGGTGGCGGTGTGTCGGACCATCGGGTCACGACGCAAAATACGTTTAATAAATTTGGTAATCATGCAAACAGTTCAAGTATGGGCCAGTGACGTTTAGTAGCTTCATCACGCAGGCGAGCATCTGGGTTGGTGGCAATAGGATTGCTCACCTTTTCCAGGAGAGGTAAATCATTTAAAGAGTCGGAGTAAAAATAGCTTTGGGGCAATTGGTCTAATGCAAGGTTTTGACTAGCAAGCCAAGCATCCACCCGCTGTATTTTTCCTTCTCGAAAACTCGGAATACCTTTGACTTCGCCAGTGAAATCAGCATGCGGGTTATCTCCTATGGTCGCAGGTTCGGTGGCTACGAGGTGCTCGATACCAAAACGTTCCACGATAGGGCGAGTAACAAAGCTATTGGTAGCTGTGACAACACAGCAAAGATCGCCAGCATCTTGGTGGCGCTTGACGAGATCAACCGCCTCTTGACGTAGTTGGCCAGTAATGACCTCATGCATAAAAGTGTCATGCCATTCTTTGAGCTGCGCACGGGAATGTTCTGAGAGGGGCTTCAAGGCAAAGCGCAAGAATTCCTGAATATTGAGCCTTCCATCTTTGTAATCTTGATAAAAGCGATCATTTTGCTGCGCATAGTGCTTGCTATCCACCACACCAATGCGTGCCAAGAACTGACCCCATTCGTAATCGCTATCGCAGGGGAGAAGAGTGTGATCTAAATCGAACAGTGCTAATTGGGTCATTAATATTTATTTAGGCTGCAACAGCGCTCTTACCAGAGGCAAAGTGACGGCACGTTTTGTTTCAAGTGAATAAGCATCTAAAGCGTCTATTAGGGCCATGAGATTGGGCATATCGCGATAAAAGCGATTTAACAACCACGGCAGTACATCGGGAGATAAAACCAGGCCACGTGCTTGAGCTGCCCGTTGGAGTGCTTCTATTTTCTCATCATCTCCCAAAAGGTGAGTTTGAAAGATCAGACCCCATCCCAAGCGCGTGCGCAGGTCCTCTCTAAGCCCTAATGAGCTAGGCGCCGCAATGCCCGCCATAAATATATGGATGGCTTTACTCCCCTGAACGACATTCAGAATGCGAAATAAAGAGGCTACAAGGCGCTCATCTAGGCGATCTACATCATCTACGGTGATTACAGAGGGCTGATTGCTGGTGCTCAGGGAGCTGAGCAGCTCTTCTAAGCGTAACCAAGAAATCGGCTCATTCGGGGTGAGGGGAAAGTGCTCCAAGGCTAATTGCTGAGCTGCGTTCCCAATTGCGTGGAGTAAATGACTGCGACCAGAGCCTTCTGGACCCCACCAGTACATCCAGCGTTGATTGAGGGGATTCTCGTTGACTAATCTTGGGACATTCATTTCCCAGGATTTAGCTATAGCGAGCAAGGTAGAGTGCAGCGCCAGATTTTCTCCAGCTAAAAAATTGTTCAAGCTGGGTTTGGGTGTGTGGCCGATATCGAGCGCAAACTGTTTTGGTAGTGAGGTGCTGTTCATTAATGCAAAAACTTATTTTTGGTACCACGGGCTGTGGGTATAGCGTGACCAGCCATAGTGCAGGAGTACTAAACCCACTGCGCTGATTGGTAATGCTAGCAATACGCCAAAGAAGCCAAATAGTTTTCCAAACAGTAATAAGGCAAAGAGGACGGCGACTGGATGAAGGCCAATTCGCTCACCCACTAAGCGTGGCGTCAGAAAGAAACCTTCAATGAACTGACCAAGACCATATAAAACTAGTACGCCAATAATGGCGCTGCCTGGACCAAATTGAAGAACGGCTGCCAGAATAGCTAAGGTAAAGCCTATGGTAATTCCAATATAAGGAATCACAATCATCAGCGCGGTAAAGACGCCCAAGGCCATGGCACCTTTAATCCCCATCAGACCCAATCCTACACTGTAGAAAACTGACATGATTGAGATCACGATCAGCATGCCTCTGAGATATTGCGAGAGCAAACCATCAGCATGCATTGCAAGATGGTGAATAGTTTCTTGTGCGCGTAGAGGAAATAATTCTTTGACAAGTTTGAAAAAATGATTCCAGTCAATCAGTAAATAAAACATCACAAACAGGATCAAAACTGCATTGACAAATCCTGCGACCACTGAGCTTCCTGACATGAGTACGGTCTGAAGAGTGGAGGTCATCAGCGCATCTGAATTGTCATTTAAGTGCTCTGTAATCTTTTGGGTCGCACCGGTTTTCAGGGTGCCCCAATCTACATTGATATTGAATTCACTTAATTTGGGACCAAGCCAAGATTGGGTGTTTTGGATCCAATCCGGAAATTGGGCCTTAATAAGGGGAATTTCGGTTTTGAGAAGGGTAATAAAGAGGCTCAAAACAAAAATGACTACCCCTAAGCCAATAATCATGGCAATAGCAGCCGCTACTGCGCGGGGTAGTCTATGCCTCTCAAGCCACAAGCAAACTGGGCGGAGGGCATAAGCCAGAATAAATGCAGTCAAAAAAGGGGTAAAAATTTCAGCCATCGTCCTCGAATCCTCTAGAATTCAATGATTCTACCGACCAAGTAGCGTTTTTTACTAATCCTCTATCTCTTCCATGACCTCATCTACCCATTCTTCCTCAAAAGGCCTTTCTTACCGCGACGCTGGTGTCGATATCGATGCCGGGGATGATCTGGTGGATCGTATTAAGCCGCTGGCCAAGAAAACCATGCGTGAAGGCGTTCTGGCTGGAATTGGCGGCTTTGGCGCCCTTTTTGAAGTGCCAAAACGATATAAAGAGCCAGTTTTGGTGTCTGGCACGGATGGGGTAGGAACTAAGCTCAGGTTAGCCTTTGAGTGGAATCGCCACGATACGATCGGCCAGGATTTAGTGGCGATGAGCGTGAACGATATTTTGGTTCAGGGTGCTGAACCCCTCTTTTTCTTAGATTACTTTGCTTGCGGCAAGCTCACTGTAGATACTGCCGCGACTGTTGTTGGCGGGATTGCTACAGGTTGTGAGTTATCTGGTTGTGCGCTGATTGGTGGTGAAACTGCTGAGATGCCTGGTATGTATCCTCCTGGTGAATATGACTTAGCTGGCTTTGCTGTTGGTGCAGTTGAAAAATCCAAAATTATTACTGGTGCAACGATTGCTCCGGGCGATGTGGTGTTAGCAATCGCCTCTAGTGGCGCTCATTCCAATGGTTACTCATTGGTGCGCAAAATTATTGAGCGTGCTGGCGCAAAACCAACCGATGATTTAGGTGGCCGTCCTTTAGGCGATGTAGTGATGGCCCCCACTCAAATTTACGTTAAGCCACTTCTAAAGCTGATCAGCGAGATCAATGTGAAGGGTATGGCCCACATCACTGGTGGCGGCTTAGTCGATAACGTGCCACGCGTACTTCCAGAAAACACTCAAGCCGTACTGCATCGCGATAGCTGGAAAATGCCTGAACTCTTTCGCTGGTTACAGATGAAAGGTGGCGTAGCTGATGCAGAAATGGTGCGGGTATTTAACTGCGGTATTGGTATGGTAGTGATTGTGTCCAGTGATCAAGCTGATACTGCAATTCAATCACTCAAGGCTGAAGGATTGCACGCTTGGACTGTGGGTGAGGTTCTTGAGCGCCCTGCTGGCGCGCCTCAAACTATTGTGATTTAGTAACCAGTAAAGCCTACCCAGTAGCAGCCTATTGACTGAGGCTTTGTTTGCAGTACTCTAGTGCAGCGTTTAACTCAGCTGGGTTGAAAGGGTCAAATGTTTTTCTACCAGCGATAGCGCGTAACCAAGTCAACTGCCGCTTACCAAGCTGCCGGGTCGCTGCCAGCGCTTTGTAGCGCATTTCTGTTTGATCGACTACACCTGATAAATATTCCCAAACTTGTCGATAGCCAACTGAACGAATGGCAGGCAGATCGCCATGTAGACTTGGATTTTTTTGCAGCAGCGCCACTTCCTCCAATAATCCTCCAGTCAGCATGTCATCAAATCGTTTTTCTAAGTTCTGATGTAAGCGGGATCGATCGCTAGGTTCTAGTGAGACCAGATTAATCCACTCTGGAATGGCTGAACCTTCTCTGCCATCTGCGCTGGGGCAATCTGCCAAGAGTTCCGACATGGGTTTGCCAGTGATTTCATAAACCTCTAACGCACGTTGAACTCGTTGCGAGTCATTGGGTTGTAAGCGTGCTGCAGTGATAGGATCGACTTGGCTTAATTGAGAATGCATTGCAGGCCAACCCAGGGATTTGCCTTGCTCATCTAGGCGTGCTCGAATTTCTGGATTGGCTGGCGGCAGAGCAGAGAGACCATGCGCCCAAGCGCGCCAATACAACATCGTGCCGCCCACCACCACAGGAATATTTCCGCGCTTACGAATTTCTTCACAGAGTCGCTTAGCATCTTTTGCAAAATGAGCCGCCGAGTACGATTCACTGGGCTCCAAAATATCGATCAGGTGATGTTGCACTGCTGCCTGCTCATTTTTTGTCGGTTTAGCACTGCCAATGTCCAGTCCGCGGTATACCAAGGCGGAGTCCATGCTGATTAATTCAATGATTCGACCGATGGATTTAGCATGCTCTGCCAATGCCATGGCGAGATGGGTTTTGCCTGCGCCTGTGGGGCCAACAATACACAGTATCGGTGGCTGATGAGGTGAATGCACAGGCTGAATGTGAAGTTCAGTTTGCATCCCTCATTATAGGAATGAAATGCCAGAATTCAATGAAGCTTGGTTTGGCTTTCGAGGGTGGTGATGTGTTCGCGGATATCTGCTGAGTCTTCTGCGCCAGGCATTTCAGCTAAGTAGCGATGCAGATCAGCTAGTGCAGGGCGAATATATTCAAGTTGCGCAAAGATTAAACCGCGATCCCGAATTTCTTCAGTTGAATCTGGCAACAAAATCACTAGACGCTCTTGAATCCCTAGTAAACGCTCCCAACGCTCATCCTCTGAGTAAATCATTTTGAGATTTCTCATAAAGCGCGAGAGAATCTCTCGGGAGCTAGAGGCCCGCAAGAAAATATTCAGTGGCAGGCTGAGTTCACCGCGATAGCCTTTGGCGTCTAAGTAGGGATCCAACATTTCTTGCAATTGATTTTTAGAGAGGGACTCACCAGTCAGTGGATCCATGATGATTTCCCCCTGCTGCAATGAGATGCGCATCATAAAGTGATTTGGGAAAGATACCCCACGGATATTCAAACCAATTTGCTGCCCCAATTCCATCATGAGAATGGCTAGGGAGATGGGGATGCCACGACGACTCTCAATGATCTGATGTAGATAGGAATTCTCGGGTGCGTAGAAGTCGTTCGGGTTGGGACCAAATCCCAGCTCTTGGTAAAAAAAATGCTTAAGCAACTGCAGGCGCTGAATAGGCGGCGTGTCTGAAGTAATGCGCTGCTTGAGTTTCTTGCCCCACTGATCGATTTGATCAAGCACTCCTTGGACATCGAGATCAGGATAGGCATGTTGTGCAACTGCCACTGTTGCTTCGGTTATTGGGAAGTGCTCATCTTCAGCAACGAGGGATGTGAAATAGTCGAGTTGTTGTGTTGGCATAAACGCTATTTTGCATGACGTAGAAATTTTTGCCAGCGGATGCCAACAAGTCTTAAAGCTACAAAGTAAATTATTGCAGATGCTGCCAGCCAGCCGGTTAGTAAGCCAATCCGAAGCCAAGGACTGGACTGGAGTGCGATCCAATCGTGAGCAGTTGCTGCGTAGTAGAGTACAAATGAGAAAGGAATTAAGGCGAGCACTAGTTGTCCCAAGTATCTAAACCATGCAGCGCTGGGTAAAGCACCAAGCCGGTGAAGGCCAATCCACAATAGCGCCGCATTAAGGCAGGCGCCAGCGCCAACTGAGAGTGCCAAGCCAGCATGCCCTAACCAGGGCACGAAAACCAAGTTAGCTAATTGGGTCGCCACTAACACTAGCAATCCAATTTTGACAGGTGTACGAATATCTTGGCGTGAGTAAAAACCGGGAGCTAAGATCTTTACCAAAATGAGACCAATGAGCCCAACTCCATAAGCGGCGAGCGCACGTTGTGTCATGAGAACATCCAGAGCATTGAACTTACCGTAGTGGTAAAGAACGGCGGCAAGGGGTTCACCAAAAATAAAGAGGGCGATGGCGCAAGGTGCTGCCAGTAAAAAGGTCAGTTGCAAGCCCCAAATTAAGAGTTCACCCGCGTGGACTAGATCATTTTTTGCGTTTGCTTTACTCAGACTTGGCAGCAAGACTGTTCCCAGCGCTACACCCAAAAGAGCCGTTGGAAACTCCATTAGGCGATCCGCGTAGGATAGCCAAGAAACACTGCCTGTTTGCAAGCGCGAGGCAATATTGGTATTGATAATGAGTGAGATTTGAGCAACTGATACTGCAAACACTGCAGGTCCCATCAACTTCAGTACACGCCTGGCGTCGGGATTTTGAATGGCCGCTTTAATCGCGCTAGGCAAAAGACCTACTTTAGGCAATAAGCCTAGACGAGATAGTGCTGGAACCTGAATTACTAGTTGCAAGACTCCGCCCAAAAGCACGCCGATACTCAGGGCATAAATTGGCTGTTCTAAGTGGGGTGCTAAAAAGATCGCACTACCAATGAGGGCCAAATTGAGTAAAACCGGCGTAAACGCAGGGATTGCAAAGCGGCCAAAGGTATTGAGAATTCCGGCTGATAGCGACACCATCGAAATGAGGCCAATGTAGGGAAACATGATGCGGGTCATCACCACGCTTGCTTCATAGGCTGGACCACCCTCAAAGCCTGTAGCAATCGCCAGAATCAACAGGGGCGCGCCAATCACGCCTAGTAGTACAGTCAGCAGCAAGGCCCAAAATAAGAGCGTAGCAACCGCATTGACGAGGATCTGGGGCTGTTTTGTATCTCCTTGACTGGAGATCTCGCCTAAGATGGGCACAAATGCCTGGGAAAAGGCCCCTTCAGCAAAAAGTCGGCGCAGTAGATTGGGGAGCCTAAAGGCCACATTAAAGGCATCCGTCCACTCTGAGGCGCCAAAACTACGGGCAATCAGGGTTTCCCGCATCAGTCCCGTAATTCGGGATAGCATGGTGAGGGAGCTGATCTTTGCGGCGGCAGAAAGCAGATTCATGAGCCAATTTTCCCCTATTTATCAAGCGACTGGGCTTTTTTAGTCCTTTAATGTAAAATCTTGGGTTTTGGTGAGTCAGCTTATAAGTTTGGCAATCCCATACCAATTTTCAGTTAACCGTATTTAGTAATTTTTTATAGCAAGGTTTAAAGATGGCCAATACCGCACAAGCGCGTAAACGCGCACGGCAGGCAGTAAAACAGAATGAGCACAACTCCAGTTTGCGTTCCAAGCTTCGCACCTCCATTAAGGCAGTGCGCAAAGCAATCGACACTGGTGACAAAGCTACGGCAGCTAAAGTATTTGCAGCGACTCAATCAACTATCGACAAGATCGCTGATAAAAAGATTGCTCACAAAAATACTGCTTCACGCCAAAAGTCTCGCTTGTCTGCAGCAATTAAGGCAATGGCAGCGTAAATATTGAGTGGTTTTAAGTAGGCTTCAGAGTAATCTAAGTCTTAGCCCGCTCCTGATCAGGGCGGGTTTTTGTTTTTAAGACTGGGCCTGGAATTAGGTATTGTGGCTACTGCGATTCGGTTCAAATTCGCAGGCTTCTTCGATCGGTAGACAATTGTCTTTGGCGAAGTTCATTACAAAGTCGAGTGCACGTGGGTCAAGATCTCGCAGTCTGGTATCAATCACCACGCATTTCACTTGTGCGATGAGCACTGGTCTGACATAGGGTGAGTAAGTGAAGCGGGGGTCACCAGCATCGCCTGGTGGGCGAAAAGTAGCCATGACCCCGCAAAGACGCTCAGCCCAGTCACTGGGGCGAAAGGGTTTGCCTGAAGTGGTAATGCCTTGTATGAAGAGTTTTTTATGGACCAAATTGGTATAGAAATCGTTGTCAGGAATCAATATTGCACAGCTCTCAAGCTTAACAGTCTCTAAAGACTTTAAGATAGCTTTAAGAATCATCTCCGTTCAGTTCGATGCTCCAAACAAAAAATGCAAGCTAAACCTCTAGTAGAAAGCTCAACAATGACATCTTTGGCAAAGCCTCAAGTGCCCGGCCAGGTTAAGCATTACTTGCAGTTTACCGACCTGACACGTGCAGAATATGACTATCTGCTCAAACGCTCTGCATGGCTTAAGACTCAGTTTAAAAGTTATGAGACTTGGCATCCCTTGCACGATCGCACACTAGCAATGATTTTTGAGAAGCATTCCACCCGCACCCGCCTCTCTTTCGAGGCAGGCATCCACCAGCTTGGTGGTCATGCTGTATACCTAAACACCCGAGATACTCAACTCGGTCGTGGTGAGCCTGTAGAAGACGCTGCACAGGTGATTTCCAGGATGACTGACATCATCATGATCCGCACCTTCGGCCAAGAAATTATTGAGCGCTTTGCTGCTAATTCTCGTGTGCCCGTGATCAATGGCTTAACCAATGAATTTCATCCTTGTCAGGTATTGGCTGACATCTTTACTTTTGTAGAGGCGCGCGGCCCGATTCAGGGTAAAACTGTTGCCTGGGTAGGTGATGCCAACAATATGGCCTACACCTGGATTCAGGCGGCGGAATGTTTGGATTTTCAAGTGCGCTTCTCTGCTCCCAGTGGTTATCAGTTAGATGACTCCAGATTGACATCCAAAGCAAGGGAGCATCTGACAATTTGCCCTCAGCCTGAGGACGCTTGTAAAGGTGCTGATTTGGTCACCACTGATGTGTGGACCAGCATGGGTTACGAAGACGAAAATACTTCACGTATGGCCGCATTCAAAGACTGGATGGTAGACAAAGAATTAATGGCTTTAGCCAAACCCGATGCCTTGTTCATGCATTGTTTGCCGGCGCATCGTGGTGAAGAGGTTTCTGCGGATGTGATTGATGGCCCCCAAAGCATTGTTTGGGAGGAAGCGGAAAATCGTTTGCATGTTCAAAAGGCTTTAATGGAGTACTTGCTCTGTGGTCGTTTGGATTGATTTTTTGAAGTGATTTGTCTTTATTGGTAATGAGTTATTTTTTTTGATTGAATAGAAATCATGTCTGATATTAAAAAAGTAGTTTTAGCGTATTCCGGTGGTCTTGATACGAGCGTGATCTTGAAATGGCTTCAAGATACCTATCAATGTGAGATCGTTACTTTTACTGCTGACTTGGGCCAGGGTGAAGAGCTTGAGCCAGCACGTGCTAAAGCTTTGCAGTTTGGTATCAAGCCAGAGAATATTTTTATTGATGACTTACGCGAAGAGTTTGTGCGTGATTTTGTATTTCCCATGTTCCGCGCTAATACAATTTATGAGGGTGAATACCTTCTGGGCACTTCGATTGCACGCCCATTGATTGCGAAACGTCAAATTGAAATCGCTCGTGCGACTGGTGCTGACTCTGTATCGCACGGCGCTACTGGTAAAGGTAATGACCAGGTCCGCTTTGAGTTGGGTTATTACGCGCTTGAGCCAGGAATTAAGGTGGTTGCACCATGGCGTGAGTGGGACCTACTCTCCCGTGAAAAATTGATGGCCTATGCTGAAAAGCATGGCATCCCCGTTGAGATGAAACATAAGCAAGGGGGCTCGCCTTATTCGATGGACGCCAACTTATTGCATATTAGTTATGAAGGACGTCATCTTGAAAATCCCAATGCCGAGGCTGAAGAGTCAATGTGGCGTTGGACGGTGTCTCCCGAGAAGGCGCCTGATGCAGCAGAAATCATTGAAATTGAATTTCGCTCGGGTGATCCAGTAGCAATTAATGGCAAAGCCTACAAGCCACATGAGTTATTAGCTGAGCTCAATCGGATCGGCGGCATGCACGGTATCGGTCGTCTCGACTTGGTTGAGAACCGCTTCGTTGGTATGAAGAGCCGTGGTTGCTACGAAACTCCTGGCGGTACTATCCTCTTAAAAGCCCACCGCGGTATTGAGAGCATCACCTTAGACCGTGAAGTAGCTCACCTCAAGGACGATTTGATGCCTCGTTACGCTAGCATGATCTACAACGGTTTATGGTGGGCGCCAGAGCGTCTAGCTCTACAGACCTTGATCGATCACACGCAACAGATGGTCAATGGAGTTGTGCGTCTGAAGCTCTACAAAGGGTCTGTTTCTGTGATTTCGCGTGATTCAGCCAATACTCTGTTTGATCAGACTATCGCTACTTTTGATGATGATGGCGGCGCTTATAACCAAGCTGATGCTGGCGGCTTTATTAAGCTCAATGCATTGCGCATGCGGATTGCTGAAACTGCAAGACGCAAGCGGGCCAAATAATGAAAACAAACAACAAGCTAATAATTTAGATTAGGAAGAATAGAGATGCAATTTGACCAAGTTTCTGTAGGTAAAAAAGCCAATGTATTTTTTGATGGTAAGTGTGTATCCCACACGGTGACTTTACCGAATGGTGTTCGCAAGTCTGTTGGTGTCGTGTTGCCAAGCACTTTACGTTTTGACCTCAGCACCAAAGAAATCATGGAAGTGGTCGACGGTAATGCCTTTGTCAGCATTAACGGCGCTCCAGAAGTGGAATTTAAAGCGGGCCAAAGTTGGGAAGTAGAAGAGGGCGGGTATTTCATCATTCGTGCTGAGTCCCCCTTGCACTATGTCTGCCACTTTGAGTAAGTAAATTTGATCGAAGCAAGAGGACTTACCTTCTTGCGCTTAAAAGAAAACGCAGACTGAGGTCTGCGTTTTTATTTCTTAGGCAGCCCTTGAATAACAGTACCAGGCACAATCACTCTCTCTGAGAACCATTGCTTATTCATTTCTAGGGCATAACGCACTGCCACTTTGGGGCAGTGGTTGTTGGTAGTGTCTGCTTGCATCTCTTCAATATTCACAATCTTGCCATCATCTGCAATAAAGGCAATCGATAGGGGAATCTTGGTATTGTTCATCCAGAAGCAATGACCTGCTTTTTGCTCAAAGATAAAGAGCATGCCTGAGTTAGTTGGCATGCTAGTGCGATTCATGAGTCCGACTTCACGGGCTTTGGGGTTATCGGCCAACTCTGCCTGAATTCGGTAGATACCGGTCTTGAGTTCAATAGTGGGTAAGCCAATATTCTGCTGTGCGAAGGCAGCGCCTGAAAATAGGCTGATGCTCGATACCAGTGAAAGAATAAATTGTGATGTGTTGAGTAAACGCATGATGTTCTGAGTGTTCTGAGTGTTCTGAGTATTCCGAGTATTCGGCGTGAATGCAGATTATCCTGAGGCGGGATTTGACGTGCAACAAAATCTAGACGAAAAAAAACCCAGGAACGAGTCCTGGGTTTTAGTAATGATCTACAGCAGATTAACCTGCTTGGATATTAGTAGCTTGTTTGCCTTTAGGGCCTTGGGTAATATCAAACGTTACCTTTTGGTTTTCCTTGAGGGTTTTGAACCCAGGCATTGTGATTGCGCTGAAATGCGCAAACAACTCTTCTTCACCATCATCAGGTTTGATAAAGCCAAAACCTTTTGCATCATTGAACCACTTAACAATTCCGGTCGCCATGCGAACTCCATTACATAAACTTAAAACAACCGTGATGAGGGTGAATACTTTTTAATCAGTCTCGCTCTACAACACGCCTAAATAGGACTTCAAATAAAGCCTACCCCTGATTGTTTGCCCTTTATGGTGGGGTGTCAAGGGGTTATGCAAAGATAGTTATTGATTAACCCCCCTTTTTTTATCCATAAATGCCCCAATATAGGATTAAAGGGCGTTTACTGATGGTTTTTTGCAACAAAGCCCTGAAATCCCAAATTTTTGATCTGTGTTTAGAATGTTTCTCATGAGCCGTACAAGTAAAAACCCTACAGTCGCTAACCCCAATAATCCCTTTATTGAGGACACGATTCTTCTCGAAAAGCAGGCCGAGAAATTAAAGTCCCCTTCGATGTACAAAGTCTTATTATTGAATGACGATTACACACCAATGGAATTTGTAGTGATGGTCATTCAAGAGTATTTTAATAAGGATCATGAGACAGCTACACGGATCATGTTGCAGGTTCATTTAGTTGGCAAAGGCATTTGCGGTATTTTTACGCGCGATGTTGCGGCAACAAAAGTGCATCAAGTTATCGAGCTCTCCCGCGAAGCGGGTCACCCACTACAGTGCACTATGGAGGAAGCATGATTGCCCAGGAATTAGAAGTGAGTTTGCACATGGCGTTTGTTGACGCACGAGCCTCAAGACATGAGTTCATTACGGTTGAGCATCTACTAGCCTCCTTGCTAGACAATGCAACCGCAGTAGAGGTCCTAAAAGCCTGCGCCGTTAATATTGCTGAGCTCCGTACGCAGCTTAAAAACTTTATTAATGACAATACCCCAGTAGTTCCGGGTAGCGATGAAGTCGATACGCAGCCAACTCTCGGTTTTCAGCGTGTGATCCAGCGCGCCATCATGCATGTGCAGTCCACATCTAGTGGCAAGAAAGAGGTGACTGGAGCCAACGTTCTGGTAGCCATCTTCGGAGAAAAAGATTCTCATGCAGTGTATTTCTTGCAACAGCAAGGCTTAACCCGCTTGGATGTAGTCAATTTCATTAGCCATGGTGTTCGCAAAGATCAGGCTGAGCAAGTCAAGCCGGCTGAGTCTGCGCAAGAGACTGAAGATGCTAGCTCTGGCGGCAAAGAGAGTCCTCTTGATCAATATACCCAGAATCTAAATGTGCTGGCTAAGCAAGGCAAGATTGATCCGCTCATCGGGCGCGATAGTGAAGTTGAGCGCGTAATCCAAGTTCTGTGCCGCCGCCGTAAAAATAATCCTTTATTAGTAGGTGAGGCTGGCGTAGGTAAGACTGCGATTGCTGAGGGTCTTGCCTGGCGTATTGTGAAAGGCGATGTTCCTGAGATCTTGGCTGATGCCACAGTCTATTCTTTAGACATGGGCGCATTGTTGGCAGGTACCAAATACCGTGGAGATTTTGAGCAACGCTTAAAAGCGGTTCTCAAGTCTTTAAAAGACAGCCCTCATGGCGTTTTATTTATTGATGAAATCCATACCTTAATTGGTGCGGGTGCTGCCTCGGGTGGCACATTGGATGCCAGTAATTTATTGAAGCCTGCTTTATCAAATGGTCAGCTCAAATGTATCGGTGCGACTACCTTTACGGAGTACCGCGGCATTTTTGAGAAAGACGCAGCACTGTCACGGCGCTTTCAGAAGGTGGATGTGGTTGAGCCAACCGTTGATCAAACTGTGCAAATCTTACGTGGTCTGAAATCACGCTTTGAAGAACACCACGGTGTTAAGTATGCTTCCGCAGCTTTAGTAGCTGCTGCCGAACTCTCTTCACGCTATATCAACGATCGTCATTTGCCAGACAAGGCAATCGATGTAATTGATGAGGCGGGTGCGGCACAACGCATTTTGCCCAAGTCTAAGCAGAAAAAAACTATTGGTCGTCCAGAGATTGAGGAGATCGTAGCGAAGATTGCCCGTATACCGCCACAGTCTGTGACCGTGGATGATCGCAGTAAATTGCAAACGCTCGATCGCGACATCAAGAGCGTGGTGTTTGGTCAGGATCCTGCCATTGAGGCCTTGGCAAGCGCCATTAAGATGACGCGTGCGGGTCTTGGCAAGATCGATAGACCAATTGGTTCATTCTTATTCTCAGGTCCAACTGGCGTGGGTAAGACTGAGGTAGCCAAGCAGCTTGCTTACATCTTAGGTATTGAGCTTCTCCGTTTTGATATGTCGGAATATATGGAGCGTCATGCGGTCAGCCGTTTAATTGGTGCGCCTCCAGGATATGTCGGATTTGATCAGGGAGGCTTGTTGACCGAGGCTGTTAATAAGAAACCCCACTGCGTGTTGTTGCTTGACGAGGTTGAAAAGGCGCACCCTGATATTTTCAATATCCTCTTGCAGGTAATGGATCACGGTACCCTCACAGATAGCAATGGTCGCAAGACAGATTTCCGTAATGTCATCATCATTATGACTACCAATGCTGGTGCTGAAGCAATGCAGAAGTCTACTATCGGCTTTACCAATGCGCGTGAGTCTGGTGATGAGATGGCAGATATTAAGAAGTTTTTCACGCCAGAGTTCCGCAACCGCTTAGATGCGATCGTTTCCTTCAAGGCGCTGGATGAGACCATCATCATGCGCGTAGTGGATAAGTTCTTAATGCAGCTAGAAGAGCAATTGCATGAGAAGAAGGTGGATGCGACATTCAGTTCAGCGTTACGTGCTCACTTGGCGAAACATGGTTTTGACCCATTGATGGGTGCAAGACCAATGCAACGCATCATTCAGGATACGGTGCGTAAAGCCTTGGCTGACGAGTTGCTATTCGGCAAGTTAGCGCAGGGTGGTCATGTTGTAGTGGATATTGATGCTGATGGCAAAGTGTTACTGGAGTTCGATACCCCAGCAGTTCCGGGTAAGCGGCCAAAGGTTGATGCTGCTCCGGTTGAGGAGATTTAAGTCTTAGGCAATAGCTGTTGAGTTGTTTTGTACAGAGCAAAGACTACCTTCGGGTGGTCTTTGTTTTTAGCGCCCCAGATTAATTGAGGTCAGTAGTGATTTGTACCCCATTACTTTTAGTTAAAGGCGCTAGTGATGGGTAGTATTCATCAATATTGACATGCAAGTTTTTAGCGATCATGTGGGTAATCTGATCGATATATTCAGCATTTCTTTTTATTGACAGAATGTTGCCACTCTCTATCTTGACTAGCAGACTCATTGGAATGCCTGACTGAATAGAAACAGAATGTAGCGCTATCTTCCGCTCTCTCCGGGTCTTTTGAAAGAATTTACCAATGGTGACTGCAATGCGAATTTCTTGCAAAGTACTCACAGGGTATCCATTCAAACAATTTAGTTGGGGTGGAGATAGCCCATACATGATTTCTGTATTAGGCTATATTAATTTGATGGCTTGATGCTTGTTGTGCTGTCGGAAATACATATCCATTACTAAAGACACTCATGCAGGACTGCACAATTTTCGGATCAAAACGCCGACCACTCCCATTATGAATTTCTTGGAGTGCTCTATTCATGTTGATGGGCTCTAGAGCTTCCAAATGATTGCCATGCCCTGAGAAGGACTCCAGGGTATCAGCTATCGCTAGAATTCGAGATCCCATGCTGATGCTGTCACCAGAGAGCTTCATGAATCCACTACCATCCATTTTTTCATGGTGTTGTTGCACCATCTGGGCAATAGAGTCTGAGAAATTAGCCTCTTTTAGTTTTTGATACCCCATCTGTGTCTCGTTCAATACCTGGTAAGCGAACTCTGAGGCTGAGAGATTGGAGAGTGCATTGGGTAGCCCAATATCATGTAATTTTCCAGCAATGAAGATTTCATCAATTAGATTGCTTGGTAAGTTCAAATTTCTGGCTATTTGTAAGGATAAATCAGCAACTCTAGTCATATGCCCAGCAGATGAGTAAAAAGTTTCTTGGATCATTTTCTGGGTTGCTGGATTAGCATGCGCAGAAAGCGTGGAGATAGTTGGGTATTGAACTTCTACTAGGCTAGAGGGGGTGAAATCGCTCACAGTATTGACCCCATCGTATTTATCGTAGGTATTACCGTCAAGCTGCGCTGTATCGTAGAAGACTTTTCTAACTGTCTTAGAAGTCTCAATGAGATTGCTCATGGCCTCAAGTACAAAAGGATCTTTTGTAATATTCATTGCTTGTGGCTGGGTAACCACCTCTGAAACCTGAGCGGCTTGCATGATTGATATGGCTGGCATGACAGATATGGCTGGCATGACAGGTATGACCGCCATCATGAGCGGTTTACTGGCAGCCACTTCAGCCACTATCACACTACTTGGATTGCT